>JAPLYL010000008.1 GCA_026395595.1 Candidatus Parcubacteria bacterium | reverse complement strand
TTACAGCTGGTGCAGATTTTTACTCTTCCTCCTTCAGTGAGGGTTGCCCACTGGAGATTAGGGTATTTTCTGGTTTTTCCTGTCGGATTGAATTTTGTGGCGCGAACACGGTTGGAGTATTTTCCAGCCATGAGGGACGTTTTATCACAAATTAAACATGCTTTTGCCATATACGTATTTTTTGCTTTTTATTTCAGTCCCCATATGCTATCATAAATTTCATATTATGCAAGAGATAAACTTTATTTTCTTTATAGCCGTCCTTATTTTCTCCGTGGTGATACATGAGGTGTCGCACGGTTTTATGGCGAATATACTGGGCGATCATACCGCCAAACGGATGGGGAGGCTTACGTTAAATCCGATAAAACACTTGGATCCGGTGGGTTCCGTGTTGGTTCCTATTCTTACCTATTTTGCTTCCAACGGCGCTTTGCCGTTCGGCTGGGCAAAACCGGTACCGTATAATCCATATAATTTAAGGGATCAAAGATGGGGCGAGGCGAAGGTTGCGGTGGCAGGGCCGTTGTCTAATATCTTGCTCGCGGTCTTTTTTGGCGTAATCATTCGTTTGGGTGCAAGCGGAATAATCACTCTTGGTTCTGCTCCGGCGGAAATCCTCTTTATTATCGTCACCGTTAACCTTTCTTTGGCTGTGGTTAACCTACTCCCCATTTTCCCTTTGGACGGTTCCCGTGTTTTCTTTGCGTTTTTCCCGTATCATATGCGATACGTTCAGGAGTTTATGGAACGATATTGGCTTATTTTTATCGCTTTTTTCCTTCTTTTTATGGGCGATGTCATTTCCTATCTCGTTGCCTTCTTTCTTCATCTTATCACCGGAATGTAAGATTTTTCGGCTACCCCTTGCATTTTTCCTCACAATATATTACGATACACCCTACATATGCCAACAATAAGACAGCTAGTAAAAAAAGGAAGAATTTCTTCCGCAAAGAAGGTTAAAACCGTTGCTCTCGGGCGAAGTTTCAATACCCTCAAAAACAAGCCGACATTTTCACCGTCGCCTTTTAAACGAGGAGTTTGTATCAGAGTTTCAACAACGACTCCGAAAAAACCGAACTCAGCTTTGCGAAAAATCGCCAGAGTTCGTTTGACGAACGGTCAGGAAGTCACCGCCTACATTCCGGGAATGAAGCACAACCTCCAGGAACACTCCGTCGTTATGCTCCGCGGTGGACGCGTGAAAGACTTGACTGGAGTTCGCTATACTATTGTCAGAGGAGTTTTGGATGCTTCCGGGGTTGAAAACCGAAGAAAAGGACGCAGCCTCTACGGCGCAAAAACACCGAAAGGCCCGGCCGTTAAACCAAAAGGTAAAGGCGGTAAGAAAAAATAAGAAAAAATAAGCTATCATGCGAAGAAAACTCAAACACAAAAGACTCGTCAAGCCGGATACGACCTATAAATCGGTACGCCTTGAAAAATTCGTCAACTACTTGATGTATGACGGAAAGAAAGAAACGGCCCGAAAAGTCGTTAACGATGCCATGCTTGCCGTAAAGGAAAAAGCAAAAACCGAAGACCCTCTTGAAGTCTTTGAAATGGCAATGAAAAATGCCGGCCCGGTCATGGAAGTCCGTTCACGCCGAATCGGAGGAGCTAACTATCAGGTTCCGAGAGAAGTCCGCGCTGAACGCCGTTTGTCGCTCGCTATGCGCTGGATCTTGGGAGCCGCTCGCAGTAAAAAAGGTTCACCGATGGCCAACCGCCTCGCCGATGAATTGATCAGCGCCAGTAAGAACGAAGGAGAAGCTATCAAAAAGAGAGACAACACCCACAAAATGGCCGATTCCAACAAAGCGTTCGCACACTTCAGCTGGTAAATTTCTTTCATTTTGGGCGATCTACTCGCCAAAACTTAAAAAACAAAACGGGGCAGTACTTTTGTACAGCCCCGTTTTGTTTTTTAAGTTTTGACTTCGCATCTCATCCCAAAATGAAAGAAATTGAACATTATCACATTTCAAAAAAAGCGCTATGCGCTTTTTTTATAAAAAAAATCAGCATCAATACTGATGCCGATTTGCTTATCTTAAAATCTTGTTATAAGAGAATCATAATACTCACGATAGAGTTAAACAGGTAGTGGGATGCACTTGAAGAAACAAAGGCTTTTCCGTAATGCTCCTGTAACCCGCCACATTTTAGAAACAAGAGAGAAAAGAGAAATCCCGATACTCCCTGAAAGAAAATGTTATAGGCATTGCCGTGCAGGCATCCGAATACCGCCGAACTTATCGCGACAAGAACGAGTATTTCTTTTTTTGAAAATTTTAGTTTTTTTGCAAGAAAAACAGGAAAGAGACGAAAGACTGTTTCCTCCATAATTATGGGGATAATCATCACATAAAATATGCGGTAATTCGTTATTATTACCATATTTTTTGACATCGAAGATACGTCTATTGTGAATAGTGCCGCGATGATAAAAGCTGCTATTTGCAAGACAAAACTAATCAAAGCAAACCGAATGATGCAATAGACCATCTGTTTACCGCAAGCTTCTTTCTCAAGCCACTGAAGCATGAGAACCTCCTTTCTGAATGAAAATTATTGTGAATGTACGGTATAAGCCTAAGCCGTGTTAGATTATAACACTTTAAGATTTACATGTCAACATATTTCAGAAACGGCGAGAAAAAAGAGGCTTTAATCATAATGGGTTATTGACAATACTGGCTCGTCTTGCTAGTATGGAAACACTTGGATTTTCAGGAAGATGCTTTCTTGAGAGTGCAGTATTTTTTAGACACCTATTATTTATACATTAAGAGCATTATGGCAAAGACTTCAGTAGTAGCAAGATCGCTTAAAAAACCGAAATTCTCAACACGCATCTCTAATCGATGTTTTCGTTGTGGAAGAAAGCACGCTTTTATGCGCGATTTTGGAATTTGCCGTATTTGTTTCCGAGAACTTGCCAATGAAGGTAAAGTACCCGGAGTAAGAAAATCATCATGGTAACAGACCCTATAGGAGACATGCTTGCCCAGATAAGGAATGCAGGAGCCGTACATAAAAGTACGATTGTATTGCCTTATTCAAAACTTCGCTACGCCGTTGCAACCGCGCTTGTTAAGTATGGTTACATTGAGTCCGTTGCAAAGAAAGGGAAGAAGGTTGTTAAAACAATGGAAATCGGCCTTTTGTATACTGCCGACGGTAAACACCGCATCAGCGGAGCAGATCGCCTTTCAAAACCTTCTCGCAGAATGTATTTTGCGGTAACCGATATTAAACCGATACGTCACGGATATGGAACTCTTGTACTTTCCACTCCGACAGGAATTCTTTCAGGAAACGAGGCAAGAAAAATCAAGGTCGGCGGAGAAGCACTATTTAAGATTTGGTAAAAATATATGTCAAGAATCGGAAAAAATCCCATAGCAATCCCCGCAAAAACGGAAGTTTCTCTTAAAGACGGCGTGGTAACGGTAAAAGGACCGCTCGGCCAGCTTTCAAGAAGCTTCGCGAAAGGAGTGGATATCGTTGTGGATGGAAATGAAGTTAAAGTTCAATTGGTAGATGATACCATTTTTGCGCATGCCCTTTGGGGTACGGTTGCTTCCCATATCAAAAATATGGTTCAGGGTGTCAATACTCTTTTTTCTAAAAAATTGATTGTTGAAGGAGTCGGGTTCAAATCTGCTGTTGTTGGAAAGGAGCTCGTTATGAGCCTCGGTTTTTCACATCCGGTACATATCGCCATCCCCGCTTCTTTAACGGTAACCGCAGAAAAAAATAACATTACCATTTCAGGTATTAACAAAGAGGATGTCGGATCTTTTGCCGCCCTCGTCAGAGCCAAAAAGAAACCTGAACCGTACAAAGGAAAAGGAATTCGTTATGATAACGAGGTCGTGAAGAGAAAAGAAGGAAAGAAAACCGCATAAAATCATGAAGGCAATAAAAACACAAAAAAGAGACAGAAGACATGCTCGCGTTCGCGCGAAAGTGTTGGGGACCGTAGAACGTCCGCGACTTTCTATTTTTCGTTCCAATAAATTCATTTACGCTCAGATCATTGACGACGAAGCCGGCAAGACGCTTGTTTCCGCTTCTGATATGGAGTTGAAAGGAAAGAAGAAAGGAAAAATTGAAAGTTCAAAAACTATAGGAGTAGAACTCGCTAAAAAAGCAAAGGAGAAAAATATCTCAAAGGTTGTTTTTGATCGCGGAGGATACTTGTATGCCGGAAGAGTAAAAGCGGTCGCGGAAGGCGCCAGAGAAGGCGGTTTGGATTTCTAATTTATATACATCATGGAACTAAAATCACCAGTAAATAATCAAAAAGGGAAGCGTCCGGGACCTTGGACAAAGGGTCCTGGTCAGAGAGACGGAAAATCTCAGGGTGGAACCGGTGGTGCCGGAGCTCCTAACCGAGGCGGATCTCGAGGAACCGGAGGGAAAAGACCTCAGGGGAAATTCGCTTCAGAGTTCTCACAAAAAATAATTGATATCAGACGCGTGGCCCGTGTGGTCGCAGGTGGACGTCGTTTCAGCTTCAGCGTTGTTGTTGTGGCCGGAGATAAAAAAGGAAAAGTCGGCGTAGGAATCGGAAAAGCCGGTGATACCGCACTCGCTATTGAAAAAGCGGTTACTTCTGCGAAAAAGAATATGATTACGGTTCGCCGAACCAAAGAAGGTTCTGTTCCTCACGAGACATCCGCCAAGTATTCCAGCGCTCGCGTGGTTATCATGCCTGCTCCCGGACGCGGTCTTGTTGCGGGAAGTTCCGTACGTTCCGTTCTTGACCTCGCCGGTGTTACCAACGTTACCGCAAAGCTCCGTTCAGGAACGAAGAATAAATTGAACAACGCAAAGGCGGCAATCCTCGCACTTTCCCTGCTTTCTCTGCCTCGCGGTGAGAAGCTTCCGGAAGTTAAAGTAGAGGAAATTGTTCCTGTTGTTGAAGAATAAAAAAGTCCAGATAAAAAACTATCATGCAAATCCATAACATTAAAAGGGTGCACCCCAATAAAGAATCCCGACGCGTCGGACGCGGAGGAGTACACGGAAAAACTTCCGGACGAGGCACCAAAGGTCAGAAAGCTCGCGCCGGACACAGAATGCGTCCTGAAATGCGCGATATCATCAAAAAACTTCCGAAGAAACGCGGATACGGTAAAAACCGTGCGCGATCAGTCGTTCCTCTTAATTTGAGACCGGTTATCGTAAACATTGCGCTTCTCGAAAAGAATTTTGACGCAGGCGCTTCCGTAACCCTTGCTACTTTAGTGGAGAAAAAAGTCATTAAAGCTCAAAAAGGGAAAATGCCGATTGTTAAAATCCTCGGTACTGGAGAACTCACTAAAAAACTCGCCTTAACTGGTTTCAGAACTTCTGCCGTTTCTGCTTCCGCAAAAGCAAAAATTGAAAAAGCGGGAGGAAGCGTTTCCGAAAAATAAATGTTTCTTCAAATTCTCGCTTTATGCGGGAATTTTGAGCGAAAGAGAGAGGCTTGATTTTTGAAAATTTCCAATATCCAATTTCAAATTCCCAATGAAAATCTAAATGTTGAAACCGTATTTAGACATTGGACATTTTATTTGAAATTTGAAATTGGATATTGGAAATTATTTGTGTCATATGACTCGAGTGGTAAATTCAAACAGAGTACGCAAGGTAAATAAATAACCATTGTCACACCATCTTTATGTTTAATGTTTTTTTAGAGAAAATAGAACTCGTTTTTAAGGACAGAATTCTGCGAAATCGCATTTTGTTTGTCGGCTTCGGATTCTTTCTCTTCCGTCTTCTTTCTGCAATTCCTGTTCCGGGAGTCAACGCAGACAGACTTCGTACTCTTCTCACTGACTTTCAGTTCTTGGGATTCTTAAATGTATTTTCCGGAGGCGGTCTGAATCAGCTTTCCATTGTCATGCTCGGACTCGGACCCTACATCACGGGTTCTATTATCATGCAGCTCTCAACGGTTATGTCCCCGAAACTGAAAGCGATGTATCACGAAGAAGGGGAAATCGGACGAAAGAAATTTACTCAATACGGACGACTCCTTACTGTTCCTCTCGGAGCACTTCAGGGTTACGCCCTTTTGACGCTTCTTGAAAAACAGCAGATTCTCGCACCCCTTTCTTTTTTCCAGATGACAACCAACGTAATGGTTATCATTGCAGGAGCGATGCTTTTGACATGGATTGGAGAGCTTATGACTGAATTCGGAGTAGGAAACGGAACTTCTTTACTTATTTTTGCCGGTATCGTTGTGGCTCTTCCTGCGCAATTCGGACAATTTATGACCGCCTACGGGACTTCGTCATTTCCTTTTATTGATGCCTCAGTTATTCCGACCGCCCTCGCTTTTATTGCAGCCGCTATCGCTGTTATTACCGGAGTGGTATATGCCACAGAAGCGGAACGACCTATTCCCATTACCTATGCGAAACAAGTCCGAGGAAACAGACAATACGGCGGTATTTCCACGTATCTTCCTATCCGTATCAACCAGGCAGGAGTCATTCCGATTATCTTCGCTTTGTCCATGTTGGTATTCCCTCAGGTCATTGCCAGTGTTCTTGTTCTCTCCAAACAAGAAGTTCTTTTGAAGATTTCTAAAGCACTTCTCAATTTTGTACAGAATCAGTGGCTCTACTCCATATCTTACTTCGTGCTCGTATTTGTCTTCACATTCTTCTATACGGCAATCACGTTTGAACCCGAATCGGTCGCGACCAATCTTCAGAAAAACGGAGCTTTCATTCCGGGGGTTCGTCCGGGACAGACCACGGCAGAATACATTGAAAAAATCGTTTCTCGCGTTACTCTGGTCGGCGCTACTTTCTTGGCGGTCATCGCCGTCTTACCGCTCATTATGCGAAGCTTGACCGGCATCCAGTCTCTTGCCATCGGCGGTACCGCTCTCCTCATCGTCGTTTCCGTCGTTCTTGATTTGATTAAGAAAGTGGACTCGCAGATAAGCATGAGAGAGTACTAGAATACTAAATCTTGAAAACAATGCGCTTTGTGTAAAACAAAGCGCATTGTTTTTTGATATTTGGCGAATCTAAAAATTTCTAATTTCTAATTTCTAATTTCCAATTTTTAATTTCTAAACGGACGGACTGCACACCTTTGGAAAATATGCTAAAATGGGGGTATTATGCAAGAAGAAAAATTCGTTATGGAACAGCCACCGATAAAATATGGGGAAGTTTTTGACCCTGAGATTGCGGTCAGAGAGATTCTGAAAGCTCCAAAAGAAGAACGACAGCAGAAGCTTGCTGAATTTAAAGAAAAACTGGCCTTTCAACAAGTAGGTTTGGCTCGCGTGCAGGATATTCTTATTGATGAGATTCGTAATAAGCCGAACGGAAAAATTGAAGATTTCTATGACATGGCGGTTGAACTCGGCGCAGAGTTTGGGATGAATAAACAACAAAAAAAAGAGATTGCAAAAATTCTTGACCGATATAGTCTTTTGTATAAAGGAATTGAAAATATCCGGCAAAAATTTCCGAATACGAATGATTTATACAAAGAGCTCTTTTTTGAAGCGCCAAAAGGAAAAGTGGAATTAGTGACGGGACCCGTATCGTTATATTTTAAATGTTATGATTTTAAAGATTATTTAACTGTCTTTTATTCAAACCAAAGAAGACATCACGGAAAAAAGCGGGATTTTACCGAAGAGGAAAAAGCGGAAGCGATGGGATGCAAGGCAATAAATATTTTTTCCGTGTCTCATCCAGAAATTGGTAGGGTAGTAATGGCTGAAAACAATTCAGGAATCGGAAGAAATCCGAAAGAAGAAGAAAGCGCCGTTATTTTTATTCATGAAGAACAGCATGCAATAAATAGCCTTTTCGATAAAGACCTGCTTGATCCAAATGACCCGATCAACGTCAGAAATGTTCGTCAAAGTTTTCTTGACGCGGAAACGATGGAAGAAAAAGAAAAGATACTCATAAATTTTTTCCGCCAGTTCCGGAAAAATGCCGAAGCCTTTGCAAAAGATGAAATGATTGCACACTACAAGGACGGGCACGAAGACATGGCGCTTGTTGAATTGAACATGCCAAAAGAAGAGGGAGGCATTTATGATTTCCTCGAAGAACCGAGAAAAGCGGAGTATTTGTGGCTAAAATCAAGCGATGATATCCGCGCTCTAACAAAAGAAGTTGTAGAAAAAACGCTTGTCCAAGAATACAAAGAAACCCTTACAATCGGTGTAGGTGCGGTAAGAAAAATGGAGGATGCCGGATACGAAAAAGAAGAGATCATTGCACTACTCACACACGAACCGCTCGCTCGATGGGGAAAGGTGGTGAAAAGGGTATTGGAGTCGGATGTAAAATAAAAAATATAAAAACAAAAGCGGCTTTGCCGCTTTTGTTTTGAATGTGGGCGCACATGGACTTGAACCATGAACCTTTTGGATATACTTCGTATAATTACAGCACTCAGAAAAAATAAAAGATAATGCACTTTGTTGTGCACGCACATGGACTTGAACCATGAACCTTTTGGATATAAGCCAAATGCTCTAACCAATTGAGCTATGCGTGCATTTTCTTTTATTTTGTTCTTCGTTTGTAATTATAAGCCAAATGCTTTAACCAATTAAGCTATGCGTGCATACTTTGGTTATGCAGAGAATTTTAGCGTATTTTCGGTTTTTTCGCAATGGATTTGACAGTATTGAACAAATATGATATCATAAAAAAGTAATTTGTACCCTGAAAAAAGAGGAGATATCTCATGAAGCACATATTTACGAAGAATGCCCCGGAACCGGGGTTTTACAGTCAGGCTGTTTTGGTTGATCTGGAAAAATGCAATTTACTTTTTCTTGCTGGGCAGACTGGAAACATTCCGGGTGTTCCAGATGAACCTGTCGTTTCTGGCGGTTTATACCAACAGACATTTCAAGCGCTCAGGAACATTTTGGCTGTTGTTAAAGCGGCTGGCGGTAATATCAACAGTATTGTTGAAATTAAAGTTTTTTTGAAGGATGCTGAGGAAACAGGGGAAGCGAAACATCTAGCGAGAGCCGAGGCAAGAAAAAATTTCGGTGCCGCTTATATAGATTTTTTTGCGGGACACATGGTGTCCAAAGAAACAAAAAATCTTCCCGCAAGAACGCTCGTGTGGGTATCAGAAGTTCCGCTGGAATACCCCGCGGAAGATACGCTGGTGGAATTAACCGCAACCGCAGCTATTCCCAAAAAAATAAAATTTTAGATTAAGAGTTCAAAGGGTTGTCTTTATTGGCGGCCCTTTTTATATTAAATTTCGCAACAAAAAATCGCCCCGACGCATAAGCGCGGGGCGATGATGTTTACGAGCGATTTTTCCGATAATGATCGCATGCATCTAAAAAACAACGGACTATGGACGACCATGCGACGGGCGGATTTACTAGCTAGGCAAGAAAGATTTTGTTTTTCTTCATTTTGTTTACCAATTCTCTCAGTCTTTCTCTTCCTTTTATAAAATACAAAGAAAGTATGCCCGCACCGGCAATAGCGACACACAGAACTTCAAAAGACCATCCATAAGCAATTATCAGAAAACCGGTAAGAGATAAAAAAACGAAAGTGAACAGAAAAGCATAATATGGGGAAAAATACCCCAAATACATACTTATTGTTTTATCCATTTTTAAGGGAATCCCTTTATTCTATAAGGAAAACTTTGCCCGTGCTTCTTAAAAGAAAGCGCATTCCTTTGTTGTGTTCGCTTTCTATTGTCGCTTCGCGGGAATCACCGGTCTTTTTGCATATCGGGCCATAGAGGTCATACATAAACTTTTGTCCGAGGGGAATCTCCCAAAAAGTCGGGGCTTCTTCAAAGATTTGCTCTGCTTCTCTCTGAAGAAGAGCAATTTTTGCGTCGGACTCCTCTCTTATCTCGCAAATTTCTTTTCTTATTTGATGAAGACGGGTAGAATCTTCTTTTTTGCGGTTTTCTTCGGGCGGCCATTTGTCCCAATCGGAATAAGAGCCGTTGCCTTCGGGAAAATCTGTTTCTTTTTTGGCGCAAGCTTCGCAGTAGGGATGATTGCCGGAAAATTGCGTATACCGTATCCATTCGGCGGGACTGCCGCATTCAAGACATGCGAGTTTTTCTTGAGTCATGTTGTTCTCCTTTTGAGTGTTTAAAATAACAGGACTGGTATGAGGATAACACATTAATATAAAAAAACAAGAGAAATTCAAAAAAGACAGCAAAGGGCTGTTTAATAGAGTTCGCTATGGGTGCCGATGGTAATAAAAAGAACATTGTCACCAAAATCTTGGAAAATGGCGCGATAATCACCCGTAACATTTATGCTTTTATATCCGGCGTATTCGCCCTCAAGTTCGTGATTATTAAGACGTTGGTCAAATTTATTCACAAGAAAAATTTCGAGTCTTGCGTAAAAAGCATCTTCAATTTTTAGGGGAAGTTTTTCCAGTCGCTTGGCGAATTTTTTATGAAACCTTGCGAGCATGCGTTGTTTGAGACTTTAGATAGGCAATGGCGTCCTTTGCATTGGAAAAAGCGGGGGAGATATTTTTTCCAAGGCGGTAATCCTCACTTGCTTGTCGGAGTATTTTTTGAGTACGAATATTCGGTACTTCGTTTATAATAAGCCCAACATTGAACTGTCCCTCTATAAAAGCGGTTGCGGCAAAATTAAGAACGGAAGAGAAGGTGGTTCCTTGCTCTTTTGCTTTTTTCATAGCCGCTTTTTTGAGCTTCGGCTCTATTTTAAACATGAATTGAGTAGTCATAAGTAAAGTATATATATTGTATATATTTTGTCAATACTTTAATATGCGAGTATATAGAAATCCCGTCACCTCGCGAAGCGCGATGTGACGGGGGTTTATTATCTCAACATTTCATGAGCCAACGTTCTTGCTTTACCAAATTCGGCATGAGTGGACACCCATTCAACCGTAGCCAAATTTTCACCATAATGGTCAAGAATAAATTGACATATTTTTTCCATTTCAAATCTTGCTTTTTGTTGTTCACAGTTTTCTTGAAGAGCCTGTTGAATATTTTCTCTTAAACAGAAAGCGGTTTTTGCGTCTTCAAAAGTTTCAATTTTTGAGATATCAGACTTTCTAACTTTTTTGTAATCATCCGGACTTACATACAGATTGGTCATTTCTTTTCCTTTTTTCGTTGAGTTATAACTGCAAAAAGTATATCACATTTGTATATTTTGTCAATGTGTGCCCCCCCCCTACTCAAAATGGCTCACGGTTTCTTCGTCTTCTGTTTTTAGTGAGTTTGTCTTACTCGTACAATTTACTATGCGTATCAATATCAACAAAAAGCACGGCATTGTCTGAAATGGCATCATAAACAGCACGCAAATCTCCGCCGATATTTATACTTCGCAGTCCCTTATATTTTCCGGAAAGGGCGTGGTTGTTTAAAATCGGATGAAACGGGTCGGAAAGAAAAAGTTCGCGCCGTTCTTTGAACCGTGTTTTTTCTCCCGGTTTAAGGTCGGGATATTTTTTGAGGAAATGTTTGTGAAGAAAAATTTCCATAGATTAAATGGCGTCCAGATAGGCGTCCATTTCTGCGCCGGTTTTAAATGGTCCTGCGATGTTTTTTTTGTTGCGAAAATCGCGTTTCGCGACCCCGACGAGTTTTTCCAGTTCCGGCGTCATGCGCGGGGCGGAGGTAAAGTATACTTCACGACTGCGGACGAGTTGATGAATGTAGGCATTCAATATAGTGCTTAATGGCATACCCAAATCCCTCGCCGTCTCCTTTGCTTTTTCTTTAATCGCACTATCAATCTTTATGTTCAATAATGTTTTCATAACTATATGATATACTTTGGTTATATAAAAAGCAAGTACAAAAAACCAGCCAATCGCAGAGCGACGGGCTGGATTGGGATATTATCTGTATTACTCAATAAGAGCGACGATATCAGAGTAAGTTTGTATTATTCTTCCTATGTCTTCGCCTTCCAATACTACTGTGTCGGGGGATGTGTTGGGCCACGATACTTCATGATACAACCCCATTTGCTTCATAGACTTTTCGGGGATGTAGGCCTTCATACTCAAAGGGCTGCCCTCGTGGAGTAATCTGAATTTTTGTCCCGGTCGTAAATTTTTGAATTTTACTTTCGGATACTCTTTCAGTAATTTACGTTTTTTCTGTAAAAGTTCATTTTTTAAATCTTCAATGGGTTTTGTTTTTTCTTCAATCTCTTTTTCAAGTTTTCTTATTTCTTCGCTTATTTTTTCCATATTGAACCTTCTTTGTTCTATCTGAAAATCTTTTTTAAGATTAGCATTGGATATGTTACATGTCAACTTACTCAAAATGGCTTACGGTTTCTTTTCCTTCCAGTTTTGCGAGAATAAGCGGATATTTTTTGAGCGATGGATTCTTTTTTAACATTTCCTTTGCTTCAAATCGTGCTGCTTCTACCATTTTTAGATTTTTGATCGCTTCCATTCCGAGGTCGCTGACACCCCATTGTTTTTTGCCGCCGAGTTCTCCGGCGCCGCGCAAAGCCAAGTCCATCTCGGCGAGTTCAAAACCGTTTTTGGCGGTTTTGAGCGCGTGGAGTCGGTCTTTTGTTTTTTGACCGAAACTTTCCGTCAAAAGATAACAGTATGCTTGGTGATTGCTTCGGATGACTCTTCCGCGGAGCTGGTGGAGCTGGGCGAGGCCGAATCGTTCGGCTCCTTCTATAATGATAATCGTGGCGTTCGGGACGTTGACACCGACTTCCACGACGGAAGTCGCGCAGAGAATATCTATTTCTTTTTTCTCAAAGCTCGCCATGATGCTTTCTTTTTCTTTCGGTGTCATTTTTCCATGCAGAATATCAATCTCGTATTCTTGAAAAATGTTTTTCTTCAAGCGTTTTGCTTCTTCTTTTACTGATTTTGCTTGGAGCGCCATTTCTTTTTCGGGGTCGGGTTCGTCAATGCGCGGACAAATAACGTAGGCTTGGCGGCCGGTTTTGAGTTCTTTGCGGATGTCTTCGTACATTTGGTCGCGATTTTTTGCGTAGATGATATCGGTAATGACCGGTTTTCTTCCCGGAGGCATGGCATCCAAAAGAGTGAGGTCAAGGTCACCGTAAATAGTGAGGGCGAGCGTTCGCGGTATGGGGGTGGCGGTCATGGAGAGGAAGTGGGGAACCGGCTGGCCTTTTTTGACGAGTTTCATCCTCTGAGCGGTACCGAAACGATGCTGTTCGTCAATGATGGCGAAAGCGAGATTTTTGAAATTGACGCTTTTTTGAATGATAGCGTGCGTGCCGACGAGAATGTCTACTTCGCCGCCCCCGACCCATTTCATGAGCTGTGTTTTTGAAATGTTTGTCCAACCGGTCGGATCAACTTTTGACGGGAATTTTTTGCAGCCGGAACCGGTTACCAGACCGATAGTAACGGGTAAATGCGAAAAGTATTTGATGAAATTCTCAAAAAGCTGGGTGGCGAGAATTTCGGTCGGCGCCATGTAAGCGGTTTGAAGTTTGGTAAATTCACCCTGCGTTCGTTCTTGTGTGAGGGCATAAGCAATGGCGGCGGCGACGAATGTTTTTCCTGAACCCACATCCCCCTCAAGAAGGCGGAGCATCGGCTTTTCGGAACGGAGGTCTTTATAAATATCTTCTATCGCCTTGTTTTGAGCGTCTGTGGGGCGAAAAGGGAAACGGGAAATAAAGTCATTCACGTCTTCTTCTTTGGCATGCACGAAAAACGATTTATTTTTCTCGTATTCTTTTTTTGCTTTTTGGCGGAGGAGCTGAATAAAGAAAATTTCTTCAAAAGCAAAACGTTTGCGAGCGATCAATCCGTGAGATTCTTCCTTTGGCATATGCACCCAGACGAGTGCTGTTTTTAGCGCCGGGAGGTGGTATTTTTCAAGAATTTCTTGCGGTATCGGGTCAACGATAGCTTCAATCGTTCCATTTTTTATTATTTTGTCTATCGCGTGGTAGATCCACTTGCTCGTAATGCCTTGCGTCTCCGGATACACGGGATAGGAAACCGCGCCGATCTGATCGGTATTTTTGAACAGCGAATTTCCCGCGTCTATCGGCAGATCTTTGGTTTTTTCTATTTCCGGATTGCTGAGGTATTTGGCGCCGTTTTTGTCGGAAACCGTTCCGGAAAGTTTGACGAGATCTCCCTCTCCGAACATCTTGGCGATATACGGCTGACGAAACCAGATGGTCTTGATTTTTCCCGTGCGGTCTTCAATGGTCGCTTCCGCATAGGTCATTTTTGATTTGAATCCTTTGGCAGTTTTGAGGTTGGAAATTTGTCCATAGATAACAGCTTTTTCACCGATAATGAGTTCCGAAATGTTTTTTATTTCTGAGATACTGCTGTAACGGGTAGGGAAGTAATATAGAAGATCTAAAATGGTATGCAAATTAAGCCGAGCAAGTGCGGCTTTTTGCAGAGGAGAAAGACGGAAGGTTTCAACAATAAGCGACTCTGGAGTCATTTGGTAATGATAACAGACGGGAGGTGTGTTGACAAGAAAATTTATTTGTGATATACTACACACAGTTAAATTTGTTACTTTTGTCTATCGGGAAAACCCAGAGGTTTGATTTGTTTACTATTATTTTTTTGTTGGTGATTTTTACTTTGATCGTCGGTGTTGTTTGGATGATCAAAACAGAAAGACCCCCCGTCCATCATAGCGGTTGTGATTATGATGAAATGAATCACTAGTTTTTATTAAGGTCTCGCATCCGCCAACAGGCAGGGAGCGAGACTTTTTTGATAATAAAAGGGTCAGGTACCTTTGATTAAAAAATTCGATATGATATAATTTTGAAATGCCACGATTACCGCGAGTAGATATTGGCGGAGAAATTTATCACGTCATCAATCGCGCGAACGCACGTCTCCCGATCTTTTTTGAAGAAGATGATTTTAAGTTGTTTGAAACCATTCTTGAAGAAGCAAAACAAAAATACAAAATGCGTATCCTTGCCTATTGCTTGATGCCAAATCATTTTCATCTCGTTCTCTACCCTTATCTCGACGGAGACCTTCAGAAATTTATGCAGTGGATTACATTAACACACACCCAGCGCTGGCATACAAAAAACAAAACTGTTGGCACCGGGCATTTGTATCAGGGAAGATACAAGTCGTTTGGGATAGAAGGGGACGATCACCTTTTAACGGTGATCCGGTATGTTGAGAGAAATCCACTTCGCGCAAAGTTGGTTACGAAAGCGCAAAATTGGGATTTTTCAAGTTTAAACAAAAGATTGAAAAATAAGCAAACGGATCTTTTGTCTCCTTGGCCGATTGCCGAACCCAAGGATTATATTTCTTTTGTGAATCTTCCACAAACATGCGAAGAGGAAGAATCTGTCCGCTATTCGGTAAATCGAGGCAAGCCGTTTGGTACACCGGAGTGGACGAATGAAATGATAAACAGGCATGGACTTCTTGCAACAATACGAAAAAGAGGAAGGCAAAACAAAGGTACCTGACCCCTTTTATTTCACTACCACCGCGCCGAATTTGGATTGGTCGAGTTGGTCGTAGTAGCCGTATTCTCCCGAGGTTTGGAAGGTGAATTGATATTCTTTGTATTTTGCGATGGGGGTTTCGGCTTCGAAATTTTTATCGCTTTTTGGTTGGAAATTTTTTTTGCTTTTATTTTTGAAAATGACCGTGTCTCCTGCATTTATAGAAAGAACGGTAGGACTGAAACCCTCGTTCGTATAGGTGATTTCTTTGGTTTGCGGAGTTCTTGGAGGAGAGTTGGAGAATATACCCCTCTCTTTTTGTGGCGAGCTAAAAAGGTCTCTCTGTACCGCCTGTTTCGGCCAGAAGAAAAAGAGAAGACTGATGATAAGAATAAGTATAAATATAATAATATAGCGTATTTTTTTCATATTGTTTTTAAATAGTGTTTGGCGGCAACTTGGCGGTGGAACCTCCAAAGGGAGGACTCACCGCTAAGTTTCTAAAGGGTACATACGATAACGCGCCATGTATCAAATTGGTCTTTCCGAAACTCGCCTTGGAATTTTGACTCTTTGATAAGTTCCGCAATTTTTTCTTTTTGCCATGCATCAAATTCTATGAAGAGTTTTCCTTTTGGAGAGAGAAAATTGGGAGATTCGTTCAATAATTTTTTTATGAAAAAGAGTCCGTCGTCATCGGCAAAGAGGGCGAGATGCGGTTCGTATTTCATAACGGAGTCTGCTACTTGCTCTTTTTTATCTTTGGAAATATACGGAGGATTGGCGAAAATATAATCGTACTTTTTTGGCGGGAGATATGAAAAAACATCGGTGGTAAAAACACGCGCTCTTTCAGCGGCGATATTGTTTATTGCAAGATTTTTCTCTATTTGCGGTATGAGGTTCAGGTCTTTTTCTCCAAAATCAACAGCAATGTCGGGAAGATTTTTGAGAAGGGCGACACCGATACAACCGGAACCGGCGAAGAGATCTAATACCTGAAGTTTTTCCGCGGGCATTTCTTTTATGGCTTTTTCTACCCAGTACTCGGTTTCTTGGCGAGGGATGAGGGGGTGGAAAGAAAGGTCTATTTTTGCGCCGAGAAATTCTGTAAAACCGATGACATAATCAATCGGTTTGCCGTTTTCTATTCTTTTTATATCCTCAAAAAATTCGGGACATTCTTTTCCTTGGTACTTCTCATTGAGGAGCCAATTTTCTTCTTTTTTGCTGGTGGCCATTATCTTTCTATGATAACAGAATAGAGAAATAATAAAATAGAAAGACGGCGCTCTTCGTCATAATAATTTTTCTTTAGCGTTTACTTTTTGTGATGTATTTTACTATCTCCTGCGCTTTTTGGTGGTCTTCTTCAGTGGTAAAGCAGACCGTGTTTTCGTCCGGTTCGTCGCCGAGAGTCCATTTCTGAGAGGGAAGATTTCCCGCGAGAGAAAAATGGAGAAAACCGCAGGTTTTCTTGGGTTGTTTTATTTTGTGAGAAAGAATATCTTTTATGGCGATATGCTTTTCTCCTATTTTTATTTCCGTCTCAAAAAGTTCTATGTTCGCGTTTTTCCCTTGGAAGGAAATGATCGGTTCTTTTTTCATGTTATAAAAAAATGAACGAATAAATTTCCCGGGCGCGCTGTTTTTTTGGGTACAAAAAACCCGCTACCAGGAGGGCCGAAGCCCCTGTGTGAGTTTCCCCACGCAACGTTCCACACGCCCTGATAACGGGTTTTTTGTGTGGAACGATTATCGGCCATGCCGTAGCAAAATGCTAACGGTTTAGGCCATTGGATATTAAATTGTATGTTTACTATATCACAGAGGTTTTTCGGTAACAAGCCTGTATTGACTTTTTGTCATTTTATAGTACTGTAGGCACAGAAACTTCATTTTGAGGTTTTTCCTTGAAATTACTTTTTCCTGAAAGGAGAAGAAAATGAACGAACCGCGCAAACCGCACGAACTAGACAAACACTATCCTGAAGCGGATTATATCCCCATAGGGCGAGTGGATCTACGATTTGAACTTGACGCAACCCCCGAAAATGAAACAAAGGTGACGGCGACTTATCGGATACGGCGAAATCCAAAAGTGGCGGATAATACTCCGCTTACTTTGGATTTGGCCCCTGAAGTGAAGCTGTTAAGTCTTAAAATAAATGGGTGGGTTTTTCGGCACGAACGTACCGGCAACAAGCTTATTCTCCACGGAGTACCCAACGGGTGCAAAGTGGAAACCGTTGTTTTGATAGACCCGAAAAACAATACGACCGGTGAAGGGTTGTATGCGGCGGGCGATATGCTTCTGACTCAAAACGAACCGGAAGGATTTCGCAAGATCGTACCTTACCTTGATATGCCGAAAGTAATGGCGCCATTTCGCACCACTATCATCGGCAACAAAGAAAAATATCCGGTCATACTTTCCAACGGCAACTTGGTTGATGAAGGAGAAAAAAACGGATCGCATTGGAAGGCCTACGACCTGCCGTTCCCCATACCAAGCTATTTATTCGCTTTGGTGGCGGGAAAATTGGAAGTACTGAAAGATTCGTATTTGGCGATGTCCGGACGCAGTGTAAATCTTGAAATTTACGCCGATAAGAAAGACATTGAAAAATGCCATCATGCGATGGATTCGCTCAAACACGCGATGAAGTATGATGAAGACTGGTACGGATACGAGTGTGATGTTGACGATTACAAAATTGTCGCGACCCCGTATTTCAATATGGGCGCAATGGAAAACAAAGGACTGAATATCTTTAATGTGTCGTGCGTACTTGCCAGTCCGGAAACAGCGGCTGATTCTACTTACGAACACGTTGAAGGGGTTATCGGTCATGAGTATTTTCATAACTGGACGGGAAATCGGATTACCAATGTTGACTGGCGAGAACTCGGAGTAAAAGAAAGCATTACAGTTCGCCGCGACTGCCTTTTTTCTAAGGATTATCGCGGTTGGGGACTTCGCAAAGAAATTGATGATGTTTCCAGTATTCGTTCCGGACAGTTTTCGGAAGATGCAGGCCCGAATCGTCATGCGATACGCCCGGAGGTAATTAAAGAACCGAATAATATGTACACCTCAACGGTTTACCAAAAAGGCGCGGAAGTGTACAAAATGCTGGAAGGCATTATCGGACGGGACGGTTTTTTGAAAGGCATGAAATTTTACGCAAAACGCCATGACGGTCAAGCGACCCGAATTGAAGATGTAATGCGTTGCATGGAAGAAGCGAATGATGTTGACCTGTATCAATTCCGTAACTGGTTCACCCAATCGGGGACGCCAACCGTGACCATCGTTTCAGAATATGACGAAGCTTTGCAAAAACTTCGTCTTCTTGTAAAGCAGGAAACGACTCCTTTGAAGGAAGGAAAAGAACTTGAACCGTTTGATATTCCTTTTTCTGTCGGTTTTATCGGCAAGAAAGGCGAGATAAACGCGAGAGCAATTTCCGGCGATTACCATGATGGAACTCTTCGCATTACTCAAAAAGAACAAGAATTTGTTTTTGCTTGCGTTTCGGAAAAACCAGTGCTTTCTTTGAATCGGAATTTTGCTCCGGTTAAAGTGAAGTATGAATATGCGGGCGGCGAATTAGCGCACTTGATGGCGTATGACACGAGTTTGTTTGCTCGTTGGGATGCGAGTCAAACCTATGGCGCGCAAGTATTGCTCAAACTTGTGGAAGACGCAAAAGTTGGAAGAACGCTTGTTTTGGAAGATAGTTTTATACAAGCATTCGGTTCCATACTCCGCGAAAAGAGTATTGATAAGAATTTGCTTGCAGAAATGATGTGTTTGCCGGGTTCCAGAACACTTTCTAATATGAGCGAAAAAGTTGATCCTCACGCGATTCATAAAGCGCGTACTTTTGCTTATCGTGTTTTAGCGAGAATGTACCGCAAGGAATTTGAACGCTTATACAAGGAAAATCGGAGCGATTTTGATGCCGAACTTTCTTTTGACCCGGAATCGGTAGCTAGACGTTCGGTTGCTAATACCGCTCTTGGCTATTTGACGGAACTTGATGTAAACGAGGTTCGGATATTTGGACAATATGCTCGTGCGAAAGGTATGTCAGATAAATATACGGCGCTTTCTTGTTTGGTTGATCGTGTTGCAAAATATGGATTTTCCAATTCTGCCTCAGATTCACTTCATAGATTCTATGAACAATTCAAGGGTGATAATAACGTCACTGATATGTGGTTCGCTGTACAAGCATATTCTGAGGAAAAGGGCGCGATAGGGCGTGTCAAAGCGCTGATGAATCATCCGGATTTTGACATCAATAATCCGAATCGAGTACGGGCTTTGGTCGGCGCTTTTGCCGGAGGGAATGCTAAACATTTCCATACGAAAGAAGGGTATGCGTTCTTGACCGATTTCCTTATAGGCTATGCTCCAAAGAATGATATTGTCGCTTCGCGAATGGTTTCATCTCTGACTAATTGGAAACGATACATTCCAAGACTTCAAGAAATGATGAAAACGGAACTTTTGCGTTTGAAAGAAGAACTTCTGAAAGTTCCCATGGAAAAAGTAAAAGGAACGATGGAAAAAATTGAAAAAAGTTTAGCTCAATAATACGAGTAAACGCCCCGATTGCTCGGGGCGTTTTTTTTCAGTTATTTTTTATGCGGCCATTTTTTGCTGTTCTTCGTTTCTTATTCCGTCTTGTATTTCCGCAAACGAGAGTTTCTTTTCTTCTCTGAGCTTTTTGTATTCATTTACGTCCATACCGAGTTTTTCGGCATCTCTGGCGAGGGATTTTCGGTAATCGTATTCTCCTCCGGCCATAGCGAGATTTTGGTCCCCTCCTTTGTATTTTTGGAAACAATCTTCGTCGCAAAAACCATTCCAGTTTTCAATTCCCAAAAGACCGATGTCTTTACCACATGAAGGGCATTTGTTTTCTTCAAAAGCGGAGATAAGATTTTCTTGTATTTTTTTGTCGTTTTCCGATATTTTCGGACGAACGCTTGTTTTTTCCATGTTGTTCATAGAGATAAAAGGGTATACTTATAAGATATTTCGTAGTATAACGTATTTTATAAATAGATTCAAAGTGAAATCACCCCAAGGGCAGTCCTTTCCCCGTCATTGCGCTTCGCTCCTTCCATTACATGGACGGTACACTTTTTGGATATTTTATTCGTACCTCATAAAATCTCTCAAAAGGTCTTACGGAATGGGCCCCAACCCATTCCTCACCTCCTTAAGGACTACCCTTGCAATGCGATATTATTTTATATGGAACCGATAACAAAAACAAAAGAATGGTGCGGGACGGAGGGTTCTATTGCCCGATCTTTGACGATGCTTGCTATACCCATTGTTTGCATAAATCTTCTTCAAGTGGCGTATCAACTCACTGATGCTTTTTGGGTAGGTCGTTTGGGTGCGAATGCTGTGGCTTCGGTTTCTATCAGTTTTCCTATTACTTTTCTTCTCATCTCTATCGTTACCGGTTTCCTTATTGCAGGATCGGCACTTGTCGCGCAATATGCCGGAGCGCGCAACTACAAAAAAGTGAATCATGTGGTAGCACAAACCTTGGTATTGGTGACGTTTGCTTCCATAATTTTTGCAATTATCGGCTGGTTTTTTTCTCCTGTTTTATTGAAACTTATGGGGGTTTCTCCTGAAGTGTTTTTGAACGCCCTTCTTTTTTTACGTGTGCTTTTTCTTGGGTTGCCGTTTATGTTTTGGTTTACTGCTTTTCAATCGGTTATGCGGGGTATCGGGCAAGTGAAAGTTCCTATGATCATTATTATCGGAACGACGACGCTGAATTTTTTACTGGATCCGCTTTTTATATTTGGCTGGAAAAACATTCCCGCCTCGGGTGTGGCCGGTGCCGCTATGGCGACTTTTGGAACTCAAACACTTGCCGCTTTTATCGGGATATTTCTTCTCTTCCGAGGGAATTACACTATCTGTCTTAAACTTTCTGATTTTGTTCCCGATATGATTTTCTTAAAAAAATTATTTTTTCTCGGCGTTCCTGCCTCTCTGGAACAATCTATTCGTTCTTTTGGGATTCTGACGATGACGTTCCTTATCACCAGCTTTGGTACGGTCGTGACGGCGGTGTATGGGGTCGGTTCCAATATCTTGCAGGTAGTGGTCATACCGGCGCTTGGGCTTTCCGTGGCAACATCTGTTTTGGTTGGACATAATATCGGGGCGGGGAAGATAAAACGCGCGCATGATACTGCTATTTTGGGTGCGTTTATTTCTTTTGTTTTTCTCACGGTCGTCGGAATTTTTTGTTTTGTTTTTGCTCCGCGTCTCGTCAGTTTTTTTGTTCCGAACGATCCCGAGGTGATAGGGCAGGGTGCGGTTTTTTTGCGCATCATCGCTCTCACTTTCGGTTTCCTCGGTTTACAGATGTCGCTTTCCGGAGTGTTTCGCGCTTCGGGAAATATGATGGTTCCTCTTTTGTTTTCCGTCGTTTCTCTCTGGGTTTTTCAATTCCCCGTTGCCTATCTTCTTTCCAAACATACCTCCCTTCATGAAATCGGGATATGGTGGGCATTTCCCGTTTCGTATGTTTTTACCGCGCTCTTGGCTGTTGTGTGGTTCCTAAAAGGGGACTGGAAGCACAAGCGTCTGATTAGTGAAGAAGAAGCAACGGAAGTGTTGGTGGAAAATACCATACGATAACACGAAGGGAAAAGAAAAAAACAATAAGAAAAAAGGAAACGACAATAAACGCCACGAATAAATCGTGACATTCGGGAAGCAGTGTTTTGAAAAGTTTGGTGCCGACTTCACTTCTTTTGCTGGTATTGTCCAAGTACTCGGAGTGAGGAAGAACATATCTCGTTTCGTGAACACCGAACTTGGCGTCTTTTGAAATACGAAGCCCAGGTCCGGAAGAGAGAAGAATAAGGCACGAACTATCACATTCATAATCAATGAGAACGCTCGCTCCCGTTTTTTGCGTTGAAGCGACGCGATCCATATACCCGCGCCATCGTCCGCCCGGGTCTGCTTGTTGCGGAGGTTTACAACTGACAAAAAGAAATAGAACTGCCAAAATAGCGTATTTGAGGGGTTTCATAAAGACCTCCTTCTTCGTGTTTTTCCGCTGGTATTATAGCACGAAAAAGTCCCGATTTTTATTGACATTTATGACAAAATTAGGCAGAATAAGCACGGATTGATTTTTAACAAAAAACCCGCCTTTGCCAGAGGCTATGGCAGGCGAGAAATGGAGAGTATCTGATGTATAAAGACTTGTTAGAAGCATTGAAAGACGACCAAAAACATTTATGCAACATCGTCGGCGGGGAATATGTGAATACGGCGAAAATGGCTGTACTTATAAACCCGCTTGAGGGAACGCCACTGTTGGAATATCCCGATACTCAAGCGGACGAAATTGCGCCATTTTTGGAGTCGTTGGCGAAGTGTCCGAAAAGCGGGCTACATAATCCGATAAAAAATGTTGAGCGCTATAAAATGCTCGGCGAAGTTTCTTTTAAGGCGGCAATGGCTTTGGAAGATTCTGCTGTTGAGGGGTACTTTACTCGCCTTATCCAAAGCGTAATGCCGAAATCGTACGCGCAAGCGCGTGGCGAAGTCGTCGTAACGAAACAATTTTTGAAAAACTTTTCCGGAGACCAAGTGCGGTTTCTGGCGACGGGGAAGACAACCCCCGGTGATCACTTCGGACAGCAACCGCAGGATTATCAGTGGCCCTATGGCTCCGCGGTAATTATCGCGCCGTTTAACTTTCCGATGGAAATTCCCGTCTTGCAATTGATGGGCGCACTTTATATGGGCAATAAACCGCTCATTAAATCGGCGACGACCGTGAGTGTGGTTATTGACCAATTCTTGGCCCTGCTTCACTTTTGCGGTTTGCCGATGGGAGATGTTGACCTTATCCACTGTCGCGGTTCCGTGATGAACGAATTATTGAAACAAGGAAAAGATATTATCCGTCTCGTTCAATTCACCGGTTCAAGCAACGTTGCGGAAGAAATTTCACAGATTATGCGCGGAAAAGTGCGCATTGAAGATGCCGGTTTTGACTGGAAAATTCTCGGTCCGGATTTCAATAAAGAAAATCTTGATTATGTTGCTTGGCAATGCGACCAAGATGCGTATGCGGCAAGCGGACAAAAATGCTCGGCGACTTCCATCCTTTTTGCTCATAACAATTGGGTGGATGGCGGTCTTTTTTCCAAATTAAAATCCTTAGCTTATTCGCGGAATCTTCACGACCTCACCGTTGGCCCGGTTCTTACGTGGAAGACGAAAGAGATGTTGCACCACATGAACAAGCTTCTTGAAATTCCCGGAGCGAGACTTCTGTTCGGCGGAAAACCTCTTATAAATCACACTATTCCGGATTGTTATGGCGCGATAGAACCGACGGCGGTATATGTCCCGCTTAAGCAAATTTTATTGCCAAGATATTGGAATACTGCGACGACCGAAGTTTTTGGTCCGTTTCAGTTGGTCACTTCTTATGAAAATAGAGATACTGAATACGTACTGGAAGCCTGTGATCGTATGGAAAATCATTTGACCGCAGCTGTGGTTTCAGATGACCCCGTTTTTATCAATCGTGTGCTTGGTTCAACTGTGAACGGAACGACCTATGCGGGCATGCGCGCTCGCACAACCGGCGCTCCTCAAAATCATTGGTTCGGCCCCTGTGGCGATCCTCGCGGCGCCGGTATCGGTACTCCGCAAGCAATCATCAACACATGGAGCTCTCCAAGATGTATTATCCGCGACGTCGGTCCGATAGATTATTCGGCTAAATTGATACAAAGTTAAAACGCAATCGGCGACCCTCAAACGGGTCGCCGATTTTTTATTGACACAAAAAACGATTGTGCTAGTATAAGTCATATCAAAGTTCTTTGATATGTATATGAACCACAAAAAAATAGCGCAGACATTTAAAGTTCTCGGAGGGAGTGAAAGGATAAAAATTATCCAATATCTTTCTATTGGCGAAAAGTGTGTGTGTGAGATTCTTGAAAATCTGAAATTACCGCAAAATCTGGTTTCGTATCATCTGGGAACTTTACGAAAAAGCAATCTTATTATCGCACACAGGGAGGGGAAATGGATACATTATTCTTTGAACAAAAAAAGTTTTGCAGAATTGCGAGGTTTTTTAAGAAAATTATAAAGGGGAAAGAAATGACAGAAGAACATAAAAAAACTGAAACAACTCCGATGGATATTAAAGTCCTTGGTTCCGGGTGTCCGACATGTAAAAAATTGTTTAACCTTGTTTCTCGAGTGGCAAAAGAAGTCGGAATCACGGAGTCAATTATCTACGTTCCCGACATTAAAGAAGTTTTAAAACTGAAGGTTTTAAAAACCCCGATAATTACCATCCGAGGAAAAGCGGTGATGATAGGATTTGATCTTGAGCCGGAAGAAGTTAAAAAAGAGAAAATTAAAAAAATACTTCTTGATAACCAATAAGGAATGATATCATGTCTATTTTTTATCCGGTAGAAAAATTTGCGGATTGGTTATTGGCTTTTACCACTCTCTCTCCGAACGATGTCTTGTATACCTCCCTTCATTTTTTCATTTACGATAGCATAAAAATAGGATTGCTTCTCTCTGTTATCGTTTTTGTTATTACTCTTATTCGGTCATATCTTCCTGCACAAAAAATAAGACGAATGCTTTCCAACCGATTTTCCTTTGTCGGTAATATCCTCGCCTCTTTACTTGGTGTTATTACTCCTTTTTGTTCGTGTTCCGCCGTTCCTCTGTTTATTGGACTTTTGGAAGCTGGGGTTCCCCTTGGCGTCACCTTTTCTTATCTGATTTCTGCACCAATGGTGAATGAAATTGCTGTTGTTCTCTTGTTTGGGATGTTCGGATGGAAAGTCGCGCTTTTGTATGTAATTTCAGGAATTTTTCTCTCTATCGTGGCAGGGGTTATTTTTGGAAAAATGAAATTGGAACATTTAGTTGAAGAATATGTTTGGGAATTCAAATCGGAAGGAGAAGAATGGGAAGAAAAATTGACAGTAAAACAACGGTTATTTTCATCTTATTATTACACGAAAGATTTAGTGAAAAAAATTTTCCCTTATGTTCTCATTGGTGTCGCTTTGGGTGCGGGAATTCACGGATATTTGCCTGAAGGGTTTCTTTCTACGTATGCCAGTGCAAGTAATCCGTTTGCCGTAATTATTGTTGTTTTAATAGGTATTCCTTTATACTCAAACGCGGCGGGAACGATACCTATTGTGCGATCATTGGTTGAAAAAGGTTTGCCCATGGGGACAGCGTTGGCTTTTATGATGTCGGTCACGGCGCTTTCTCTTCCTGAAATGATTATCCTTCGTAATGTGTTAAAACCAAAACTTTTGGCTTTGTACTTTAGTGTTGTCGGTATTGGTATTATCCTGACCGGCTATTTATTTAATATGGTTCTTTAAAAAACACCGCCCCGATTGTCTATCGGGGCGGTTTCTTTTTTTATTGAAGCGTAATGACGACGATTTCGGAATTTGTACCGACTCTCATCGCCGGACCCCATGTGCCGGCTCCGCTGGAAGTGTACAGGGTATAATCGCCGAATTTGTGTAATCCGTAATCAAGACTGGAATAATAGAGGGAGGTAATAAAGCCGTATGGGAAAATTTGCCCGGCATGAGTATGTCCAGAGAGTTGGAGTTTGATTCCCGAAGCTTTGGCTTCGTCGGTTCTTGCCGGTTCATGATAGAGAAGAATGGAGGGACCGTTTCTGTCGTATTCTGGCATTTTTGCGAGCGTATCCGTCACTTTTTTGTTTTCAAAGTTTATCCCGACGATTTGCAGACCGTCTACGTTTTTCATTTCATCTCGAAGTATGGTGACGCCGGAATTTTGAAGGAGCGCGTACGATTTTTCAACGCCGAAATACGTCTCGTGATTGCCGGTGATAAAGTAAGAACCTTTCGGCGCGATAAGTTTTCTGAGATCGTTGGCGACATAATCAAATTTGTCTCCCGTCCCGTCAAAAAGGTCTCCGGTAATAAATACCGCTTCCGGTTTTTGCACGTTAATATCGGCAATAAGCCGGTGGAAAAAAGCTTCACTCCAAATAAATCCGAGATGAATGTCAGAGGCCTGAACGACTTTTTTGCCTTTCCACCCTTCCGGAAGATTTTTTATCGTAACGGTAATATGTTTTATTTCTGGATGGTAGGCATTCCATATCCCATACGAGGTATAGGCGATAGAGGCGAACAGTACGATGCTTCCCAATACAAAACGCGGAGCATTGAAGGGAGGAAGAGTGGCTATCCACGCCAAAATAAAAAAAGTAAGGAGTGCGGTCAGAGTTCCGAACCAGAGATTGAAAAGATAAAAAATACAACGAGAAAAATAGGTATCGTAAAAATGAGAGAGAATCTGCGCACAAATTAGTCCGACGGGAAGAAAAATCAAAATGCTTCCGATAAAGTATTGCATTTTTACCGACTCAACGGTGAAGAATTTTATGAAAGAAAAGAAGAGAAAGACATGCGTAACAGCAAGAAGACCGATAGCTATGGTTGCGAAAATGATTATTTGAAGCATAGAAAAAGTATAACAAATATGTTAAAGCAGGGGAACAGGAATAAAGAGTAGCAAACAAGAAAAAAGGAAACGGTCGCCGTCTCCTTTTTTCTTGTTGCTTTTTGCTTATTCCTTTTCGTTTATTTCTTTTTCTCTCTTCTCATTTCCATTCGCGGAGCTCTGGTTACGTGTTGATTTTGACGGACATTTCTTTCTTTATCCATTGGTGGAATTTGCGATTGTTTCATAGTATGTATTAAAAATAATAGAGTTAATAATGTTTTACTTTTTTACACATTCTCCTTCTGTATATTCTTTGGCTAAAGGATTTGCGCAGGCTTCGCAGGAGTTACTGAAAGTATATGGTATCGGCGGACAGGGGGCTTTGATGCATTGAACTTGTACTTCTGCACAGACCGGTTTGTAGATGGCAATACACATGACTTCGCCTTCCTTTCCTGTTTTTGGCGGACAAGATATTGGTTTTGGAGTTTGGGTTATTGGAGTGGTGGTTGAAGTTGTTACCTGTGTGGGTTTTTCTGTTGGAGGGACAAGAATTTCAGGCGGTTTTTGCTCTTCTTTCGTTGCTGTTTGCGTCGGAATATTTGAAAACCACAAAATAGCGATGCACGCCATGGCGATAAAAACAATTGTTCCTGAAAAGTTTCTTGTTTTCATCTGTATAGTATATCAAAAAGAAAAAAGCGATGCTATGGCATCGCTTTTTGAAAACTATTCGCTGATTATATTTTGCAGGGATTTCTTTGTTCCTTCTGTTTTTGCCACAATTGGAATTCCAAGAGAAAGAGCGAGATCAATTTCTTCTTTCATCCCGGGAGAAACGGTGTCTCCGAAAAGCCATAACTCGTCAACATATCCCCTGTGAAATGTTTCAAGGTTTGCGCCGATGCCGAGATCTCTTTCTTCTGATTCGCTGTCGTCTAAATATCTGAGAGACATGAGATAAGGGGCGACGGGTATCGTCGTTTCATTATGGATTTCCTTGCAAATTTTAAGGATTTTTTCCACGTTGCCTTGAATGTCTCCGCTGATCGGATGCGCGACAAAAATTGTTTTTTTTGTTTTCATATTTTTCCTTGCCTCGCCATAGCCCTTCGGTAAACTCAGGACGACGGTGGGCCTTTTGTGGTAACTTCCTCTCTTTATCGTATCAGAGGGGAAAAAAAAGACAACCTTTGTTATAATAAAGTTCTCTTAACAAAAAATAAAAATATGGACGACATCAACAAGCACGAAGAAGAAACTCGCGAGAAGTGGGGTGATACCGAAGCCTATAAACAATCGCAAGAGCGCGTGAAAAAAATGAACAAAGAGGAACTGGCACAGTCGGCTCTTGATATGGATAAAATAATCGCGGAAATTGCGGAATGTATGAAAGAGGGTGAAGCGCCGGAAAGTGAAAAAGTACAGGCGCTTATTGCGAGACATTATCATCACCTCCGTACTTTTTATGAACCGAATTTGCAAATATATCGAGGATTGGCGGATATATATGTTTCAGATGAACGATTCAGATCACATTACGAAAAAATGGGGAAGGGGTTGGCCGAATTTATTCGGAATGCTATGATAGCGTATTGCAATAATGAAGAGGGGTAGGAACACCGATAAAAACATACAGTGAGAGAATAAAAAAACGACCAAAGAGAAACCTTTCTTCGGTCGTTTTTTTATCTTGAGAATACGATGGAGATATCATTACTTTTCTTGGTAATATGTTTCTAGTCTTTTTTGGCTGTCCAAGAGCGGTTTTAAGGACACGTTTTCCACTAAGCTGTCTTCCTCTGTGTATCCAAAAGGATTATCTAAATCTTTGATGAAATAGATCATATAAATTAATATAAAACTGACGAAAGAAATAAAAAAGATGCTTTCGTAAAACGGATCCATTTTTATGAAAATCAAACCGATAACGAGAATAAAAGTTATTATTTCGGCGATGGCATACCCCGTACCCAAAAAAGATGTTTCTCTGATCGTATGAATTCTGTTTATCATTTTTCTGATACTGTTTTGTTCCTGTTTCATTCGGACGATAAAATTTGCTTGAGTTTGGTTTTCAAAAGCGAGAAAATCTTCGTTGAAGGAACGTAACTTTTCCATGAGAGTATCCGTGTGCTCTTTTTTGTAAAACCAATCAATAAGGGCTTTATTGAATTGTGATATTTTTAATAAATAATCTTTTGATTCTTGGCTTTTTTTATTTTTCCAAATAATGATTCCTTCATCTGCCATTGCCTCCAAACTTGACGACAAGTCTCCCGGTAACTTCTCGCTTTCTTTATAATCTACAAGGGTGCCGGAAATTAAAAATCCTATGAGAAAAATGTTGGCGGAAATAATCGCGGTAAAAAGAGAGTTGAGTGTTAAAAATTCATATCCGTAAGAGTGAACACAGAACTTGAGAAAAATGATTACAGTGATAAAAGGAAGAGTTTTTATTGCTAATCTCCAACGTGTAGGGACGGGGACTTTATTTAGTATAGTGCTAGACATAAGCTGTTTATTTTATCATTTTTTTCAAAAAAAACAAAGAGAAAATTCAGAAAATTTATTGACATTAATTATAAAGTATGATATTGTCTACAACAGAAAAAAGACCTTTTTAAGGGTCTGAAGAGAACTTTTACATTTAAAAAAACAACAGAAGTACCTGTTTTTCATCTCATTTTAGCGTCAACGCTAAGGAGCCCCTCATGGGCATACAAACAATCTTTTTTATTCTTTCTGAATCCACGCTTGCTATTAAAGCCATTATATCGGTTATTTTTGGAATGTTGGGTATCCAGACGGTTTTGTCCATTCTTTTTGGAATTGTCGTATTGCTATTTTTGGTTATTGATCTTGGTTTCTTTAACCGAACTTGCCATAAAATGGAATTTAAATCAGCCTTGTACCAGTCAGTTTTCTGGGTCGCTATTTCTCTCACATTCGCTGTTTTGATTTATCTGTATATGGATAAAGAATCAGCCGTTCTGTTTGTGACCGCTTACGTAACTGAAAAAATGTTGTCAGTGGATAATCTTTTTGTATTAATCCTGATTTTCAATTTTTTCGCACTGGAAGCAAAATATCATCATCGTGTATTGTTCTACGGTATTATGGGAGCTCTTGTCTTTCGAGGAATTTTTATCGGAGCCGGAGCATTACTCATTAGTCAATTTTACTGGGTGTTATATATTTTTGGTGCTTTTCTTGTCTATAGTGGTATTAAACTGGTGCAAGAGAAAAATGAAGAGGACGAAAATTTTGAAGAGAAATGGATTGTAAAATTCGCACGACGTTTTTTACCCTTTTCTGCAAATAATCATGAAGGTCGGTTTTTTGTAAAAGAGAACGGAAAAGTTCTTTTCACGTCACTTTTTTTAATCGTTCTTTTAGTAGAAGCAACCGACATTATATTTGCCGTTGATTCAATTCCTGCGGTCTTTGCTATTTCGCAAGATCCGTTTATCGTTTTTACATCAAACATTTTTGCGGTTTTGGGGATGAGATCACTCTTCTTTGTCGTCGAAGGTTTTATGGAAAGATTCCATCATTTGAATAAGGCCTTGTGTTTTATTCTCGTATTCATCGGCATAAAAATGCTTGTCGTGATATTTGGTATTCATATACCTTCATTGTTATCATTTGGCATTATTATGTCTGCACTCGTTATCGCCTTCATTACATCGATTTGTTTTCCAAAAAAATAAGGGTATGAATACCAAAGACGTCATTTTTTACAAATGGCGTCTTCTTTTTTTGTTTTGAGATCACTACTCTTTGGACAAGAATTTCTTGCCCTGTCTATATAATTATGTTACTCTGACGCCAGAATAAGTTTTTTGCATATAAATCAACAGAGGAGGCATAACCCATGTCTGACCCCGTTTTTTATCTCAAAGGCATCGCTTTGGCGTATTCTCTGTATTTTATCGTCAGTATGGCAAGGGAGGCATTCGCGAATATCTCTTTCATTCCGTTTATTTGGAAACGCGTTCATCCAAAAATGATTGCGGAGGTGTTCGGAATTCTCATTCTCGTCGTAGGAACCATGATGTTTCTGATGGTGTTCATCCCGTTCATGCGAATAGGCTGGATGAATTTTTTTGCCCACGAAGGCGGAAACATTATATTAAAGCCCTTCACGGATCTTGCAGAATCTTCCGATTATCTCATTCGTTGTATTCCGGTTGTCTTGCTTACTGTACTTATTTTTCTCGCTCCGTTTATTGTGAAAGTGGAAGAAGAAATTTTCCGCTACGGGCACACTGAGTGGGGAGCCGTATCTTGGCAATCGGTGAAATTCGGGCTGATACATCTCGTGCTTGGTATTCCTTTAGCCGCCCCTGTCGCTCTAACTTTTCTCGGATTTTTTCTGGGGTATAAATACAGGAAAGCCTATCTGGAAACACTGCCGTACTGCGGAGAAGATCTAAACATGGCGCATTCAAGAGCGATTGCGACATCAATTGTCTATCACACCGTTTTTGACTGCATGCTCTTTGTTCTTCTGCTTGTTGGACTCGTCGTTTCTTTTTTTTGACGCGACCTAAAAACAAAACAGCGCCGGCAAAATGCCGGCACTTTTTTTATTTCTCTAAATCCAACACATCGTCAATGCGGATTTTTTCCACGAAATCGGGGACGTGGCTTACCACTATCATGGCGCCGTCATATTTGTTGAGGGCTTCGGCAATGATAGGGAGGTGACGGAAGTTGATGTGATTGGTCGGCTCGTCCAGTATGAGCAGACCCGGTTTTTGCAAAACCAAACGCGTGAAAGCGACGAGACCTTTTTGTCCTTCGGAAAGACTTCCGATTTTTGTGTGAACCGTGTTGCCGGTAAGCAGAAATCCCGCCGCAATACTGCGGATTTTTTCTTCGGTTTCTTTCGGGGCGACTTTGGTGAGTGATTCGTAAGCGGTGTCCTCAAAATTGAGCGTAGAAAAATCTTGGCGATAATAGCCGATGACGATATCTTTCGGAATGGTTGTCCCTTCTGATTCATTTTTAGCAATGAGTTCAAGAAGCGTGCTTTTGCCTATTCCGTTCGGTCCTTGAAGCTGGAGATGCTGATTTCGCCCAAGCTTCACGTCGGTTTTTCTTTGAAACACTTTGCCGTTTTTGTAGGTTTTGAAAGCGGTGATGTGAACGATTCCTCCGATGTTTTGTTGAGAGGGAATAATGAAGGGACGTATGGTTTTGTCTTCTTTTCTGGTATCCACTTTTTCTTCTTCCATTTCTTCCGCTTTTTCACGCATGCGTTTCGCGACCATACGCATCTGGCCGCCCTTCATGGCGAAGAAATTGGCTTTGTCTTTGTTTGCCTGAATTTCTTTTGCGAGCTGCGCGTTCTTGCGATTCTCTTTTTCTACCCGAGCGGTAATTTGTTCGCGTACATCAAAATAGTTTCCGACGTATTGCTCTATTTTTTTTGTAAAGACATCAAGATAGAGAACTCCATCGGTAAAACTGTTTAAAAATCCCGCGTCATGCGAAATGACGATAACGGTTTTCTCATATTCTTTCAAAAACTTTGTGAGATGTTCAATGCCGGCTTTATCCAGATTGTTGGTCGGCTCATCAAGCAAAAGCAGGTCGGGATTTTGGATAAGGGCGGAGGCAAGCAAAAGACGCGCTTGTTGTCCGCCGGAAAAAGAACGCATAATGCGGTCGCGGGGAACATCAAGGTGCACGACTTCCAAAATTTCATCTATCTTCGGGTCAATATCGTACACTTTATGGTCAAAGGATTTTTCAAAAAATTCTCGGACGGTCAGGTCAAGTTGGTCGCGAGGAATAACCTGTCGGGAAACAGCGATAGAAACTCCACTGAAGACGTTAATGTTTCCTTCTTCTGGGAAAATTTCACCGGTAATCAGTTTGAAAAGGGTACTTTTGCCTGCGCCATTTTGTCCCATGACGGTTGTTTTGGTTCCGCGACGCACAGAAAAATCCACTTCATCAAGAAGAGGTTTGGTTTCTGAATATCCGAAGCGAACTTTCTCAAATCGCAGTATTGACTCATTTTTTGACATTCCTTCAAGAATAACACATTTTTAACGATTTGGGAAGGGGTTATGCTTGTTTTTGTTATTTTGGAAGCAAAATGAATTCCACCAATTTGGGAACCCACAGATTTTGCGTAAAGATAAGGGTGATACCGACGATAATTAAAACCAAAAGAAAGATTTGAAATCCGACTAAAAGCTGGCCTGGATGATAATTTTCTCTTTTCCAATTTTTACAAAATGACATCGTGGTTATTGTTTTTACTGGTAATGCTAAATTTTTATCGTTTGTTTAATGGCGGTCTCAAGTATTTTTGGGTCATTCGTTCCTATACGATAAATTCTTCCATTCTTCATAGTTATTTCAATCGCATCAAAACCGGAAACATTATATATCCACATTTTTGGCCATAACCAGAATTTTATGCCCCAGCCGTAATACCAATGATTCTTTACTTGCTTTGCTGAGACTATTTCATTAAGAGAAAATTTTTTTCTAAAAATTCCATAACCAAATTTAATCTTAAGATATTTTTCATCAATGGACGCTGTTAGTGTTACAAGCGACGCAAGAAGAAACAGAACGAATGCCATTATCGATGTAACGAGCAGATTTGTGCCGGAGTCAACCGATGGCGGTTCTGCCCGAGCGGTGATATAAGCCCATGAAAAAAGAGCTAATACCATAAGCGTAACAACTATCATCAGGTAACTGATTTGAGTGTGTTTGTACGAAGTCATAGGTTCTTATTATATCTCAAAAATTGACTTTATTGAAGAACCGATTTTTATAAAAATAAAAACAGCGACCGAAAAAGTCGTTGTTTTTATTTACAATTTATGAGGTAGCCGAGTCACACATTCGTCATTGGTGTGTGGGCTGACGGAGAGGGAGGGAATTTCTCTCCTTACAGGAGCGGTATAGGTTTCGTGTCTCACTTCGCCGACCTCGGCTCGTTGCGACAGACTCAACCTCTTCGAATCCCTCGCGCGAGTGCCGCAGGGCACTCGCTCCTCTCTTCCCAACAAAAAATGCCCCTCGGGGCTATTTTTTGTACGGGCGGGCCACTCGGGTTAAGTACTATGGCGGACAAGACACCATAAGGGTATTTCAAAGTTTTTTCTCTAGCCCTCCCGGGGTACTCGGGTCGCCAACTGTTTTAGGATGATTTCGATGGATTCAACAGTGTCAATGACAATTTCATCTTCGAGGGGTTTTAGAATTAAATCACCATAGTGTCGCTCCAATTCATCTAAATCTGTAATGAGTTGGTTTGGCGTTGGATTTTGTGAACGAACATTAAAACGACTTTTCCAAATTTCTCGATCAGAACAAACCACCAATACCGAAACGAGTTGCAAATTTCGCTCTTTACACCACCTCTGAAGGTTTAAGACCTCTTCGTCCCTTTGGAAAGGGTAATCAAGAATTAGAGAGGTTTCTGAGGATATATTAGACTCAAGCATCTTGAACAGCGAATCGTAACTGATCTTGTTTCGTATCCCATGGTCTTCTACATAGGTTGCGGCGGCATCATAAATATCGTCCTTTCTAAGAACCGGCATATTCTCCTTTTTCGCGAATGCGTTAGAAATAGTGCTTTTTCCAACGCCTGGGCGACCTCGAAATAATATAATTGTGGTTTGTTTCTTTTGCATATTTTAGGCACTCGGGTCTTCCGATACTTCTTTCTTATGGCGGGCCACTCGGGTTAAGTACCAGCGAGTCTAAGCCCAGTAAGGGTATTTTAGCGCACTTTTGGCTGTGATGTCGAGGCACTCGGGTCACTATACTCATTTTTTTGAAAATGAGACAAAAGAGACGCTACTCGGCACTTTCTGGCTTTTCATCAATATAATCAATCTTTAATATAGACTCTGATCCCAGGTGCATTTCAAAGCTTAGATCAGGATATGACTGCTTTATCTCGTTCTCTTTCAGGGTCGCCATGTACTCCGATATCTTGTAACTTCCCAGAGCTTCTTTAGGATCTTTATGCATAAACCACGGTTCTGAATGATAGTAGACTTTGCCATTTTTCTTAAATTTAACCATTGGCCATTTCGTCACTTCTTTAGGAGGCAAGATACCTTCATGCTCTTCGATAAGAAATAATTGGAAGTGAGTTTTTCCTGAGGCATTTGAAATGATTCGTGGTTTTAACAGACCCTCTTTTACGAATCTCCTCACCGCATTTGGCTTCATAAAGAAACTACTTTCAAAATCACTTACTGAATACCAACTTTCACGATCAATAATAACTGAAACCGGAATGATATTTTTATCTAACGCATCCTGGCAGGTTAAACATTTGAGACCGTTTTGGTCATACCATGTCTGTTCGTCTGAGATAGAGTTGTGACAGATGCCGCAGGTATATCCTTTTCCTTCAAGAGGGAAACCTTTTGGATTTTCTTCTAACTTTGTTTTTCTCTGAAAATCTGTTTTGGCAAAGTCATACATCAGATTGGCGTAGTTGGTGAGCCAAAGTTCTGCATCAAAGAGTTCCTGATCGGAAATTTCTCGTCCTCGCTCTCTCTCTAATAACTTTCTCAATTCTTCTTTGCGTTCCTGTTTTTTCTTTTCGTCCCTTGCTTCACCTTTAATACTACGAGTAGGTTGGATAGGTGGCGGTGTATATTCTGGTTCTTTACACGCTGGAGATCTCGGTCTTGGTTCTATTTTAGGAGATGGTTTTTCAACACCTGAAACACTGGTACGCTTGTTCGCTTTACCGCAATTTCCGCAGAAGTTATCTTCCGCATATGTTTTGTTTCCGCAGTTTGTGCAAAACATAATATACAGTTTATTAAGAACCGTGTTTTGAACTACGACTGCCCCAACGTAATGCCCCCTCAGATAATGTTTGAGCCTTTACTACGTCATTGAGAATCGCAAAGGAATTTTCGACAAGGTTAAAAACGCTTGTCATCCAAACCATGTGGATTGTCTGATCAGCTGTCCCGTCAATAATTTCAGGATACGTAGTGTAGTAAATTAAAACGGAATCAATCCACTCTTGTGTTTCCGCCATTGATGCCGCAATGCGATCTTCCAGTGTTTTATGGCCTATGGACTGAGAAAATAAAACAGACAAAGAGGAGTGGGCTAAAATCAGCTCGTTGAGTAAGACTTGGTGTTGTTTGGGAGACAGATTAGAAATTCTCCCCAGAAGAATCGTAAGGGTATTTCTTCCCAAAATTTGTTCCAATTCTTTAACCATTTCGGCTTTGCTTGTTGCTGTGTTTTTTAATTTGAGATTAGAAGCAATCCTGACCGCTGTGAGTATATGAAATAGCTCTCGAGAAAATCGTTCAAGAATATGCGCGCGTGAAAGGGCGTGCATTTTTTGGTGTCGTAGCTCAAAATACAAAACAACCAAGGAACTGGAAACCACACCGGTTAACAACGAAAGAGCGATTGAAATCCAAATGTTTTCCATAAGTAAAGCAATATTAGCATGATTTTAATCTTCCAGCACGCGAGTCGGCTACCTTACAAATCTGACACACTCTACGGTATTCAGCAGTTTACCGAAATACATGGCGATATATGGAAGTATTTCGCCTTTTCGGGGTGGTTTGAACACCGTTTTTCGCCTTAAAAAAAATCAAAAGAAATTCAATTTTTGAGGTGTTTTTAATGCGTTTTGAACGCGAAAATTAATAGTTTTGAAACGAATAATACACCTTAAAATATGACTTTTTTACATAATCTTGCGAAAAAATACGAGGCAAAAATATGCGCCTGATATAATTAAGATAGCGTTAAGAAAAAGCTGCGAGATTTGCGATTCTTTCGACAAGATCACGAGTCTCTAAGTATTAGATAGCATATAAACCAATATGCAAAAAGCATTAGTCTGGAGTACGGAAACGAGAAAGATCGATGATCTCATCCCGCACGCCAAGAATCCGAGGAAGATTTCCGATAAAGAGCGGAAAGACCTCGAAACAAGTATTAATAGATATAACTTGGTCGAAATCCCGGCCATCAATACAGACAACGGCATTTTGGCGGGACACGCCCGCCTCCGAATTATGCAAGCACTCGGTCGCGGAAAAGAAGAAATCGACGTCCGCGTTCCGAATCGGAAGCTCACGACGAAGGAATGTGAAGAGTACCTTCTCCGAAGCAACAAGAACACCGGCTCGTGGGATTACGACCTACTGAAAGCGTTCGATACTGAATTTCTTCTCGACATCGGCTTTGACGATACCGACCTTTCGAACATTTGGGACGATGTTCTCGAAATTGAAGATGACGATTTCGATGAGAAGAAGGAAATGGAAGAAGCGAAGAAAACGGACATCAAAGAAGGAAATCTCTTCTCTCTCGGCGATCACTTCCTTATCTGCGGAGATAGTACGGACAAAGCGGTCGCGAAACGTCTTGTCGGAAATCACAAAATTGATATGGCTTATTCCGATCCGCCTTACAATATCTCGCTCGACTACAATAAAGGTCTTGGCGGAAAGGCGAATTACGGCGGAGATGTCGACGACAAGAAGACCGATGTCGAATATCGCGAGTTTCTCCGCAAAGCGATGACAAGCGCCCTTTCCGTAAGTGCGGAAAACGCCCACCACTTCTGGTACTGCGATCAAAAATATGTCGGCATGCTTCAAATGCTTTTCGAAGAACTAGGTATCGGATACAAACGCACGGCACTCTGGGTTAAAAACGGAATCAATGTGACACCTCAGGTAGCGTTCTCTAAGCTTTATGAACCCTGCGTTTACGGAACGACCGGAAAACCCTATCTTTCGCCAAAGCACACGAAATTCGCGGAGATTCTTAACAAAGACATTGGAATCGGAAACGCAACAATCGACGATATCACCGACATGATCGACATCTGGCTCGCGAAACGCATTTCGGGTGACGAGTACGAACATCCGACACAGAAACCGCTTTCTCTTCATGAGCGACCTCTAAACCGATGCACAAAAATCGGCGATAACGTACTTGATCTATTCGGAGGAAGCGGTTCCACACTTCTCGCTTGCGAACAAATGAAACGCCGGGCATTCTTGGTCGAAAAAAGCCCTATCTTTTGCCAGCTCATCATCAACCGATATGAAAAATTCACCGGACACAAAGCGAAGCAACTCGATTAAGAAAGGCAACATTATCACTCTCGGCGATCACATTCTCGTTTGCGGAGAGGCAAAGACGGTTCCTCTCCGCGAGATTCTGAAAGGTACAATCGATTTGATTCTGACAGATCCGCCGTATGCGATTGATTACGTTGCGAGCAAGCGAGGAATGCAAGAAATTTCTGTCGACAAAGATATTGAAAACGATGGGCTTATGAGCGACGAGGAGTATGCCGATTTCACGAAAGGATGGCTGAAAAATATTCTTCCGCACCTCTCAAAAAAGAATAGCATTTACGTCTTCAATTGTGACAAGATGATTTTCTCCCTCAGGCAAGCGTTCGTAGACCTTGGCGTGAAAGTATCCCAGCTGATTATTTGGGTAAAAGACCGAGCAATCATCGGACGGCTCGATTACCTTCCCCAGCACGAACTCATCCTTTACGGTTGGAAAGGAACGCATAAATTCGAAAGAGGAAAAGACAAATCAGTCATCTTCGCTCCGAAACCGTCCCGAAGCAAACTTCATCCGACGATGAAACCGATCGGGATTTTGAGGAAAATCATTCTTAACAGCACCAGTGTGAACGATTGCGTATACGATCCCTTCGGCGGTAGTGGCTCAACGCTTATTGCGTGCGAGCAGACGAAGAGACGTTGCGTTATGGTCGAAATCGAACCTGAATATTGCGCGACGATAGTGGAACGCTGGAAAAAACTTACCGGACATGGCGAAAAAATCATCAGACGTGAAAGAGAGGACTCATAGAATGCAAGAAAAAGTACTTGAATTTCTCCGCGATTCGGGAAATATATGGTATTCCTGCAAACGAGCCGGTATTAGTCGAGAAACTTTCTACACATGGAAAGAGGAACGGCCATTTGCTCTTAAGGCGGATAATGCTATCAACCTTGGAAAAAGCTTCGTGAATGATCTTGCTCATACGCATCTTATCCAAAATATCCAGCAGAACAATATGCAAGCCGTGAAATTCCAACTCGAGAGATGCCATCCGGACTACCAAACAAAGAATCAGAAAACGCCCGATAGCGAGTTCGTTCCTCCGATTACCAAGTTAAATATTTATACGGTACCTATGAAGAAAACGGATGAGCAGATATAATGCCTTCGACGATAGATCTCCATGATTCATCTGAGTGTCCTCTCGCGACAGAGTGCGGAACCACAACGAAGGTGGTTCCGTCTCTTTGCGCGATTAATAGTTTTTTCGGAATTATTTCCGTAAAAGGCGTTTCAGCAATTTTCTGCCAGTCTTTGATATATCCAAGAGAATAAAAGATTACAAGCTTCGGCTTGTGATCTTCAACGAGCGATCGGAAAAGTTCCACACGGTCGGATTTGAATTCGGTAAGATACTTTTTCCGAGAAGAAAGTTCTTCGATACCGAGATCACCATATCTCCAGTCTTTTTTGTCTATTGTTTTTGACGGTAACGGCATGAGTTCCAAAACCGCGTGATCGGACGATTTTCTTCCGAAGCTCTTTATTTGATACTCGCGAATGTCTCCGAGGGAAGGCTCTTTTCCCAAACGGAGGAACAGTAAAAGATAAATAAGTTTTCGATATGTCGCCTGCGTTGGTGCATTTTCTTTGAACCAACGCATATGATCCGGATGTTCGCGCATATCATCATAAATGTCGAACATTTTCCCTTGCGAGGTGGCGAGAAAACGAGACAGCAGAATTTCTGGCGTCTCATTGCCTCCTTCTTCCATTCCGACGAACCAAATGTCGCCTAAGAGATTTCCGTATCCTAAAAAATTATGAATTCGTTCCCGAACAAGATCGGGGTGATTACTTATGTACTCTTTGAAGGGCATATTATTAGAGAGAATAAAAACCAGCTATTAAGTAGCTGGCGAGAGAAACAGTGGGTACACTGAACCCTGCGCCAGCTAGACCTTTCGGTCCCATACCAGTTTCCCGATATGACCCATGGAAGAGTCGCTGAACGCAGGGTTCAGTGTCTTCCATGGGATTCCGTACCATATCCGAAAGAAAATCTTTCGGGGTTAGGTACCTGGTCTTCCGACCAGAATATTCAGTTGTCAATGAACATAATAGCGCAAAAAGTACTATTAGTCCATGTACCTTAGCTTAAAAAGAAGCGGTTGCGAAGGGGTGGTTATCAACAAGTTTTGTCGGATCTAAATAGAAAACTTTTTTGACGCATTGCTTATAGTGTGATACTTTTGAATCACCTATCATGAAATACGTCATACTGGATATTGAAACAACGGGTTTAGATCGTGAATTTTCCTCTGTCCTTGAAGTCGGTGCTATTTTGGTTTCAGGAAATACTGTTTTAAAAAGATGGTCTACTTTTGTGCGTTATTCTGATGAAATCCCAGAAACAATAAAACGAATTACTGGAATTACAGAAAAAGATGTTTGCAACGCACCAACAATTGAAGAAGTAATTAAACAAACAAGAGAATTTATTAAAGGATATACCGTAGTTTCTCATAATGGATTTTCTTTCGATTTTCCGATACTGGAACGAGAGGGTCTTAAATTCGATGACAAGCAAGATTCTCTTGAATTCGCATTTTTTATCTTGCCGACAAATCCATTTGGGCATTCGACTACAGCACTTTCAGAATATTTCAAATTAGAATCGGTCAGGCATCGCGCTCTTCAGGATTGCGAAAGTGAATTTGAGATTATAAAAAACCTACAAGCACTATATGTAAGAAAACCGTTAAAGCACAGATCAGCGCTTCGTTACTTGTCTGAACGAGTAAATTGGTGGTGGAAAGATTTTCTACCTGCTAGGTCAGAGGATATCATAGATATTTCACATTTAGTCGAACCGTTTCAGTCATATAGAAAACCCGTGGGGCAAAACACTCTTGGGTTTAAGGCCAACAAGGAAATAAAAATAGAGGATGTAGAAAAATATTTTGATCCAGCGATTGATAAATCCGGCAACTATTCGGAGGCTCGTCCAGAACAAAAGAAAATGGCTGCGGCAATTGCATTCTCCTTTAATAATAAAAAACACGCGGTTATTGAAGCCGGTACAGGAACGGGAAAATCAAAAGCATATTTAGCCCCTTCCGTCCTTTTTGCGCTTGAAAATAATATACCAGTTATAATTTCAACCCATACAAAAGCTCTGCAAGACCAGCTCGCATTTAAAGAAATTCCCCACCTATGTGAACTAATGGGAAAAGAATTACACGTTGCCGTCTTGAAGGGAAAAAAGAATTATGTTTGTTTATCAAAATTTAGTGAATTCATAGAGGAAATAATAGCAGAAGGTACACAGCGTTCTTTATATGAATTCAAAAGAGATGGAATTAGGTTTACTCGCCCGCTATCAGGAATTCTTCTTTCTTCTTGGGTTTTAGAGACTACACGTGGAGACTGGGGAGAACTACCTTATTGGCTTACAGAACGAATGCCAAAGAAGATCGAACACGATGTATGCAATACTGACGAGCTTTGCACACAAGGAGTTTGCGATTTGTTTGGTGAGGGAAAGTGTTTTCTCGCAAAAGCAAAACTTCGCGCAAGAGACGCAGACCTTGTGGTTGTGAATCACGCGATTATGTTGTCTGGGATTGTTCCAGCCGAAGAAAAAGAAAACGATTTTGTTGATGAAGAAAATTCCGCACAAAAACATGCCGTTAGTTTTTCACACACCGTATTTCCTGGAGAAGCAAAATACATAGTATTTGACGAAGCTCATCACCTTGAAGAAGATGCCACTTCCGCATGGGAACAAATTCTCTCTAAAGATCGTTTTATTTTACTTGAGCAACATTTGTTTGGAAAAGGAAAAAGGAAAGGCGTTGCTAACATAATAGAAAATATCGCAAAACAAAAAAATGAGAATAGGTTGTCGTCTTTGTCGGATTCTTTTTTTGAGGTAGAATCCAATCTTAATCTTGATATTACCTCTTTGTTTGACGAGATTACGCCAAAACTTGTTTCAAAACCGAACGACAAAGGTTACTCTCAGTACAGTCTTTTTTCAGAAATGAACAAGGATGGATTAACTGCTCTTCAGGGTATTTTGATTCAGATTCGAGACCGTCTCGCAAGTATCCAAAGTATAATGGAAGTTTTTGCAAAAGAAACAAAGAACGAGCAACAACAAAAAATATTAACTATCCGTATACGTACGGTAAAACAAATAATTGATACAGTCATTGTTTTTATAAACACCAGCCCCGCATATATTAAATACTTAGAAAGAACCAACTCGGGCGTTGAGATAAAAGGATCTTTACTGTCTGTCGCTAAAGAATTGAACGAAAAAGTCTATCAAAATTATTCCTCTGTGGTACTGACATCCGCGACACTAACAATTGATAAAAAATTTAACTTTTTTTCGAGTCGCTGCGGGTTGGGACTTATAGAAAAAGGAAACGTAAAAGGGTACATCTTTTCCTCTTCATTTGATTACGATAAACAAGCCAAATTTTTCCTTCCGAAAGGCATTTCGTTCAAGACAATGAAGGGCGACCGTCATTTTAACGAAAGTGTTGATTTTTTAGAAAAAGCGATTATCGCAAGTAACGGAGGGGCACTTATTCTCTGTACGAGTTTTGACCAGGTAAACAAGATTTATGAAAAACTGGTTCGTCCATTATCAAAAAAGAATCTTTGGCTACTGAAACAATCGAGGGGGCAATCTTGTACTTCTGTAATCAGAGATTTTTCCAGTGACACAAATTCAGTGTTGATCGGTACAGAAACTTTATGGCAGGGGGTTGATGTCCCAGGTAATTCTCTAAGATCTCTTTTTATCTACAAAACGCCCTATAGAAACCCAAACCTTCCCATTATACAGGCTCGTTGTAAGGAATTGGACAACAAGAGGTTAGATGGTTTCAAAAACTACTATCAGCCACTCGCCGTAATGCTTTTTAAGCAGGGCTTCGGAAGACTTATTAGGAAAAGAACCGATGTTGGAATTGCAGTAATGCTTGAGGATCAGTTGTTGGATTCTCCAATATTTATAAACTCCTTACCTGAAGGGGTAACTCCTGAGCGAGTAGAAGCGGAAACAATCTTCAAAGAGCTTGAAGATCTTGCAAAAGCATGTTTGGCGTGTCCCTAAGACAATTTTCAATGCATAATTTTCCACGATATTCGCCCCCCCCCCCCCGTTTCAACGAAGACAAAGTAACTTAATGAGTTCCTTTTTGTTTGATTCACCTATTACCACTTACAGCCCTATATTTTTTCAAGGAGAACAAGAAAATCCTTCAATTTTTGAACTTTTTCCGGCTCCAATAATTTCATAATCTCGTGTTCATCGTGCATGTGTTCGTGCCAACCACTTTTCAGTATTTCATCTTTTATCACGCACTTTTTATCAATTTTTTCAAGATAAGAGGTTATGCTTCCGCTCTCAAGTGTTTCTTTATCAAGACAAAAATAGTACTTATGTCGTAAAACTCGCTCAAGACATGGACGAACCCGTTTCAGGGCACTATCTACATCCCTTGTTTTATCTGCTGCCTCTTTGATGTGCTTTATGTTTTTGAAATATTCTTCCTCGATAATTTCATCAACATCACATTTGTCTAAAACTGAGCCATCGGCAACGGAGTTTTTAATCTTAAGTACTTTCGTGTCAGATGACGGTAATTTTGATTGGAGTCGACCAAGAAACCCATCGTCGTGTGTCATAACGATTATTTGTCCCGGTCGTTCCTTTTTCTCGTTCTGGATATCAATAATCATTCTCGCCAAATAATCTTTTCTATTTGAATCAAAGCTAGAAAATGGATCATCTAAAACAATTATCTTGTCTTTCAGATTACTATCCGTTTGCAAGCTGGCAATGAAGAACGCGAGTGCGAGCAATCTTCTATCACTATCGCTAAGTGTATTTCCGAAATATGGTTTGTCTAATGGCTCCTCATCAGTCTGTAAGTGTTTATTGGATATGGGAACGATATTTTCGTTTATAACGAATTCATAATCTATAGAGTGAGCATTAGCTCTGGTTAAATTTGATTGACCGCTCATTTTTTGGATTGTGAAATCCGCCTTTAATACATCCGTAAGTATTGTATTAACTTGCTTCTGGTTTTTTCCAATAGTATCTTTGGTTGCTTCGTCAATCTTTTTTCGTAGAGTATCGATTTCTGTTTTTTTGGTTTCAACGGCTATAATGGCCTTGGTAAATTTTTGAGCAAGAGCGACACCTTCCTCCCCGTGGCGATATTGTGCGAGTTCTAATTGTTTCAGTTCGTTTTCCAATGCGGTTTGTTTTATAGTAGAAAACTCCTGAGTCTTAAGCATCTCAAAAGTTGGATGTAATTTTACTATTTCCGCAACAAAAGATTTGAAGGGGCTTATAGCTGAAGTAACATCAATTGCGTAATTTAAATTCTTAAGTTTTTTGCGAACATCTTCGTCGAGGATATTTTTATTTTTTAACAAAACATCCTTGTTGTATATTTCTTCGCAGATAACCCCGAGCGGAGTGAATTTTGCCATTTCAGCTTCTACATCAAATCGCAAGAACGCCTCGCCAATTTTTTCTATTTCCTGCTGTGTTTCTTTGTAGGTAGCCCCAAAAACATTTTTGAAGTCTTTGATAAGATTTACCACGGGCGTGAGGCCCTGCCCACAGAAAACACAAGTGTTCGTACCGTCTTTCAATAAATCAACGCCTGCGGCCAGAAAATTTTTGGAGGCTGTAACATCTTTCCAATGAGATTTTACATGATTTTCGATATTCGTTTCAGCTGAGGTATCAAGTGTTTTTTGCATTGATGCCGAAAATTTCTCGAACTTACTTGCAAATGGAGAGCTCGCAATAAGTTGTTTAAGCGAAACGGAGTTCTTTATCCTTTGAATTTCTTTCTTTTTAGTTTCTTTTTTCTCTTCAACTCCATCAACCGCTTCCTTTCCAAGAAAGGCATCGAAAGTTCCAAGATACCCTTTTGTGTATTCAGACTTAATTTTGTCACGCTCTTTTTCTAAGGCATCTTGCTCACCCCGCAGTTCTTTTAACTTAGAAATTTGTTGTCTGATATCCTCCCCGACAAAAACTCCATACAAAGATGACTTGTGTTTGTGACCTATTTCATCTCCAACAAAAACAGAGCTATGGGTGAAATAATTATCAAAAATAGCTATATTAGGATTGCTCCATTTGCCGTTTGCAAGTGTTAGGTGTTGACCAGTCTCATCCAATATATCGATGGCAAGATTTCCAATGAATCCAAAACTTTTCTTTCCATTCAGGCGTTTTTGATCGGAATCTTTAAGAGATCTAAAAATGGTTGTCAGAGTACTTTTTCCGTATGTGTTGTAACCGAAAATAACAGTGTATTTCAAGAATTTCAAATCGTCGTTTCCTGTATTGGAAAACTTCTTAAACTTTCCTAGTCCTTCGATTTTTAGAATTTTATTAATCATGGCTTATTTCCCCGATTTCCGTCGATTATCTTCTTTACACAACATCTGACAATTTTCCGCGGTCGTTTTACCACCTTCGTGCCATGGGGTGACGTGATCGGCTTCCATTTCTTCAATTTCCCATTTCTTTTTCTTATTCTCTCCTTTGCAATGCGGACAAATTCCTTCCTGTCGCTCGTATGCTTCGCGTTTCATTTTATCGTTGAATGCACGTATGGAAAGATGTTTTTCTTGCTTTGTGAGAACATAAGGATAGATACCGGATTTTTTCGTTACGTCCTCGTCTTGCATCAATTTAAAGATTTCAGCTTCCAACTTTTTTGAATCCAACTTCTTATCTTTAAATTCGTTGTACAATTCGCCCCAGTTTACATGAGCCATTTCTTTGCGATAGTTTGTGAATGTTTTTCGTACCCAAGCAATGACATTTTGGAAATACTCCCACAATTCATTTGCGTTTTTGTCGTGCTGGTGTTTTGCCATATAGCCCGCCACTTCGTCATCATTGATCCAAGAAAGTGCGGTTTCCAGATATTCTTGCCGGATCGGCGAACCGGTGAGTAATGTGCCACCGTCATTTGCCAAAAGGTATCCGGCGCAATTTGATTTACTGAATTTTAGTTTTGCGTCAGAAAGCCACGGGCCAGTGTAAACGGCGTTGCGTAATTCCTGATCTGTTAATTTTTCACCCGCGATATTGATAGTTTTGAACCAGCCCAGTCTTTCTTTATCTGTACCTTCGCAGAAATAAATCATCAATTCGTAATTCAATATCTGCTCTTGTTCTTCTTTTGTGAGATTGTGAAAATAACGGTCATCTAGCGAAAAGTCACCGCTGATATACTGACCAATGCTAATCGTTCGCTGTTGTCCATCGAGTAGTTCATAACCGCCATCTTCACGCACCATCCAGTACAAGACGTTGAGTGGGAATCCTTTTTTGATAGTATCAAGAACCGCATCTCGCTGCTTGTCTTTGTAGACGAACTCACGCTGATATTTTGGACGAACATCAAGTTTGCCACCGTAAGCCACAACACCCTCCTCGGCGCTGTCTTTGTATTCTTCTATTACTTCGCGTATTTTAATTCTGTTTAGTTCAATTTTCATATTTTCTTGTTTTTAATAACAATTCTTCCATAATATCCTTTTTTGTTGATAATTGGTCCGTATTCCAATGTTGTCTTTCCGTTCGGTCTAATCTGTTGCGTTTTAGTTGCTCCCAATTCATGCCCAAGTGGGCCAGATATTAGAGCACCTACAATTTTAAATTGATCAGGATTGTATTTATCAAGAAATGTAATCGGAACACCCATCTCCCCAACGTAACTCATTGGAATATCGGCCGTCTTATCAACATTAATTGCACTATAATTGTCGTATAAAGGATACTCTTCTGGTGTGTATTTTTTGTACAATACTAAATCTTCATGACGTTCTTTATAATCCAAATTCGTAAACCAACGGACACCTTTGACGCGGATATATTTATTACCGCTCTCGTCCACTCTACAACCCGCGGCTTCAAGCGGGTAATCATTCGGAACGCGAAATTCACGATCACCGCTATGAATACTTGCCCCGAGCCACATTCTATCATTTTGAACAAGTCTAAAACATTCCTGATAAGTAACCGCATTTATATTGCCGATAATTAAAAACTTTTTGTCGTATTCTACAATCTGTGCAATATATTCCCGAAATAACGAAAATGGCGGGTTAGTTACGACAATATCAGCCTGCTTTAGCAGTTCTATGCTTTCTTTACTTCTAAAATCTCCTTCATCTTCTAATGGGGCCCACTCATTGTTTTTATTAGCCTTAAGTTGCTCGGCAACGTCACGTAAATCAAATGCACCGTCGCCGTCTATGTCACTAACCTCATTGATAATAAATTTGTTAGCGGTTACTTTGGGGCGTCCTTTTGGTGAAGCAAGTACTTTATCTACGCCAAATAGTCCCAGTTGTGTATTGGCTATGGGGGATGGCTTGTAACTCGTGGCGATAAGTTTTTTCAACCCGAGAGCATTGAAATTAGCGGCAAAATACTTAAAAAAATTACTTTCAAATGGATCATCACAGTTGCAATATACCACCTTGCCACGAAACTGATCTTTATAATGTTTCAATTCTTTTTCAATATCAACAAGCTGAGTATAAAACTCATCTTTCTTTGCTTTTTTTGCCCCATGAAGGCTGGCGTTTGAAACTTTATCTTTCATAATTATGTTTTTTGGGAAATTAATTTCTCAATATCGGCACGATGATACCGCCGGTCGCGCCGTGCACCAAAACGGATCGCTTTCAAGAAACCGGAGTTATCCCATTTTCGCAGGGTATTCGGATGACAGTTCAGCAGTTCGCATGCCTCCTTAAGCGTAATGATATCTCCCGTGTTTGATGTAGTCATAGCAAAAGTGTTAACTTAACATAAGTTTACACTTAATTTTCATTAAAGTAAAACGGATATTTTGTGCAAAAGTTACCTACTCGGGTCGCTCTGGACTCCTTAGGAGGGTTGCGTCATTAATGAGACATATGGAAACAATGCAAATGCCAGCGGGAACCAGGGCTAAAATAGAGGTTCCAACGGCGGTAAAATACTGCCTTTATGCGAGAAAGAGTACCGAATCAGAGGAAAGACAGGTGCTTTCAATAGACAGCCAGATTAAGGAAATGCTCCAACTGGCGGATCGGGAAGGGTTAGAGGTCGTAACAATGAAGCGCGAATCGCACTCGGCGAAGGAAACTGGACAACGGCCTGTATTTAATGAGATTGTTGAAGAATTACGTGCCGGGAAGTTTACTGGGATTCTGACATGGGCGCCGGATCGTATCAGTCGTAATGCGGGAGATCTCGGAAAAATCGTAGACTTGATGGATGCAGGAAAACTGGTAGAGATTCGAACATTCAGCCAAAGCTTCCGGAATAATCCAAACGAAAAATTCTTGTTGATGATTCTTGGATCTCAGGCAAAGCTTGAAAATGACAATCGCGGAATAAACGTAAAGCGCGGGCTTCGGACGAGGGTTGAAATGGGGCTGTGGCCGGGAATCGCTCCGCTTGGATATTTGAACGAAAAAAGAATTGATAGAAAATGCCAAGTTACCATAGATCCAGACAGGGCTCCTATTGTTAAAAAAATGTATGAAAAAGTCGCTTATGAAAAATGGTCGGGGCGAAAAATTCATCAATGGTTAAAATTTGAACTCAATTTTAAATCGGTAGGAAATCATAATGTCGCTCTTGGAAATATTTACCGGGCATTATCGAATCCGTTTTATTACGGAGTTTTTGAATACCCGAAAAAGTCCGGAAACTGGTATACCGGAAAACATGAACCGATCATTGAAAAAGAACTTTTTGATAAAGTTCAAGAACAGTTGAAACGAGATGATATTCATCGACAAAGCAAAGAATTCGCTTTTACAAAACTTATGGTCTGTGGATTGTGTGGATCAGGAATTTCAGCCGAAGAGAAATATAAAGTACTCAAAGATGGAACGACCGCAAAATACATTTACTATGGATGCGGAAGGTCAAAAGACAGGCACTGCAAATGTCAGTACCTTCGAGAAGAAGAATTAGTTGAACAACTTTTAAAAGTACTGGATCAAATAGACTTCAATAATCTCGGCATCAAACATAAATTTGATGAGGAATTAAAACGAATGAACAAATTTCAAAGAAAGGTGCTCGGAATGACAAACCCAAAAGAAACCTACAAGGAAATAGATTCAAAAACGTACGCCCAATATATTCTCCGAGAAGGGACGAACGAAGAGAAGAGAGAATTGATGGGGTGTTTTAAGTCAAAAATTAAAGTTACGAAGGGGGTGGTGACAATAGCGTAGATCTTGCAAAAGTGATAAAATGTGGTGGTGATGAAATCTAAATCTTATCTCACGTCACCCAAAAATGAGCCCTTCAAACCCAGAAAATCCGAATATGCTATTCCTCCCGCCATTAGAATTCGGGCCTATTAAGCATTCTATCGGCATTATTTCTCATGTATTAGATTTAGGCGGTAATAAAGTCATATCCAGGACTGAGGAATTTTTTACGTCTCCAAGAGTTAGAGAAACTCTATATGTTCTCGATGACGGTCAAAAAATACTCATTACAAAAAAGAAGAAACTTGAACTACCTCGAGATGTTGATGGAGTTCTTTTTGGTCAACTCGGAAACGCGTTGAAGTGGATAGCACACCGAAAATTAAATGCTCTAAAATATGATGTCGACGAGGGTGGTTTAGAAAAAGTTTCGAAAGACATAACTGAAAGCTGGTATGGAAAATTCAATTTTCAATCCGAAGAAAAAGACCTTGTCGGTACTGTAACTAAAAAAGGATTAAGGCCACCACAAATCGGAAGTCTTCATTCAATAGGTGCTCACTGGAGTTTGTATCAACAACCAGCTACGATTGTCATGCCAACAGGCACAGGAAAGACAGAAGCTATGCTTGCAACTCTCGTTGCCTATTCGACAGGAAGTTTACTCGTGGTTGTTCCATCAAAAGTGTTGCGCGACCAAACAGCAAAAAAGTTTCTTACTCTCGGACTACTTCGGTCCCTTGGTAATCTTTCATCTGAAGCAAAAAATCCTATTGTTGGAGTAATCAAAAAAAGGCTTCAGTCGGAAGAAGATTTAGATATTTTTAATAAATGTAATGTTGTTATCGCGACGATGAGCGTAATGGAAAGCGATTCTTCTGGTGATACACCTCTTCCTATTGCTGATTATGTGAAGACGCTTATAGTTGATGAAGCTCATCATGTTGGAGCAGTTGGGTGGGGTGCATTTCGAGAAAAGTTTAAAGATAACAGAGTTTTGCAGTTTACAGCGACCCCTTATCGAAGAGATGGGAAACTTGTTGATGGGAAAGTTATTTATGAGTATCCATTGCATTCAGCACAAAACGATGGGTATTTCAAGAATATAAATTTTGAACCTGTATATGAGATTGACCAAGAAAACGCCGATGAGGCAATTGCCACAAAAGGTGTAGAAATACTTCGAAGAGACCTCGCTTCTGGAAAAGATCATCTTATGATGGCAAGATGTGCCAGTATTGGTCGAGCCAGAACTATCTACGCTATCTATGATAGAATCGCACCAGACCTTAATCCCGTTCTTATTCACTCAGAGGAAGATGAAACCGATGCTTCAATTGAAAAAATTAGATCTCGACAGAGTCGTATCGTTATTTGTGTAAACATGCTTGGGGAAGGTTTTGATTTACCTCAACTGAAAATTGCGGCTGTTCATGATACACATAAAAGTCTTGCAATTCTACTTCAATTTACGGGAAGATTTACCCGAACTGCTGGTGAAGCAATCGGCGATGCCACAGTAGTAGCAAACATTGCCGATCAAGATGTTTCATCTGCTCTTGAGCGATTATATAGTGAAGATGCTGACTGGAATCAGTTGTTAAGTGAATTTAGTTCCGATGCGGCAAAGACTCATTCCGAGCTCATTGCATTTTTGAATGCATCTGAAGTTCTTGATAACTCTGAAGATGAAGAAAAGATAGAAATATCCCACCATTTGTTGCGTCCAACATTTAGTACATTGATGTATGAGGCAAATTCATTTACGCCAAAAAAGTTTTTTGAGGGAATACCCAGGGGTATAAATGTGCATCGCGTATGGATTCATGAAGAATCAAACACTTTGTATTTTGTGACAAGGCTTGAATCTCCGATTCGATGGACAAGATCGCGAAAGCTTCGCGATCGTATATGGGATTTACACGTTTTTCATTTTGATGAAGCTCGCAATCTGTTATTCGTTTCCTCCAGCGACAAATCTTCAAATCATGAAAAGATAGCCGGGGCTATTGGTGCAACAAAACTCGTTTCTGGAGACATAATATTTCGCGCACTTGGACGAATTAACAGATTAATCTTCCAAAACGTTGGGGTGACAAAACACGGCCGACGCAATCTACGATACGCAATGTATACCGGTTCAGATGTGGCAACAGCGCTCAGCGTTTCTGAACGAGCCGGTTCCGTTAAATCCAATCTAAGTGGCACGGGTTGGGAAAATGGAGAACCTGTAACGATAGGTTGTTCTTACAAAGGACGTGTGTGGGCCAGAGATCCAGGTTCAATACCTGAACTTATCAAATGGTGTGAATCTGTTGGTGGAAAAATTAAAGATGGAAACATAGATACTGCTGATATTATTGCAAACGTGCTTATTCCCGAAGAAGTAACCGCGTTACCCGACAAGCAGGTTCTTAGTATCGAATGGCCACTTGAAATTATTAGGCAATCGGAAGAAAGAGTCATTCTAAAAAAAGGAGGAATTGAAAAATCGGTCTCATTGTTTGACCTTCAGTTTATAAAAACTGATATTGTGACCAGCCAAGTTTATTTTAGGTTAGTTACGGATCCTGAAGATGTTTGGTTAAACCTGTCACTAACTGTTGGTGGTGATGAAGGTTTTAAGGTTACAAAAAACTCTCAAGAGCAGGTTACTATTCGAGTTGGAAATTTAGTACTTCCGATTGAAGAATATTTTTCAAACTATCCCCCAATGATTCGATTCGTTGATATTTCTGAACTTGATGGCAACCTACTTATTAAGCCACAAAACACCCAGGAACTCATTTTCCCAGAAGAAAGATTTGAGGCGTGGGATTGGGTGGGTGTTGATTTGCGCAAAGAGTCTATTTGGAAGAACGGAGCGCAAAGAGAAGATTCCATACAATGGCGAGCCGCTCAACAGTTTATTGCTGGAAATTTTGAAACAGTATTTGATGACGATGGTGCAGGAGAGGCTGCCGATCTAGTCTGTTTCAAAGAGGAAGATGATCATATTAGATTAGCTTTAATTCACTGTAAATTTACAACAGAAACTACAGCAGGTGAACGTATTAGCGATGTTGTAGAGGTTTCTTCGCAAGCGGTCCGTTCGGCTAAATGGAAATGGAAGTTCAAGGATTTATGCAAACATATATTAGACAGAGAAAAGCGTCTCACAAACGAAGAAAGAGTTACTCGCTTCTTGTTGGGTTCATCAGCTGATATGAATAAATTTGTAAAGATAAGCAGATTCAAGGAAATCAGGGCTGAGATCATTATCGTTCAACCGGGATTATCAAAAACCAACCATACACCAGATCAAACAGCGATTTTAGCGGCCGCACATAGCTATCTTAAAGAAACAGTGGGCGTTGACCTTGACGTGATTTGCAGTGAATAATAGTCCGAAGTAACAAAAAGTTCGAACCCCATAAAGGTTCGAACTTTTTGAGATTCCAGTGATTCAAAAGACCCTTGAATATCAAGGCACTCGGGTCTTCCGATACTAAAAACTTACTGCGGAGAGGGAGGGATTCGAACCCTCGAGGGGTTTTACCCCCTGCCACGTTAGCAGTGTGGTGGTTTCGACCGTGCTCACCCACCTCTCCGTTACATTCTCGCTCCTTCGTCGCTAGGGTTGTGAAAACCTGCGGTTTTCACACTTTCCCTTGCACTTATCGCGCGAACATGTAGATAATCTATCACAAAAGAAGGAAAAAACAAAATTCTTATTTTTTTCAAGTAAGAAGAAAGATATACCCCTTCACTGTGCATAAAAACAAGAAATCTTTTGTCGCTTTTTTTCTGTTTTTTCAGTACAATTAAACTATACACAAAAATAAAAAATGTTTTTGGTTCTATTTTTATTGTAAATAATTATGCTTATGAAACATCTTTCTTTGAAATTATCGTGGTGTGCTTTTGTTGTCGGTTTATTAAGTATTACTCCATCAGCTTTTGCTTCCGTTACTCCGACCCTTTCTTTGAGTGCAACAGGGAATAGTGATAACGTTCTTGTTTCTGTTGTCGGAGATCCGAATGTCGGAGTGATGCTTTCCTATACGAAGACGGGAAGTGGGCTAACGATTTCTCCGATAGGCACAACCGATTCAACCGGTCATTTTTCCACCACGCTATCTGCCTCAACGTATAGTCTTACTACGGGGACGCTTATCACCGCAATCTTGAACGGATTGAGTGGCCCGACCTCTTCCGCCGTCGCTTGGCCGTCCGTTACTTCTGCTAACGCTCTTACGTTAAGTCAGAGTGCTCTCGTTTTGAGTGTCGGATCTTCAGCAACCGTTACCGCAAGCAACTCCGGTTCAGGTTCTTTGTATGTTTCCAATAATTCCAATCCTTCCATTGCGAACGTTAACATCAGCGGAACATCAGCCGTCATTTCAGGAAACGTTTCCGGTTCTACGAACATCACGCTTTGTCAGGTGGGAGGCATCACTACGAATTGTCCGAGTATCTATGTCATAGTAAATCAAGCCGGTTCAGGACAACTTTCTTTTAGTCAAATAAACCCGACGGTGGTAAACGGACAGTCTCTCCCTATAACCATAACCGGCGGTAACGGAAGCTATACAATTGTCAGCAATTCAAATTCAAGCATTATACAGGCGAGTATCAGCGGTTCCGTTTTGACATTAAGCACCGGTTCTACAAGCGGATCGGCTTCCGTAACAGTCTGTTCTTCAGACATGGCTGTATGCGGGGTGGTAAATGCAACAGCAGGAGACGCCAGTTCCGTTTCCATTTCATTCAGCACTGCCACACCGACCGTTTCTGCGAATCAAAGCACCACCGTAAATATCTATGGCCCGACCGGAGTTACTTTTTATGTTTCATCCAACTCTAACCCGGCGATTGTCCAAGCAAATCTTACCGGGACAACCCTTACTCTTACCGGAATTTCTGCGGGTACGTCGTCTGTTCGGGTTTGCGCATCAACGGGGACTTGTAGCTCTCTTACCATAACTGTGCAATACAACACCGGAGGAGGACCTCTTTCTTTGAGTCAAAACACTCTGTCTCTTTCTTCCGGACAAAGCATTACCATTATTATCTCTGGAGGTTCTCAACCGTATGTCATTTCAGGAGGAACCAGTTCTGTATCGCAACAAACTTTAAACGGTAATAGCCTTACGGTCTACGGCGTTTCTTCCGGACATTCTTCTGTGGATGTTTGTTCCTCCGGTGGTGCTTGTGCTGCTCTTGAGGTAACCGTAAACGGGGCGACGGCAGTAGTGGTATCACCGGTAGTAACGGCCGTCGCTCCTGCGATAACGGCGGTTGCTCCGATATCAACACCGATTATTTCCACTCCCGCCTATACCTTTAGCAGTTATCTCACTCAAGGAACTCAAAATGATGAAGTGATGGAACTTCAACGGACGCTTGTTTCACAAGGATATTTATCTGCCGCACCGACCGGTTATTACGGGGCGCAAACAACCGCTGCTGTGAAAAAATTCCAGGCGGCGCATGGATTGAACACCCTCGGCGTCGTTGGTCCGGGAACTCGTACGGCTCTAAACCAGATTGGCGCTTCAGGGTCTGTGTCCGCAAGCACCTCATTAAGTTCCACCGATATTTCCGGTATGACGATGAGTCAGCTTCAGACGAGGGTTAAGGTTCTTCAGACTGAACTTTCACAAATACTGGCAAGAATGGCGCAGTTAAACAGCCAGCAGTAAATTCAGCGCTTACAAAAATAACCCGAAAGGGTTATTTTTTTGGTTAATGCGCTACCGTCACGCACCAGACTTTTTTTGCTCCGGACTTTATTAATAATCGTCGTGCTTCAGAAAGGGTGGCTCCCGTGGTGGTGATATCATCTACAATGAGCACTTTTTTCTCGATTATTTTTTCCGGATTTTTTATCGTGAAAGAACCTTTGATATTTTTCAGGCGTTTTTCTCGGTCTTTGACGGAAACCTGACTCGGCGTTGCTTTTGTTTTGAGAAGTACTTTATTTTCAAGAATAAAAAGGGAGTGGTTTAATAAAGAAAGTTCTTTGGCAAGAAGTTCGGATTGATTATATCCTCGTTCTTTTCTCCTCTTCTTGTGAATGGGAACGGGGACGACCATATACCTGTCTGAGCATTCTTCTTTTCCCGCAGGGTTTTGGAAAAGTTCCTCTTCGGAGAGGGTTTCAAGAATTTTGTCGTAGAGCGATTCCGCGAGGTCTCGGGCTAAACCGCGTTTTCCGCGGTATTTTAATTCCCAGAGCGCTTTCCGTACGGTTTCATGGTCGTATCTCCAGAGAGAAAAAGTATGATTGATCATCGGAGTGGTATCAATCGGCATTTTACCTCTGCATGACGCGCAAAAAAAGACCCCGTCTTTCTTGCAGAGAATGCAATTTCTTGGAAAAAAAAGATCAAGAATAAAATCATAGAATACCTTTGCTGTATTTTGCAACCAAGAAATGGAAGTTGTGGATAAATGAGACTTTTCCCTATAATGCATAATTGTTTTTATGGTATAATAAAAATACAGTTTCTGTCCATAAATTGTTATACGCATGGCACTTCAAAATTTTGATATTCAACAAATAATTCCCTACGTTAAAAATCTCTTCAAAAAGAATGAGAGCGTTATTGGCTTGGATATCGGATCTTCGGTTATTAAGGTTGTTCAGGTAAGAAAAGAACAAGGACGCGCTGTGTTGGAAACATATGGCGAACTCGCCCTTGGCCCTTATGGCGGTTTTGATGTCGGACGAGCAACAAACCTTCCCGCCGATAAAATCGTTGAAGCCATCAAAGATCTTTTCCGCGAGGCAAACGTCACCTCAAGAATCGGATCTGTATCCCTCCCCCTCTCTTCCGCTTTGCTTACGATGATAGAACTTCCCGTCGTTGATGATGAAAAGCTCGCACAGATGATTCCCGTTGAAGCGAGAAAATATATCCCGGTTCCCATTACTGAAGTTGCTCTTGATTGGATTGTTATTCCGAAGACTGCAGAAGAAGAGGCCTTAATGACCGGTGATCCTAAAAAAGACAAAATTCAGGTGATGATCGTCGCTATACACAATCAAGTTCTGAACAAATATGAAGATGTTGTGAAAAAAATCGGACTTACAGAAGGAACGACATTTGAAATTGAAGTATACAGCTCCATTCGCGCGACCATCGGACGAGATCTTTCCCCGATGATGTTCATAGACATGGGTGCGGGTATTACCAAACTCGCCCTCGTGGAACAAGGCGTTATTAAGAATGCGCACATTATCAGTCGCGGTTCTCAGGAAATAACCATCGCGCTTTCTCGCGCCCTCAACATCAGTATTGCGAAAGCCGAAAAAATGAAACGAGATATCGGCCTTCTCGGAAAAGACGAAGAGGCGCGCAAGGCTTCTGAGATAATGGAATCCACCGTCAGTTATATCTTTACGGAAGCGAATAGAGTATTATTAGGATACCAAAACAAAAATAACAAAACCGTAAGCAGAGTGGTTCTGACCGGCGGCGGTGTCCTTCTCAAAGGTTTACCTGAACACGCGAAAAAATGGATGGAAGCGGAAGTGGTTTTCGGCGATTCATTTTCCAAAATTGAAACTCCCGCGTTTCTTCAAGCGGTACTCACTGATGCCGGTCCTGAATTTTCCGTTTCTATTGGTCTTGCTTTGAAACGATTACAGGAATTACCCTAAAACGTATCAACTAATTTGTATTTTAAATTTTAACATTGCAACATGGATACAAGGCTGAGAACATCATTTGTTCCTAAAAAAACACTGGTTACCAAGGGTGGTTCGGGGAGCAGGGCTCTCATCAACCCCCTGATGTCCATTGGAATAATCATTTTCTTTATGGCGCTCGCTATCGCTGCCGGTGTTTTCTTGTATAAGGCATTGCTTCAAAAACAGGTAGACGGACAACAGGCAGATCTTATTGCGGCAAAGGAAGCGTTGGTTGATACCAAATGGATCAATTCGGTAAAAAGGGTTGATTTGCGACTCAAAACAGCGCGCACTCTTTTAGATGCTCATACTGTTGTTGTTCCCGTGTTTGAAACCCTTCAACGTTCTACTTTGAAAACGGTTCGTTTTACTTCTTTTGATTTCTCTTCTGAGACGAGCGGTAATATAAGCGTGAGAATGAAAGGAGAGGCAGCAAGCTATTCTTCTGTCGCGTTGCTTTCAGATTCTTTTAATCAAGAAAAAAATTGGAGAAATCCGTTGTTCTCTGACTTGACTCTTACCTCCACAGGAACGGTAACTTTTTCTTTCAACGGATCCATGGACCCATCATTAATTTCATATAGAGCTTCTCTGACCGCACCAGAGAGCGGGAACTAATCTTTAAAAAATAAATTTTCATGAAGAATTTAATCGCCATAGTACTCATGCTTTCCGCCGTAGGAATTTTCTACCTCATCACGATTCCGACCTATGCGGATATTCAAGTATTGAGCGCCACAAAAGCAAGATATAACGAAGCACTGAATAATTCTCAGGAAGCGCAGGGTCTTCGCGATGCTCTTGAGGCAAAATACAACGGCATATCCACGGAAAATCTTCAGCGTTTAGGTGCCTTTCTTCCCGATAGCATAGATAATATCCGCCTTGTCATTGAAATTGATAAAGTCGCAGGAAAATACAATATGGCGCTTAGTAATGCAAGAGTTGCCTTGGAAGAAAAACCATCCGCTCAAACAATAGGAGAAGCGGTCATTTCTGATTCATCCGTTTACGGCACTGGCAAGCTTGATTTTTCCGTTACCGGAACCTACGAAGATTATATTTCTTTTGTGAAAGATCTCGAACAAAGCCTTCGCTTGATAAATATCACTTCAATTTCCCTTTCTGGAGCAACTTCCGGGACAGGAGATCGAGATATTTACAATTACAAAACGTCTTTTGACACTTATTGGCTTAAACAATAAGCAAGGGGAATAAAGAGCGACAAAAGAACAAGTAAATAATAAAAATGAAACAACTTAAAAAAATATTTTTCATAACCGGTCTTTTTACCTTCGCGGTAACTGGGGCTCTGTTTATTTCTGGAAACAGGTCGTTTGCTCAAGAAAGCCCTATTTCCGTTGAGGTACCATCCTCCACACCTTCGGAAACAGGAGATCAAATACTCGCACTCCTTCAAGAACTCAATGTCATTCAGCTTGATGATACGATTTTTTCTGATCCTACCTTTTTAAGCTTAAAAGATTATCATGTGGATCTCGCGGAAGAACCCAGGGAAAGAAACAATCCTTTTGCTCCTATCGGAAAAGATGCTGTTTTAACAGAAACAGAGGGGGTAGCCGGAACGGTTTCTACGGAAACGAAAGCTCCTGTTTCTGCACCACCGACCACTCCGGCACCAGCAGGGGTATCTACCCCTCAAATATAAGAGGAAGGGGTTAACAAAAAGAAGTTTTTCACACTTTTTTGCGGTCAGAGTTTGGCGTACTTCTTTTTTCTACACATAGCAGACAATATATGATATGAATTTTTTAAACTTTCTTTCTCAAAAGGGAATAATTACAGAGGAAAGCATTGCTGTTGTGGAACAGTATGTTGCTGATGGCAATGGAAGCGCGGAAGAATCTTTAATAAAAAATGGGATAGACGAAGACGTACTCCTCAGACTTAAAGGGGAGTATTTAAACATTCCTATTAAAGTATCGACCGATTTTCATGTGACGGGGGAGATTTTGAAATATATACCGGAAGAATCTGCAAAACATTACCGATTTGTTCCGGTTGGGGTAACTGACGGAGTGCTTGAAGTGGGAATGGTTGATCCTGAAAATATGGAGTCTACCGATGCCGTTCAGTTTATCTCTTCCAGGGTTGGAATGCCCTTCAAACTTTTTCTCATTTCTCAAACGGGCTTTAAAGAAATTTTAAACAGTTATAGTGGTTTGAGCGGAGAGGTCGGAGAGGCTCTCACTGAGCTCGGAAGTGTTAATGCCGAGCAGAAAAGCAAAGAGGCTGTCGTTTTGGCAAAAACCGCCTCAAAAGATAAAGGCGAACAGGAAACAATCGTTGAAGATGCCCCCGTTACAAAAATGGTCGCAGTTATTCTTCGCCATGCGACAGAGGGAAATGCTTCGGATATCCATATTGAAAACATGGGGGAAAAGATTCGCGTTCGTTTCCGCGTAGACGGAACGCTTTACACCAGTCTTCTTCTTCCCGCAGCTGTTCATCCCGCTGTTGTTTCTCGCATAAAAATCCTTGCCAGTTTAAAGTTGGATGAAAAACGCAAACCTCAAGATGGACGTTTTTCCGCTCGCATTGACGGACGAAAAATAGACTTTCGTGTTTCCACTTTCCCTTCTTATTACGGAGAAAAGGTAGTGCTTCGTATTCTTGACTCAGAAAAGGGAATGCTCACTTTAACTTCATTAGGGATGAAAAAAGAGCATCTTGATATCGTAAAAGAAGCTATCCTCCGACCCTATGGAATGATTCTTCTTTCTGGTCCGACCGGTTCTGGAAAATCAACGACGCTTTATGCCATGTTGAATGAACTTGACCGCGATTCCGATAATGTCATCAGTCTTGAAGATCCTGTGGAGTACAGTATGCCGGGAGTAAGTCAGTCACAAGTTCAGCCGGAGATTGGTTACACTTTTGCCAGCGGATTGCGTTCTATTTTGCGCCAAGACCCGGACATTATCATGGTCGGAGAAATTCGCGACAAAGAAACGGCGCAGCTCGCAGTCCAAGCGGCCCTTACCGGACACTTGGTTCTTTCTACTTTGCATACCAATACCTCAACAGGCGTTATTACTCGTTTGGTAGACATGGGCGTTGACCCGTATCTTATCGCACCGACGCTTATTCTTGCCATCGGGCAACGTCTGGTTCCTAAAATATGTCCGGCAGGAAAAAAAGAAATCCCGATGACCGAGGCAATGAAAGCTCTTGTGACAAAAGAACTTTCTGATCTTCCCGAGGAGTATAGAAATTCCATAGCTATTCCGAATCACGTTTATGAAGCGGGACCAACCTCTGATTGTCCGTCAGGGAAAAAGGGTCGTATTGCCGTATTTGAACTCTTCAATATAGATTTAGATATACAGAGCGTTATACTGAAAAGCTCAAACGAAATGGATCTTTACAAAGCGGCTCGCAAGAAAGGAATGATTACATTGAAAGAAGATGCAATTATCAAGGCCTTCAATGGAGATATTGAGTATATGGAAGTGAACTCTCTCTAATAAAAAGTTGACGGGTCTGTTGGTGAATTTTTCTTTTTTACTTATTTCTTGTTATAATTAAAGAAACCTTTAATTTACTATTACTGATATATAAAAATATGGAAGAAAATCAAAAAATCTACAAAATACTTCTAGTGGAAGATGATAAATTTCTGCTTGATATGTATGCTACGAAATTCAAAGAAAAAGGCTTTGATGTTACCGCCGTTTTTGGAGGATCGGATGCTTTGGCAAAACTGGAAGAAGAATTCGTTCCCGACGCTATACTCACCGACGTTGTTATGCCTGTTATGACCGGGTTTGAATTTTTGGAGGAAGTTAAAAAAAGAAAGTTCGCGCCGAATGCGCGAATCATTGTCCTTTCAAATCTCGGGCAAAAAGAAGACCTTGATAAAGGAGCGGCGCTTGGAGCTGACGGATATATTATAAAAGCAATGTCCACACCGTCGGAGGTAGTAAAAAAAGTATTAGAAGTGCTTGGAACTAAGAAATTGTAAATAAAAATTATGGCATTAGACGCAAAAAGAGAACTTGAAGAGCTTATTTTAACGGTCATCCGTGAAAACGGATCAGACCTCCATCTTTCTGCCGGGCGCGTACCGTATATTCGTGCCGTAGGCGAGTTGGTTCCTTTGGTAAAAAAAGAACCGTTGACTCAAGAAGAAATGCTTGAATTCGCTTCTCTTATGCTTACCGATGACCGAAAGGCGAAACTTTTTAAAGAATACGAAGTTGATTTTTCTTATAGTTATGGGAGTAAAGCCCGTTTTCGCGGAAATGCTTTTTTTCAGAGAGGAATACTTTCTATTGCGCTTCGTCTTATTCCTGAATATGTCCGCAACATTGAAGAATTGAATCTCCCTCCCATACTGGAAACTTTTGCTCGAAAAAAACAAGGATTTTTCCTCGTTGTCGGCCCTATTGGGCAAGGAAAATCAACCACCCTCGCTGCATTGATTCAACTTATCAATCAAGAAAGAACGGAACATATTCTTACTATTGAAGACCCGGTTGAATACCTTTTTAAACCGGTAAAATCTATAATAGACCAACGTGAAATACACACCGACACGATGGATTTCCATACGGGGCTGTACTCCATGTTCCGCCAAGACGTAGACGTTGTCATGATCGGGGAAATGCGTGATCACGAAACTATGTCGGTTGCCGTTACAGCCGCAGAGACCGGACACCTTGTTTTTTCCACGCTCCATACGAATGACGCGACCCAAACCATTGATCGTATCATTGATACCTTCCCTCCCGAACAGCAAAATCAGATTAGCGCGCAGCTGGCAGAAAGCTTGCTCGGAGTCTTTTCCCAGCGTTTAATTCCGCGCATTTCCGGCGGACAAATTCCCGCCTACGAACTTCTTATCAATACCAATGCCGTTTCCAATCTTATCCGCGAAAAAAGATCTCATGAAATTCCGCGCGTCATTGAAACCGGCGCCGAATTCGGCATGATAGACTTCAACCGAAGCCTTGCCGAGCTGGTACACAACGGAGAAATTACTCAAGAAAATGCGATTCTCTATTCCACGAACTCAAAAAGTTTGGAAAGACTGCTATAAAAAATTTCTAATATCTAATTCCTAATTTCTAAACAAATGATTCGTTTTTTTGATATTTGGATTTTTTTAGAAATTGGAAATTAGTAATTAGAAATTCTTTTAAAAATCCCGCTCTTTTATTCAGATTTTTTCAAATTTCTCAATCAGTAAAGTTTAAGCTATTAATTTATTTTATGCTCTTCACTTATAAAGTTCTTAATCCGACGGGAACCGAAGAAACCGGTTCCATTGATGCCATAAATGTTGATGTCGCCATCAGTTCTCTTCAGCGTCGCGGATTTGTCATTGAGTCCATTATCCCCGAAGGGGGCGAGGGGGTCATGGCGAAATTCTCCGGAATGTTTGAACATGTCAAACTGAAAGAGCTGGTAATGCTTTCCAATCAGATATCCATTCTCTTTAATTCGCATGTCTCCGTTCTTCGTATCTTCCGTCTTCTTGCGGAAGGAACAGAAAATCCGTTGCTCCAAAAGAAATTGGGGGAAATTTCCGATGACATCCAAGGAGGAGAATCTCTCTCTGTCGCTCTTGAAAAACATCCCGATATTTTTTCTGATTTTTACGTCAATATGATTAAATCGGGAGAGGAGTCGGGAAAGCTCTCGGAAGCATTTGCCTATCTTGCTTCCTATATGGAAAGAGAATCGGCTCTTATCACCAAAACAAAGAATGCCTTGGTCTATCCGGCTTTTGTTGTTTGTACGTTTTTCGGTGTGTTGACTCTCATGCTCGTACTTGTCATTCCGAAACTTGCTGACGTTTTGAAAGAATCAGGGCAATCTGTTCCGCTCTATACGCAGATCGTTATGAATTTGAGCGATTTTGTCGTTCATTACGGATTCTTTTTCTTAATTTTTGTCATCATTGCCGGTGTCATTTTCTGGAAAGTCGGTATTCCCGGAGCTGCCAACGGCTGGTCTTCAGTCAAGCTTAATATCCCGTTTTTTGGCACGCTTTACAAAAAAACTTATCTTTCTCGCATTTCCGATAATCTTGATACGATGCTTTCCAATGGTGTTCCAATGCTTCGTTCCATAGAAATTGCGGGAAAAGTCGTCGGAGATCCTACCTATATGGCCATCATGGTTGAGGCGGGAGAGAAAGTAAAAGCGGGAAGCTCTCTTTCTGAATCTCTTTCCGACAGAGAAGAAATCCCCAGTATCATGGTACAGATGATTAAAGTCGGAGAAGAGACAGGAGAGCTCTCTACTATTCTCAAAACTCTTGCCACCTTCTACAAAAGAGAAGCAGAGCAAGCTGTAGACACTTTAGTCGGTTTGATCGAGCCTGTCATGATAGTTTCTCTCGCCGTCGCCGTCGGTTTTCTCCTTGCGTCCATTCTTATTCCAATCTACAACATTACCGCGAATATCTCTTAAAAGAGAAAAGGAAAAAGCAACAAGAAAAAAGAAAAAAGGAACGACATACCGCACTTTGCAAGGTCTTTCCTTAAGGAGGAACGCAGCGAAGCGGAGTGACGGGGAAAGGAGAGACCTTGGGGCTATTTCACATTCTTAGAATTTTTTGAGGGCAGTCCTCTTTGCAAGGTCTCGTGGCTATTTCACTTCGTTAGAACTTTTATCACTGTCATTTATCCACACCCAGGCTTGTACATTCTTATGCTTTCCATGGTATCCTGTAAATGAGGGGTGCTTCCAAACCTCTCCTGAAAAAGTCGTTATTAACAGTATTATTAATTTTTTATAAGTTTTTCATATGAAAAAGAATAAAGGTTTTACCTTAATTGAGCTCCTCGTCGTTATCGCGATTATCGCGATTCTCTCCACTGTCGTTATGGCAGGTCTTAATAGCGCTCGCGCGAAAGGCCGCGATGCGAAAAGAATAAGCGATGTTAAAGCGTTACAAACTGCGCTTGAATTATGTTATGACTCTGCGAATGGTTATCCTATTATTGCTACTGCAACTACTATTGGGGCGGCCGGAGGACTTCTTACTACTACCTCCTGTGGGTCGGATACCTTTGCTACTTTTATGAACCCACTGCCGACCAATCCTTCACCTGGAGGAGCCGCATACACCTATGTTGCAGCTGCGGCAACTACTTATACTATTGGCTTCAGCCTTGAAGGACAAACCGGGGCTCTTGGTTCAGGAGCTCACACAGCTACCCCCGCAGGAATTCAATAAAAACAGTTTCTCGAAAGGCCCCGAAAGGGGTCTTTTGTTGTCCTGTTTATCCCCAACCTTTTTCTTTTTTTTTGAAATCAATGATATACTGTAAATGTAGATTATATTTTAAGTCTATTTATTTCATATGAAAAAAGATTATAGAAAAGGTTTTACCTTAATTGAACTCCTCGTCGTTATCGCGATTATCGCGATTCTCTCCACTGTCGTTATGGGGGCTCTCAACAGTGCCCGATTAAAAGCCCGCGATTCTAAACGTTTGGCAGATATTAAAACCCTCCAAACTGCACTTGAACTTTATTTTGATACTTGCAACGGGTATCCGAGCAATGGGAACGGTCTCTCTACCTCGGTGGGTTACATCTTGATTGATGGCTCTAATCCTTCTACCGGTCTTGGAGGTGCAAGTAACCATGTTGGAGGAACAAGTGTTTGCACTGGACATACTATTGGGGATTTTTTGAATCCACTTCCTTCAGACCCTAGACTTGGAGTGAGTGTTGTTGGTGCTTACCGATACTGTGGTGCCGCTATCGGTGATGTCGCCCCGACAGCCACAGGGCCTCTTTCAATCGCTTCTTGTACTCCAAATGCCGCAGCATCCTACAGAATAGGATTTCAGCTTGAAGGGGCTACAGGCAGTCTCGTCGCGGGTTATCATATGGCCCATCCAGGAGGAATTATCTAAACATTAAATTCTAAAAATAAAGACCCTCTCATGGGTTTTTATTTTTTTGCTGTGTTTCTTCGTTCGTTATCCTTTGCTCCAATTCTTGTTTCGCGTTAAAATAAAAACATATGGAATCACTTTTTTATCTTTTTGTTTTTATCTTCGGCGCGATTATCGGAAGTTTTCTTAATGTTGTTTTGTATCGGCATAATACGACGATGACCCTCATGGGCCGTTCCTTCTGTTTTTCCTGTAATAAACAACTCACGTGGAAAGAACTTTTTCCCATCGCCAGTTTTATAGTTCTCCGCGGAAAATGCCATTTCTGTAAAAGTAAAATTGATAGTCAGTATTTTTTAGTGGAAGCTATCACAGGTATTCTTTCCGTCTTTCTTTTTTGGAAGCTGGGCGGTCTTGCTGTTTTTACTGATAGAGTATTCGCGGTGGGCGGAGTTGACTGGATGTGGGTTTCGTCTGCCATTCTTCTTTTTACTCTTTTTAGTCTTCTCGTTTTAATTGTCGTTTATGATCTGAAACACAAGATAATTCCTGATAATTTTTCCTACGCCTTTGCCATGCTCTCGCTTATGAAAGTTCTTTTCTTTCCAACCACTTTCCCTTTTACCCTGACTTTGTGGGATCTTTTTGCTGGTCTTATCCTCGCTTCGCCATTCGCTCTTTTGTGGCTTATCTCGCAGGGAAGATGGATGGGTCTCGGTGACGCCAAACTTGCTCTCGGTATTGGTTGGTTCCTTGGTCTCAAAGCCGGCTTTGTCTCCATTGTTTTGGCTTTCTGGATTGGCGCCGCTTTTGGTGTTACTCTTATCGGTATCAATAAGCTCCAAAAAATCTCTCTTTTTAAACATCACGTCACCATGAAAAGCGAGATACCCTTCGCCCCATTCCTCATTCTTGGTCTTTTTCTCGTCTATTTCGTTCCTCAAATAATGACTTCCGCCTCTGCTTTCTTTTTCTAAAAAACAAAATCCGCTGAAAGGCGGATTTTCATAGACATAAACCTATCACGGTAAATTCTAGCATATGCTAGAATTTACCGTTAAGAAAAAAATTGATATACTGTAATTATGGCAAAACCAAAAATTGTACGGAGATCAAAATATGCAAAAAATTATTTTGAAATTGGAAAAGTTGACGAGAAGTCTTTGAAAATTCGTACCGAAGAATTTCTTGCATCAGGAACACCTGCTTCTTATATAACTCAGGTTGCTTTGGCTATTGTCCTTCTTTCTAGTGTCGCTGTTTTGGCTGTCGCCCCGGGACTCACTGTTGCTGCTCGTGGATATCAGCGTTCAAGATATTACACTAAAAAACAATTGACTGATGCGGCACATAATTTAAAACGAGGCGGTTATATTGAGGAAGCTGCCGGAAATAACGGAACATCTCTCGTTCGCCTTACTAAAAAAGGTGAAGCCTATTTTCAGAAAATCTTATTTGATGATGTACAATTACCGGAACCAAAAAAATGGGGAGGGAAATGGACCTTTGTTTTGTTTGATATTCCCGTCCAATTTTCAAAAGCGAGGGAAGCGCTTCGGTGGAGATTAAAAGCTCTTGGATTTTATCAGTACCAAAAAAGTGTCTGGGTATATCCTCACCCGTGCGAAAAAGAAATTCTCTATGTTGCCGATTATTTCGGAGTGGGAAAATTTGTGGAAATACTCTCGGTGGATTATTTATCAAAAGATAAAGAATTGAAAAAATATTTTGAAATAGAATAATTTTCTTTTAAAAACCCCACGGAGAAATCAGGGTATTTTGTCGCGGTAAATTCTAGCATATGCTAGAATTTACCGCGAAAAGATTTTCGGTTAAGTTGTTTGGGGATGAATTTTCATTTCATTTTTAATCATTTCATTTCCAAAATTTCTTGGGACGGGTATAATTAACCATTATGACCGAACAAAAAGCTACCAAAGAAATAAAGGAACGGGTTGACCAACTCAAGAAGGCGATAGAACACCATCGCTATCTGTATCATGTTTTGGACAAACAGGAGATTTCAGACGAAGCGCTTGATTCGCTCAAACACGAGTTGGTGACATTGGAAACAAAGTATCCTGAACTTATTACTTCCGATTCTCCTTCTCAGAGGGTGGCTGGCGAGCCGTTGCCGGAATTCGTGAAGATACAGCATGAAGTTCCTCAATGGTCTTTTAATGATGCTTTTACTGAAGAAGACATTGAAGACTTTGACGCTCGCGTAAAAAGATTTTTGAGTGAAAAGTATCCCGGAGTTTCTCCTGATTATGTCTGCGAACTTAAAATTGACGGACTCAAGGTAGTGCTCACTTACAAAAAAGGATTATTGGTGACAGCGGCGACTCGTGGCGACGGAAAGGTGGGGGAAGACGTTACGATGAATGTTCGGACGATAGAATCAGTACCGCTTCGTCTTAAGGAAGAAGCGGATATCATTGTGGAAGGGGAAGTCTGGCTTTCCAAAAAAGAACTTTCCCGCATCAATAAAGAAAGAGCAAAAAAAGGAGAACCGCTTTTTGCCAATGCCAGAAATGTTGCAGCAGGAAGTATCCGCCAGCTTGATCCAAAAGTCGTCGCTTCCCGTAAACTTTCCGTTTTTATTTACGACATCGCAAGATATTCAAAAAAATTCCCGGCAACGCAGAGGGAAGAATTGGAGGAGCTCAAACGTCTCGGTTTTAAGGTGAATCCGCACTTTGAACTCTGTAAAGGCGTTCCCGATATCGTCGCCTTTTGGAGGAAATGGCAGAAGAAAAACAAAGATGAAGAATATTTGGTTGACGGTGTCGTTATTAAAACAGACGAAAGAAAATACCAGGAAGAACTCGGCTACACCGGTAAAGCTCCGCGTTTCGGTATCGCTTTCAAGTTTCCGGCCGAACAGGTAACCACCGTCGTAGAAGATATTGTGCTGCAAGTCGGACGTACCGGCGTGCTTACTCCCGTCGCGAATCTTACCCCCGTTTCCGTCGCCGGATCAACAGTTTCCCGCGCGACGCTTCATAACGAAGATGAAATAAAGCGCCTTGATGTTCGTGTCGGCGATACGGTTGTCTTGCAAAAAGCCGGCGATGTTATACCTGACATCGTTAAGGTGGTCACGGAAATGCGAACGGGAAAAGAAAAACCATACTACTTTCCGAAAAATGTTCCGGCATGCGGAGGTGACGGTTCCATAGAACGAATAGAAGGGGAAGCGGCCTGGCGTTGCGTCAATAAAAAATCTTTCGCCCAGCAGAAAAGAAAATTCTACCATTTTGTTTCCAAACACGCTTTTGATATTGAACACATGGGACCGAAAAACATTGATCTCTTTTTGGAACACGGGCTCATTGTGAATTTTGACGATATTTTTACTTTGAAAAAAGGCGACCTGCTCACTCTTCCTCGTTTTGCTGAAAAGTCGGCTGAAAACATTATTGAAGCGATACAAGCAAGAAAAGAAATTTTGCTTCCGAAATTTATTACTTCGCTTTCCATTCCGAATGTCGGGGAAGAAACCGCCGAAGATCTTGCGTTGAAATTCGGTATGTTGGAAAACATAGAAAATGCGACGGAAGAAGAACTGGAAAACATTTCTGGTATCGGCGGTGTCGTAGCGAAGTCTGTTTTCGATTGGTTCCGAGAAAAAGAGAATAAAGATTTAGTAAGAAGACTTTTGAAACATGTTACCATCCTCCGTCTTCACAAAAAGAAAGCAACGCCGCTTGCTGGTATGAGTTTTGTCCTGACCGGCTCGCTTTCAGTCATGAGCCGAGATGAGGCGAAAGAGAAAATAAAAGATCTTGGCGGCGATGTGGTCGGTTCCGTTTCAAAAAACACAACGTATGTTGTCGCCGGCGCCGAACCCGGCAGTAAATATGACAAAGCTCAAGAGCTCGGCGTGGAAATTTTGGACGAAGATGAGTTTTTAAAATTACTCAAACGATAAAAAAGCCCGGAATGTGCCGGGATTTTTATATTTTTAACCTTTTGGTCTTGGCGGAATTTTTACCCCTTCTACTTTATGAGCACAACCTTTTTTTGCATTCATACGGGCGCAGTACACAGGCATAGCCCGGTTTTTTTGTTGAGATATTTCGGATCGTGGTGTCCGAGCGCGCATAAAATTTTACCGAATGCTTCTTCTATACATTTAAACATAAAACCCCCTCTTTTTTTCAAAGACAACGATAACATATCTATGTTTTTTGCACAAGCCTTAAAAATGAGGTATTATGGGACGATGATAAGCAACAAAGATGTCCAAAATCTTGCGGAATTATCCCGTATAGAAGTCAAAGAAGAAGAATTGGAAAATATCCGCCAAAAACTGGAGGGTATTTTGGCCTATGTTTCTGAGGTGCAGGATCTCGCAAAAGAAAAGATTTCTTCTGATACTTCTGATGTCGGAGAAAATCATAATGTCTTTCGTGAAGATGTAGAACCGCACGAAGGAGGAAAGTATACGGAAGGACTTATACAAAACGCTCCGAATAAAGAGGGAAATTATGTTAAGGTAAGAAAAATACTCTAGAATTATATTCATTATGATACATCTCACAGAACTTACGATCGCTAAAGCCCGGAAGTCATTAGACTCCGGTGAATTTACTGCGGTTGAACTCGCGCAGGCCTATCTTGAGGCCATCAAAGAAAAGAACGGAGAGATTTTTGCGTATCTTGAGGTTTTTGATGACGTTTTGGAGCAAGCGAAGCGCGCGGATGAAATGATTAAAACCGGAAAGGGAAGTCCTATGACCGGAATTCCGATGGCGATAAAAGATAATATGCTTATTGAGGGAAAAGAATCCACCTCTGCTTCAAAAATTCTCAAAGGGCATATTGGTACGTATGATGCAACGGTTATTGCCAAATTAAAAACGGCCGGCGCGGTTTTTCTTGGACGTACCAATATGGATGAATTCGCCATGGGGAGCTCTACGGAAACGAGCGCTTACGGGAAAACAAAAAATCCGCGCGACACAGCGCGCGTTCCCGGCGGTTCCTCCGGCGGTTCCGCCGCGGCGGTCGCTTCCGACATGGCACTGGTGGCTCTCGGTTCCGACACCGGCGGTTCTATTAGACAGCCGGCGGCTTTCTGTGGGATTGTCGGAATGAAACCTTCCTATGGAGCGGTTTCCCGATTTGGCCTTATGGCCATGGCCTCTTCTCTGGATCAGATTGGCCCGTTTACAAAAACAGTAGAGGACGCGGAAATTGTTTTTGAAGCGATACGCGGATGCGATCCTCTGGATAGCACGACGATACCTGAAAATCTTGTTTTAAAAAACAAAAAAACGACGTGGATTCCGGCTCAGGGCCGGAATGACGGAAGCGAGGCAAAGAAAATAAAAATTGGTATTCCCAGAGATTTTCTTTCCATGAAAGGTCTTGACCCTCGTGTTCTTGAAAATTTTGAAGACACTATAAAAAAACTGGAAGCGAAAGGATATGAAATAGTCGATGTTTCTCTTCCTTATATGAAGTATTCTCTCGCGACCTATTATATCATTATGCCCGCGGAAGTATCTTCCAATCTCGCGCGTTTTGACGGCGTACGTTTCGGCCTTTCTGTCCAAGGCGCCGATGTTTCTGATTCGTACAAAAAAACGCGTGCGCAGGGTTTTGGCGAAGAAGTCAGGCGTCGCATTTTATTGGGGGCTTACGTCCTCTCGGCCGGATACGCTGATGCGTATTATCGCAATGCGCTCAAAGCGCGGAAGCTCATCAGGAAAGATTTTGAAAGAGTTTTTAAAGAAGTTGATTTGATTGCGACCCCAACCACTCCGTCTCCGGCTTTTAAAATCGGTGAAAAAATGAATGACCCTCTTCAGATGTATCTTGCGGATATTTTTACCGTTCCTGCAAATATGGCCGAACTTCCCGCAATCTCTGTTCCTTCGGGTACAGTCGAGGAAGAAGGAAAACAACTCCCCCTCGGTTTTCATCTTATCGCTCCTTATTTTGGAGAAGAAATACTCTTCAAAGTCGGCAGAGAAATATCGTAGATTTTTTTTGAAAAAAATAAACCATGTCTATTAATTTTTCTATTTTTCCACCCGATCCTTCTTTTCCTTTTGACTACTCTTCTCTTTCCGCAAGCGTTATTTCCTTTGCCAGCGACCCGACGGCTTTTTGGTATGGTTTTCTGTCCAGTAATTTCTTCTTGTCTTTTCAATTTTTTCTCATTATTATCTCCGCCGTTTTTATATTGGGAATAGCGTTATTGTTAGTGAAGATAAAACGCATTCATCGTGAGAACAAAAAGAAAGTCATTTCTCAGAGAGTGAAGTTTGAAGAAGTGAAATCAAAAAGATGGGAAGTCGTGCAAAAACATATGGCAAGCGATAATCCTGCGGAGTGGAAGCTTGCGGTCATTGAAGCGGATTCCATGTTGGAAGCGATGGTCAAAAAAATGGGATATGGCGGATCTACGCTTGGAGAATCTTTGAAACTGGTAAAGAAATCTGATTTTATTACTTTGGACGATGCGTGGAAGGCGCACAAAGTAAGAAATTTCATTGCGCATCAAGGTTCTTCGTTTCTCCTTTCCAAGCACCAAGCAAAAGAAGTTATCGGGTTATACGGAAAAGTCTTTAAAGAATTTGAAATGATATAATTTTCCCCTCCCTTTTTCTCTTCTTTTTTGATATACTGTGAGTATTCTTTTTATGTTCAACAAAACATTTTTTAAATTCTTTTTCGGTTTTTTAGGGATCATTACCGCAGGGTTGATGGGGATAGCTTTTTCAAATCGTTATTTTGAAGCGAATCAAAATATGATTGCCACGACAAACGAAGCGCGTTAATTTATTTTTTACAAAAAAGAAAAGAGGGCGGCCTCTTTTCTTTTGTTTTTAAAACTTGTTATCTTATTTTCATGAAAACAATTCGACAAGCAGAAGATCATGGCTACGAAGTTAAAATGGCTCGGACACTTGGCCCATTTTCCATTATCTTTATCGGTATAGGGTCTCTTATTGGGGGAGGGATATTTTCGCTCCTTGGTCCCGCCATCGGCCTTGTCGGTCCCGGTCTTTTTCTTGCCATGATCTTAGGTTCGGCTGTTGCCTTTCTTAATCTTCAAATGTACGTTGCGCTTGGCACTACTTTTCCCGAAGCCGGTGGCGGGTACCTTTGGGTTCGGAAAGGTCTGGGAAATTTTCAAGGGTTTCTTGCCGGCTGGCTTTCGTGGTTTGCTCATGCGGCTGCCTGCGGAGTGTATGCGCTTTCTTTTGGCTATTACGCCGCCGCCTTGCTCAGAATTTTCGGAGCTGACGCCTTTGTCGGTTCAGGTTTTCTTTCAACAGAAAAAGTTTGCGCTTTAGCCATGGTTATTCTTTTTGGTTATATAAATTGGCGCGGGGCGAAAACGACCGGACAAGCGGGGAATTATATCACCGCAATCCTTTTGGTTATCCTTGGTTTTTATCTGTATTTTGGCATTAAACAGATGGTAGGAATGCCGATTCCTCTTGAGAATTTCCAGCCGTTTTTGCCGAAAGGATGGCTGGGTATTCTTGCGGCGACCAGCTTTTTGTATATCGCTTTTGAGGGGTCAGAGATTCAAGTGCAAGCGGGAGAGGAAACCAAAAATCCTTCGCACGATATCAAGATAGGACTATTCTCTTCTTGGGCGATTGTTTCTCTTATTTATGCCATGGTGAGCGTTGTTATTATCGGAGCTACTTCTTCTCAAGCCGGATCGGTGTGGCAAGTCCTCAGTTCTTTTAAAGAAGGCGCGATTGTTGAGTCAGCCAGAACTTTTATGCCTTTTGGAATGATGACTCTTTTGTTTGGGGGTCTTCTTGCAAATCTCGGCGCTTTGAATACGACCATCTTTTCTTCCAGTCATGTCGCTTTCGCTCTTGCTCGCGACAAAAATATCTGGTCGCGATTCGCTCAGATCCATACTAAAAATCTCACCCCTCATTTTGCTGTTATTGTTTCTGTGGTTTTGGTTGGGTTTATGATTATCTTTCTCCCTCTCTTTGATGTTGCTTCTGCTGCGTCCCTTCTTTTTGTTCTTCTTTTTTTGCAGTTGAATATCGCGGGAATTCTCATACACTTTAAATATCCTCATACTAAATGGTATTACAAGGTGCCTTTCTTCCCATTCACTCCAATCCTTGCGACTCTTATTTACATCCTTTTGGCGTTTACGATGCTTAACGTCAATCCGGTGGCTTGGATCGTTACTGTCTTTTGGTCTCTCGTGGGATTAATTAATTATTACAGTTATGCTCAAAACCAAGGGAGAGAGAGCTTTGAGAGAGATGTCGTTTATGAACAAACCATGCGCGTCATCCCTAAAGTCAATCATCGGATTTTAATGCCGATTCCGTCAAAAATGACGATTGAGGAGTTGCGAAATCTTTCTGAAATAGCTTTTGCTCTTGCCAGCAAATACGGTGGAGAAATTCTGGCGGTAAAAGTTCATGTTATTCCTCAACAGCTGACCCTTCTTGACGGATCAACTATGATCCATGACCAGCATATTTTTGAAAATTTGAAACAGTGGGTGCAGGAATTCAACCGTGAGAAAGTTGAAGAGAAAGATATCAACCTCCATAGTCTGGCAATGGTCGGACGCGATACGGTTGATACCTTGATTGAAGTTATAAAAATAGAGGACTGTGATATGCTTTTGGTTGCATGGGACGGGTATACAACCACAAAAGGGTATGTCTTCGGGGGGAAAATCGACCGAATTCTTCAAGAAACAAAAATAGATCTTTTGCTCGTTAAAAACCCGCAACCGATAAAATCAGTACTCCTCGCAGAAGAATATCGTTGCGATAACCCATATCTTCCTCTGACAGGAGAAGTGCTTTCGGCAATACAGTCCCATTTTCACCCAAAAATGAAACTTATTTCCGTCGTCCCTCTTGATCACAAAGGCCCCGGCACTGAAACCACTAAAAAATTATTATCCGCGGTCTCGTTCAAAGAAACAGACTTTGAGGAGGTGAAGATTCTTTCCGTAAAATCCGTTATTTCCGCAATCGTTAAAGAAGCGAATTTTCAAAAAGAAGGAAAACTTGTCATTATTAATGCTTCTTCTCCTCATATTTTGAATCAGATACGTCTCGGAAAAATTCCGGAGCTCCTTGCTAAACATGTTGATGCCTCCGTTATGATTGTTCGCGGGCACCAAAGAAGCGTTGAGATTGCTTTTGATAAGATTATTAAGAGGTGGTTCTCCTAATCAAATAATTAAAACCCGGAAGATAAATTTACTGATTCGATCCCATGTGACTCGCACAGGCTTGGCTGTTTTGTAGAGTAACAAAAACATGATGATGCGCCATATGACTTGATAAGAAAGCTCTACCTCACACTATACTCGTCAATTCTTTATTAAAGTCTGTCGTCTTCTAACAGGACTGCAAATATCATAACGACCACATTCGTCAATCTGGTATCTTTGGTGGGGATATCTGACCCCTTTTCCTTTTTTAAAAGTATTTATTAGAAACATGTTAAATTACCCATGTAAATGGCCGTATTTTTCGGGGTGTGAGAAGCGTCCATTCAAATGCTTGACAAACATATTATAATCTGGTATGCTGGAAAAAGATTAGGTTTTGACTTTTCATGTAAACAAACAGAAAATGGAGAAACACCATGAACACTTTAAAAAAAATAAAAAAAGTAAATTTTGTAAACGCTACCCCAAAACAAAACGACCAAAACAAAACAACCAAAACAAAACGACCAAGACAAAACAAACAAGACAAGATAAATGATCAAGGTTCTTTCGGTTTCGGTATCGTTTGCCTCGCTTTTATTTTAGGTATCGTTGTAATTGGTGGGGGTGAATCTGGAGCCTTTGTTTTTATCGTTCTTTTCTATCTTGGTATGTTTAAGTTGATGGGTATATTTCCAAAATTCTTCCAATAAGAACATAATACCTGTTTCGGTAGCAACCGTCCCGGATTTTTCCGGGACGGTTTTTGTGATGTATCCTTTAAAATTGTCCCAAAAGACAAGTTTTTGATATAATAGCTCTGTTACCAAATTGTAAAAAATACCATGGAAAATCAAGAAAAAATTAAGCTGGGGTGGTTCTCTTTCTCTTGTTGTGAGGATAGTACTATTGTTATGACGGAAATCATGAATGACCATTGGGAAGAATGGAAAAAGATTTTTGATTTTCGTCATGCAAGAGTTCTTAAATCAAATAATCTCATGGATGAATTTGATGTTGCTTTTATTGAAGGAGCAGTTGCTTCTCCTGAACAGGAGGAGAAAGTGAAAGAGATTAGGAGCAAGGCAAAAAAGGTCGTTGCTGTTGGGTCGTGCGCTTGTGTCGGACTCCCTGCCGGACAGAGAAACTCTTTTACTGAAGGACAGAAAGAAGCGATAGACTTTCTTGTTACTAGATTCGGCGCGCTTCCCAAAGTGCTTAAACTCTCCGATGTCATAAAAGTGGATGTGGAACTGCCCGGCTGTCCTATGAACCCCGATGCTTTCTTAAAAGCGATAGATGCATTAGTAAAAGAATTGCGACCGGCTATTTAATCATAAATTCTATGAATCCTTCCGAACAAAAAACATTCAGTATAAAAGAAAAAACAGAGAAAATTTCTTTCGGTACTCTGTCTTCGCAGTCTTTTCTCAAAAAATGGGCGGAGATCAATGACGGTACGGAAATAGAATTTCTTGAAAGAAAAGAATGGGAAGAAAAGAAAAAGACCGGTTTTTTTCAAAAAAAAGAGAATGGAAAGATGATACTTTTTCTTCCTCAAGATCTCCATTTATGGGAAATGGCGGGCATTATGGAAGAAATCGACCGCGATACGTTTATTGAAAAACCCGAACGAGCGAGAGAAAAGAAAGAGGAAATGGAAGCGCTCGGAAAAATGTTTATGAATACCGCTTCTTATCTTTCAGAAAGGAACTCTTCCTTAAAAGAAGGAAAAGAAATTGCGGAAGCCATGGCGGAAGAATTTTACTCCTACGGAAAACTTCTTTCTCCCGAAGAAATGCCTGTAAAAAAAGAGCTCACAGAAGAAGAAACGGCAGAAGTTGATAAGTGGATTCTGAGTGAAGATATTGTTCTTTCTCGTTTGGAAAAAATTGAAGACAAAAAAGAGAAGGAAGAAAAAAGAAGGGAAGCACTCTCTCAGTTTTTCCGCGTTGCTCAAAAAGCATTTGCTCTTCAAAATCGCAGTTTGTCAGAACCGAAGGAAAAAGCGAAACCGTGGGAAAGTACCACCCCCGTTCACTCCGCATTTTTGCAAAAGATTGACCAGTCCATTCAAAATGAAGTGGAAAAACCGAAGTGGGAATTGGACGGAGCGATGTTCAGACGCGGTGTTGAAAATCTTTTGAAAAACTTGGAACAACCGGCAAAAAAGGAAATAATTGGTTCCGTGGAATTGTTTATAAAAAACCTTTTTGGCGGAGGCGCCGCGTCTTCTTTTTCTGAGCAGAACAGAAAATTGGTTGAATCTTTGCATCTTTCAGAGCTTAAAAAAGAAATGGAGGAAGTCCGCAAAAGCGGAGATCTTCTTTTTATAGGAAGAAAAGAAACGGAATTATCTTCAAAAATACAACAAGCGGTGAGCTCTTTTCGTTATCGCGGAAACTCAAATAATCCAGCGGAGATTATCCTTACCAAATACATTAATTGTGTCGGAGCTTCCATTATCGGAGGAGCCCTCCTTTCGGAAATTGGTATTAACTATTTGGTCGGATCGGTTCCTGAACATTCTTTTCTCTTTTTTGTCACTTCCGACGACCGGGTTGTCTGGCAAGACATGTTGGCTCCTCATCTGAATGAAGAGCTCCATGATAGTTTTTTATCGGGGGTATTGAAAAACGGCAACCCTATTACCGTTTCTGATATTGTCGCTTTTTCAAAAAATCCTTCAGTTCAAGGTTTTACCTTTGAAGTGAAAGGAAATATCTATGAAGAAAAAATGCCGTTTTTTGTAGAGAGAGAAAGAAAATATATTACGCTTTTTCCTCCGAAAGAAGGGCAGCAAATACAACTCCTCGGAAATACGGCTGATGCTCTTATAAAGATGGGGAAGTATGAGGAAGCGGTTGATGCCTCTCGTGAAGCGCTTACTCTTTCTCCTGATCATCCTAATCTTTATAACAATTTCGGATACTCTCTCATGAAACAGGGGCGAAACGAAGAAGCGATAGCGGAATACAAAAAGGCGCTTGCTTTGGATCCAGAATATCATTTGGCCTACAATGGCATCGGGCAATCTTTGTACAATCTCGGTAATTTTTCGGAAGCGAAGGAAACTTTTGAGAAAGAAATATCATTGAACCCTCATAATGAGCGGGCTCATTATGGTCTTGGAAAAACTCTCGTGATGTTAGGCGATTATGACGAGAAAGCAGAACAGGAATTTCTTGAAGCGATTTCTTTGAATGACCGTTTTTCAAATCCGTATTTTTCTTTGGCAGAGCTGCTAAAAAAAGAAGAACGCAATATTGAAGCAGTTCAGGTGTATCAAGATTTTTTGGCGAGAGCGGATGAAGAAGAAGATGCCGAAAATATAAAAGCAGCAAAGGATGCGATTAAAAATATAAAAAATTAACAGATAACACCAGAAATTATGCATAAAGTAGACCTCTCAATGGAACATATCACCAAAATAGAAGGCGATGCCGCGGTTTCTATCCACGCGGAAGACGGGAAAGTTACGGATGTTCATTTTGGTATTACCGAATACAAACGCTTTTTCACCGAGGCGATGAAAGGAAAACCCGTCATGTCAATTCCTGCGCACCTCGCGCGTATCTGTGGAACCTGTTCCAACGCTCATATTATGGCAGCGATTGAAGCGTGCGAAAATGCTTTGGATATCCAGCCGACGAAACAAACAGAGATTCTCCGCGCTCTCACCATGCATGGACTTATCATACGCGACCACGCGCTTCATCTCTATCTTTTTTCTATGCCCGATCTGTTCGGCAAAGATGCCTTCTTGGATTTTGATGAAACAGACGAAACCCAGCATCAAATGCTTCATGATGGGTTTGATATAAAGGCGGCGGGAAATTATCTGGCGACGCTTGTTGCCGGTCGTTCTGTTCACGGCATGTATCCGGTCATCGGCGGTTTCCTGCATTTTCCTTCCAAAGAGGGTGTAGACGAAGCGGTGAAAAAACTCGAATCGGTCAGGGAAGCCGTCCTCCGTCTCATAAAAGTTTTTCAAGATGCTCCTAATCATTTTGACCGAAAAACGCATTATATGGCGCTCATCGCCGATGAAGGTTTTGGATATATCAATGGAAAAATACGGACAAGCCGAGGCGAAATGTTTGACGAGAAAGAATATCGCAATCTTCTTGAACACACGGTCATGCCGTTATCGCAAGCCAGTGCGTATAAATACAAAGGAGAAAGTTACCTCGTGGGAGCGCTCGCTCGTATCAACATCGCCAAAGAAAACCTTCACCCAAAAACAAAAGAATCGCTGAAAGACACACTCGCTCTTTTTCCTTCTACTGATATCTTTCACAACAACCTTGCTCAGGCGATAGAAATTCTGCACTCGGTGGATGAGTCCATTGATCTCCTTAAAAATAATACTTTTGTTCCCGAGCCACTTATTAAAAAACCGAATCGCGATGCTGTTGGGATTGGTGTAGTAGAAGCGCCCCGCGGAACGCTCTATCATAAAGTTGTTCTCGGAGCGGACGGTATTATCAAAGAAGGGGAAGTTATTGTCCCAACCGGACAGAATCAGGTCAATATAGAAGAAGATATCGGCAGGCTGGTAGAAAAACTCCTTGTGGAAGGAATGCCGGAAGATAAAATTCCGATGGAAATAGAAAAACTGATACGAGCCTACGATCCCTGTATGTCTTGCGGCGCTCACTTTTTAAAAGTAAATTGGATCTAAAAAATATCCCGTACAGCATTACCTGTACGGGATTTTTAGTTAAAGTTTTTTAACTTTTTGCGAAGATTTCAAAAGGAACGACCGGACGAACCAGCGACTCTATTGTCATGCCGGTATCTTCGGCTATCTTGAATCCTTCGGAAAGAAGTTTAGAATGTTCTCTTTCTGAGAGATATGGCGTACCTCCTTCAACAATTCGTTTTGCGAGAGCGGCCGCTTCCAGATAGGTATCCACTTCTATGACGGAGTCTCCGAAACCCAATGTCTCTTTGGAGACATTCAGAAGGGTGTGATTGTCTTTGACGGCTATAATCGGTATGCCTCTTTCTGCTGCGACGAGCATGGGCAGACCCCCGAGAGAATTCCACGGAGCAACGATTACGGCGACATCTGCGAGACGAAGCCAATCGGGTGAAAGTCTTTCTTTGGCGTTGACGTTCAAGAAGTGAATCTTCGGCGCGCGGGAAAGCCCTTGCATAACGCATCCGAGATATCCGATGCTTCCGATAATTTCGCCGGTAGCACGGGCATCGTAATTTTTTCTATCAAGAAGATCGTCAATTTCTTTTGCATAGAGCAGAGGGCCATGGGCGACCATTTTTCCCGATCTCCAAGAGAGCATGTGAGAAATGACCGCTTCCAATCCTCCGTGCGGATCGGGCGCTTTTCCCGCATGATAGAGGTCAAGCGCTCCTTGAGGAATTTCTATCTGCGTGCCGACGACGAACGCGTCTATTTCGTGCGCACGATTTTTAAGCAATCGTTCCATGGCTCTTATAAGCGTCAATGGCCTTCCTATTTCTCCGGTAATGGCTCCTGAATCGGTTTGAAATGATCGGCTTCCAACATGCTCATCGGTAATCTCATAGTCCGAGATATTGATTCCGCCAGCCAGCCGGCACATTTCCGCCGTTTGAAAACAGAATCGATGGATTTTTTTGATCTCTTCGCTATCCTCTCCGTGATCAAGGATAAGCCCGATTCGGTTCAGTTTTTTATGGAACGGAATAAGAGCCACGCGGTTTTGGAAAAAATTATCAAGAGTGTGTCCTTCCGTGTAAACGACGTTGGGCGACATGTACGTCGTCACCGCCGCATTTACCGCGTTGGGGTTGGTAATACAGTAGTCGGCAACCGATGCCAGCAAGTTTGTTGCCGGACTTGCGTCTGCAATGAACCCGCCGATTGAAGCCTGAACCCCGGTCGGGACGATGTGAACGACAACCTTTTTATTTCCCTTCGGATTTTCATATCCTGGATACTTTTCTGCTGAAAGAGGGCGATTCGCTTCCGCAATAGCCATCTCAACGGTGGCCACGCCGTCTTTGATGTTGTTGATGGAATGGCGGAGAATATGTTCATTTGGCTGTAAAATATCAGCAAGATATTTTGCCACATGCTTTTCCAGGGCTTTTATCGGAACGCCCGCAATGGAAATAAGGACTTGTTTATTGTAGACTCTGGTAATCATTTCACCCTCCGTTTTGTGTTGTAAAATAACTCATCTGCCCGATATGACAATATCCCAGTTTCTCGTTTTAGTCAATACAACTTTTGATATAAAAAACAAGGCCCGCCGTGCTGATGCGGGCGGGCCTTTCTTTGTTAGAAGAGTTCCGATTTGGTTTCCATCTGAGTTTCCAATTCCAGTACGGCAGCGTTCCATCGCAAGATGGCGAGGGTTTGTTTTATTGAAGCGATTATTGCTTCATCCCTCTTTTTGTCTGCATATACGGGAACATAATTTTTCAATTGAGATTCCAGCTCTCGGCAGGTCTTACGTAAAACTCTGTAGCGAGTGGCTCTCAATGTTTGGGGTTTGTTCATAATATTTCCCTTTTACATTCGAGAGAGGGGGTTACACCAGTCTTGGACAGGAAAAAGGAATTCTTCTTCCTGCCAAGCGAGGAGTTGTGCCAAACATTCCTCTCTTTGCCAGTTTGGAGCTTTTGGCCACATCCGGCTCCATTTTGCTGTCTGAGTTTTTCCTTCGGATGTTGCCGTCGGTATTTTTTTGATATGTTTTTGACCGTAGAATGTGCTGTTTCCTTCTTTCATTTTGTCTCTCCTTTGTGTGAATTTCTATTTGCATTATACCACTTTTCTATTGCTTTTGTCAATTCTTTTGTCGCGGAAATTTTGGACATTTCCGGCGGGATTCCGAAGATTTTTATTTTCTTCAGTTTGCCGAGTTTTTCAAGATAGATGAGATTGAAGAAAGCATCAAAGTCGTGGACGGATATTCGCGGGGCTTCGGTGAAATGTTTTAGGTCGTTAAAAATGGTCAGATCTTTTATTCCAATAACCGTATCTATCATTACCATCTCTTCGGGAATCTTCCACTCTTCGTTCGGGTCAAGAACGGTAAAAACAATATCGGGAAAACGCTCCTGAAGTTTTGGAAGTATGCGGAGCGGAAGGGAATCAATTTCAAGGTCAGGATTGCCGAAAACGTAAATAGTTTTTTTCATACTGCTGTCATTCCCGCGAAGGCGGGAATCTAGGAGTTAGTGATAATACTCTGGATTCCCGCCTCCGCGGGAATGACGAGTTATTCAAAGAGATCAGTATAAAGATCTCTCCATTGTGGATTTTCTTTTTCAATTAATTTTAATTTCCACGACCGGTTCCATTTTTTCAATTGTTTTTCTCTTTCAATGGCTCCTCGTATATCATCCGCCATTTCATAGTACACTAAAGTGTGAACATTGTATTTTTTTGTAAAACCGTCGGTGGCATTTCTTTTGTGTTCATCGATTCGTTTTATAAGATCGGAAGTGACGCCGATATAGAGCGTGCCATTTCTTTTGCTTGCGAGGATGTAAACAAAACCGGTTTTCATTATTTTAGAATTTTCGTCATTCCCTTGAAGAAGGGAATGACGAAGGAGTTATAAAGTTTCATTTGCTAACTTAATGTGGTGTTTTGTGTATTTCCTCAAACTCTCCGCTTGCCGTTTTGTAATTTTTTCGCAGATAACGCTCCAGTGTATGGAGACTAAATCTCCCGATTTCAATTGTTCAATGTCATAATCCGATTCAAGCTGTCTTAAGATATTTTTTTGTATGGGGGCGCCAATCGTCAGTTTCCCTTTTTCATATAAAATCGGTTCGGTTTCCACTATAATAAACGGTCCCGATACTGACATAATTTTTCCGACACTTACCAAACACTCGCTGATGTTTTCAATGGAATGTTCTCGTTCCTCTTTTCCTGTCCTTTTCCAAATATCCAGAACATGAAAAGAATGATGAGGAAGCGCTCCTTGTCCGATTTTTTCCGTGACCAGTTCAAAAGACTTCGCTCCCAGTTTATCTTTTAATCTAAGTTTGTCGCGGAGGTGCTCATAGAGTTTTTGTTTTGATACTCGTTCCAGAAGAGAATTGCCGATCCAGTACGCTTCTACCACTTTGTCGGAAAGGGGGTCTTGTATCATATTCGCCTCCGCAATATGGCAAAGATACGGGTACATGGTTTCAAACTGAGTAAGCAGCTCCGTCAGTCCTTCACCTCCTTCTCCTTCGCTGATATGTGAAAAAATTTCCCGGTTTTTATCGGGTCCGCAATAGTGCAAACGGTTAGGTCCGAATGCATACCTTGAACATCGGAGCAGTCCGTTCATATCAATAACACGATTCCAAAAACAGCGAGCATGGCAAGGACTATCGTTCCCCCTGTAGAGAGATTAAAATAAAAAGAAAAGATAATTCCGAAGATGACAGAAAGGATGGAAATAACTTCGGCGTAGATAATGGTTTTTACAAACCCTTTTTTGAACTGCAATGCGGTAATGACGGGGATAATCATAAGCGCGGAAATGAGTAAAATGCCGACGATGGGGATAGCAAGAGAAACGACCAACGCCGCAAGAACAATAAGGAGCACGTTGATGAACCGAACGGGAATACCGACCGCTTTTGCTGATTCTTCATCAAAAGAAATATAGACGAGTTCTTTATAAAAAAGAAAAAGAGCGAGGGAAACGAATGCGGCGAGAATCGCCATAACACGGACATCTCCGGCTGTTACGGTTACTATACTCCCGAAAAGATAATTTAAAAGATTGGTATTAAAACCCTTTGCAAGGCTTAAAAGAATCATGGCCAAGGCGAGACTTCCGGAAAGAAAAAGAGCGAGAGCTGATTCCCCGTATATTTTTTGCGATGTTCGTAATCGCTCTATTCCGACGGAAGAGATAACGGTTACTCCGATGGCCGTATAAACGGGATTAAGACCGAGAAGCAGACCGAGGGCAATACCCGCCAAGGAAACATGAGCGAGCGTGTCCGCAATGAGAGAGTATCTCCGAAGAACGAGGAATATCCCGATAAGCGGAGCGATAATGGCGACGATTATTCCTGCCTCCAACCCTCGCACCATAAAACCGTATTGAAAAATATCCATATTTTTAGGAATGATGATGAGTGGTAAATTTTGCGTTTTCTCCGACGAACTCTTTGGCATGAACGCTCTCAAGGAATCTTTCTGGCGTTTCGTGATAAACGAGTGTTTTATCAACGCAGGCGATATGCATGGCTTCTTTTGTTATTTTCTCAATATCGTGGGAAATCAGAATGAGAGTCAGATCAAGTTCTGTGTTAAGTTTTTTTATGAGGGTATAAAATTCATCTTGTGTTTTTGCGTCAATTCCGGATGTCGGTTCATCAAGGAAAATAATTTTTGGCTCTCCCGCTATCGCCCTCGCGATAAAAACTCTTTGTTGCTGCCCCCCGGAAAGATCTCCAATAAGACGATTTTCATATTCTTGCATGCCGACTTCTTCCAGCGCTTTTTTGACTATTATTTCATCTCGTCCGTCGGTGTGGCGGAAGAGCCCTTTTTTTCCGTATCGTCCCATAAGAACCACTTCTTTTACTGTTGCGGGAAAGTTTACGTCAAAGCTTGTCGCTTTTTGTGGAACATACCCGATGTCAGACCACTTTTTGAATTTTTTCAGGTCTGTTCCGAAAAGCTTTATTTCCCCTTTTGTCGGAGAAAGAAGCCCTAACATTATTTTGAGCAAAGTGGTTTTTCCCGCTCCGTTCGGTCCAACTAAACCAAGATAATCTCCCTGGTGTATATCAAGAGAAATATCTTTGAGTACTTCTTCTTTTCCGTAAGAAAAAGAAACATCGGAGATTTCTACTATTTTTTTTGTATGATCTATTTGTGGCATGATAATGCTATTTGCAAGTTTGCTAAATTTTCACGCATGACAGACAAGTAGTTTTTACCTTGAGAGAGTTCTTGTTTGGTAAGGCCTTCCAATGGATTCAATACCAGAGTTTTTGCGCCCGTTTCGTTTGCTATTGTTTGAGAGAGTTTCGGACTAGTTAGACTTTCAAAAAAGATATACTTTACATTATTTGCTTTCACAAAAGCTGCGACATCTCCCATTGCTTTGGGTGACGGTTCCTCGTCAGGAGAAAGTCCGGCAATAGACACTTGGGTAAGCCCATAATTTTTTGCCATGTATCCGAAAGCGGAATGCGAGGTGATGATGGTTCTTTGTGCGCAGTTTGATAAGTTTTTCCGATATTCTCCATCAAGGATCAATAATTTTTTCGTAAGTATTTGCAAATTGGTTCGATAATAGATTTCGTTTTTTTGATCGTTTTTTGCGAAAGCTTTTTCTATTTTTTCCGCCATTTTATTCATAAGCGCCGGAGAAAGCCAAACGTGGGGATCTTTTGATCTCGCGTCATTCATGCTTTCTCCTGCCGTGACGATAAAGGTTTTTTCCGTACTGAGGTTATTTTTCATGTTCTCATACCATGGTTCAAGACCGAGGCCGTTCATAATAAGGACAGAACTGTTCTCCATTTCCGCAATATCGCGGGAAGTTGGTTCGTATTCATGAGGTTCAGCTCCTGCGGGGGTAAGGTTGAGTACTTGAACTTTGTTGCCGCCTATTTCTTCCGCCAAAAAAGCGAGGGGGTAAAAGCTTGCCGTAACTTTCAGTTTTTTTTCATCATTTATCTTTCTTTCTGGTGTTTTTATTATAACCAATAAAAAGAAAAACGCCATTATTCCAATAATAAAGAATAGAGTTTGTTTCGTTTTCATTTTTTTAATTTTTAACACATCCGTTACACACTCCGAAAAATTCAAGCGCGTGGCTTTTAATGTTATGAAATAGTTTTGATTTTTTTAAAACAGAAGATTCCATCTCTTCCGTTCCGCAAATGCGCACATCCTCGATTTTTCCGCATTCTTTGCATATGATATGGTGATGGTGATTTTGCTTCTCGACCATTTCATAATGAGCATGCGCGTGCCCCAGCTCGACTCTTCGTATGATCTCAGAATCAGTTAATGATTCAAGTGTTCGATAAATAGTCGTTTGGTTGAGTTTGACTGGTAGGGAAGCCGAGATCTCGTTGATACTTAATGGGATGCATTTTTTTTGAAGCACTGAAAGTATTGCTACTCGCCCCGGCGTTGCTTTTGAACCATTTTTGCGAAGTAAAGTTTCTATAGTTTCCATAAAATGAGAGTATATCACAAACGCAAAAAAATTGCAATTAAAAAATAAAAAAACACCGCCGATGATTCGGCGGTGTTGTATCGCATGTCTACTTTTGTTGGTTTTTCATGAGTTCTGTGACAGAGGGAAAAAATTCTTCCTCTCGTCTTTTTTTCTTTTCAACATTATTTTGAGTTTCTTCGTTGGCAATAAGTACTTTCAAAAATTGATCTTTGCGCGTTTTTTTAACGCCGGTTTTTTTGGTTTCTTTATTGCGATTCTGCTGATCGGACATGTACTACCTCTTCTTTGTTGGTTAAGACAAACAACACACCAAGGAAGAATGTAGCACATGATGGTGATTATTGTCAAGTGCTTAAAATGATTAACACTGGTTTTTTTGGAAAAAATGGGTATAATAGAGAAACGTTTGATTTGGAGGAGTGGCTGAGTGGTCGAAGGCACCAGTCTTGAAAACTGGAGCTCGGGAAACCGGGCCGTGGGTTCGAACCCCACCTCCTCCGCAGTGAAAACGTTAGGTATAGACTATGGGACGAAAAAGGTTGGCATCGCCATTTCCGACGAAGGAGGGGCGATGGCTTTTCCGTATGGGGTTTTTTCGAATGATAATCAGCTCACTTTGTTTATTCAAAACCTTTGCAAGAAAGAAAATATCAATACTGTCGTACTGGGCGAATCGCTGGATTTTAGCGGACAGCCGAATCCCGTCATGAAAAAAATTCTCGCTTTCAAAAAAACGCTGGAAGAAAAATTCTTACTTTCCGTTTTTCTTGAGAAAGAATTTCTCACTTCAAAACAAGCGCGTAATATCCAAGAAGACAGTTCTCTGACAGATGCCTCGGCGGCGGCGATTATCTTGCAGAGCTGGCTGGACAAACAAAAAGAAAAAGGACTTGTCTAGACAAGCCCTTTTGAGTTCTTATGTATCCGTTATAGTACAGAGAGGGTGTTTACCACTACGACCAGAACTTGTATCAATAAAATTTTTAAGATCATTGCAAATGGATATACGCTGGCATAAACCAACAAAGGTAATTCCGTCTTCGCTTCTTGTTTTGTGACCTCAAGAGCTGACGGCTGTGTCATTCCCGCGGCAATCGCCGACATTATCGCAAGTGTTTTTGCTTTAAGATAATACATATATGCGGCTCCTGAAATCAATGTAATCACTGTTATCATTGCGCCCTCAAGAAGCAGTTCAAAACCGTACATATGAAAGATTGACATAAATCGTCCGCCCGCGATTAACCCAGCTCCCGCCATGAAAAGAGTAAGACCAAGATCCTGCATAATTCTCAACGCTTCAATGGGAATATGTATTTCTTTTCCAAACAAACTTTTTCTTGTGGAAAGGAAAAGTCCGGCGATAAGCGATCCTCCCGCCGGACCAAGAGAGAGAGGAGAACCTCCGATAATCGGAATGGAGACAGCGCCCAATAAAAGTCCCGCAACCAATCCAAGGACAAACGTAAACAGGCTGGTCTCTTCCAGTTTTTTGTTTTTGGTGCTGACAATCTTTGCGAATCTCGCCGTGTCTTTGTAGAGGCCGACGAAACGTAGCGTATCTCCGAATTCCACCATCGTATCATTGTTTGGCGGGAATTCTGTTCCTCCGCGAATAACCCGCGTAATAATGACTTTATGCTTTGACATGTCAATTTCGGAAATTTTTCTATTTCCGAAAAACGGGGCAGTTATTTCTGCGTCCATTGTCATAATGTCTTTGTTCAAGAGCTGTACCGGAACTTCTTCTCCGAATACCAGCCCTAAAAGTTCCAAGTTGTTTGTTTTGCCGACGACGGTAACGATGTCATCTTTTTGAAGGATAAAATCTTCCGTTGCTACATACTCCGTCAGTTCATGTTGTCGTGACCCAGAAATTTTTTCTTTCCGAAGCACTCGAGACATGATGAGAGGATCGCTTTTGTGCATATAACTGTTATCAAGGTATCCTACTGTTTTTCCGAAGCATTTTGAATTTTCCAAACGGAACTGCTTGAACTCCGGGGCCGGATTCATAGCTTTTTGTTCTTCCGCCCAGTTTTTTTCTTCTTGCCCCACGTCTCTTTTAAGCAGTTTTGGAAGGATTTGGACAAATATAACCGCGGCGACGACGGCGAATGGGTATGTGATACCGTAACCGGCGGTGACGCTTCCTCCGTCGCCGAATCCATATTTTTCAATCAGCTCAACAGCGGCGGCCAGTGCCGGCGTATTGGTTAGTGAACCTGCGAATAACCCAGCAGATACGCCGACTGGCAGATTTCGGAAATAGGCGATGGCGATTGTGGCGATAAGACCGGATGACGTCATAACAAAAGCCATCCCAATCATATGCAGCCCCTCTTTTCGAAAATCTTTGAAGAAATTGGCTCCCACTTGGATACCAATGGAATAGACAAAAAGAGCAAGACCAAGTTCCAGAATAATTCGCGGAGCCTGTAGTCCGAAGTGTCCGAACACGACGGCTGTTAAGAAAATGGCACTTGGCCCGAGGCTTATTCCTTTCCATTTGATTCCGCCGAGATAATTGCCGATAAGAATGATAACAAACAAGAGTAAAAGGATATTTTCCGATAATCCTTTGAGCATGGATAATCCCCCGTATTTTTTTTAAACGAAATTTCAATGAAATGCTGTACATACAGTAGAACGAAACAGTCATGTTTGTCAACATGTCGTTTTTCTTGTTGATTCTTTTTGTTTTTTTCTTTATTCTATTTGTATGATAAACATAGATGATTTTAAAAAAGTGGAAATAAAGATCGGGGAAATACTTTCCGCAGAGAAAGTGGAAAACGCGGATAAATTGCTTAAACTTTCCGTCGGGTTTGGAGAAGAAACACCGCGTCAAATTGTATCCGGCATAGCCCTGTATTTTCCTGATATCTCTGTTCTCGTAGGAAAAAAATGCGCTTTTGCAACAAATCTTGAACCGAGAATCATTAGAGGTTTGGAAAGTAACGGTATGATCCTTGCCGTTAGTACCGAGGACGGGAAGTTTTCATTGCTTGAGACAAATAATGATATACCTGCAGGAGAGACGATAAAGTAAAAAGCAACAAGCAACAAGCAAAAAGAAAAAAGGAACGACGGTCGTCGTCCTTTTTTGCTTTTTTCTTATTGCTTTTTGCTCTCACTGTGTACATCTCGTTTTCCTTCACGGCATAAATTCTGTATAATGGAAGAGTAAGTTATGTCATTGGAAATTCTTTTTAAAAGTTTCCCCGTTCCGCGTTGTTTGAACGTGGAAGGAGTTGGGGTAGATCTCTCAGAGGTATCTCTGCGGTTTGTTAAACTTGCTGCAAAAAACGGAGATTTTGAATTGGCGGATTTTGGAGAATACTCGTTGCCGGAAGGAACCATTTCTCTCGGGCAGATAAAAAATCCCGGAGCGCTCAAAGAGATATTGCTTCGTTTCAAAAAAGAACATGATATTGAATTCATTCACTTATCATTGCCGGAATCTCTCGCGTATCTTTCCGAAATGGAAATATCAGCTGTTAAAAAGAGCGAAATGTACGAGAGTATAGAGCTTCAACTGGAAGAACATATACCTATCAAGGTTGCTGATGCGGTGTTTGATTATAGTGTCGTGAAAGAGGGAAATGCACAGGGGGACACTTCCGTTGTTGTTTTGGCTGCGCCGAAAGACGTAATCGCTTTTTATGCGAATGTTTTTGCCGAAGTGGGAATCAGTCTCCTCTCTTTGGAAACTGATTCAAACGCTCTGGCTCGTGCGGTGATTCCGAGCGGAAGCATGGAGACTTCCATGATTCTTGATTTGGGAAGGATAAAGACCGGTGTGTATGTCGTAAGTCAAGGAGTAGTATGTTTCACCTCCGATATAGATATTGGAGAAAAAGAGATTATCTCCGCTCTCAAAAAAGAACTGAACATTACTCATGACGAGGCGGACGAGATGATGCGGAGTCTTCGTTCCGACAAAGAACCCTCCGAAGAGGTTTTTAAAATTTTTTCCGCTGTTATAACAGAATTAAAAGAAGAGGTTAATAAACACTTCATCTATTGGCAAACGCACCGAGATAAAAGCGGAATAAAAAAAGAACCGATAAATAGTATTATTCTTTGCGGGTCAGGGTCTTCGCTTTTTGGTTTGCCTGAGTGCTTTTCCGAAGCTCTTAATGTTCCTACGGAAATGGCGAATGTCTGGAGGAACGTCTTTTCTTTTGAAAAGGAAATTCCAAAAATTTCGTTTCAAGATTCACTTCTTTATTCTACTGCCATAGGACTTTCTCTCTACTCAAAAAAATAAACCATTTTATGATTAACCTTCTCCCTGAAAACGAAAAGCAAAGAATCAGAAAAGAGTATCATCTCTTAGTTTTGTCCGTGTGGCTTCCCGTAATTTTTATTATTCTGATCGTCGCCATTTCCTCTTTTTTACCTTCATTCTTTCTCTCTCGTTTGCAATACCAGAAGGTTCTCGCCGAGTCTCAAACGAAGGAAGTTATAACCAAACAATCTCAAGTTTTGGAAATGAAAAGAAACGCGAAGGAGGCGAATACAAAGATCGCGCTTCTTCTTAAAAATTCAACCTCCACAGAGAGCGTCCTCTCTCTCTTCAGAGAGATCGTTGAAAGCCGTCCGGGAGGAGTGTATATAACCAATTTTTCTTTTGACCGCAATGCGGGGATTCGTCCTCCGAAAGGAAAAAAAACCGCATCTCCGAGTATCCTTGTCCAAGGAAGAGCGGATAATCGTGCAGAACTTCTTTCTTTTGTTGATGCTTTGAACAAGAAAAAAGATTTTTCTTCCGTAGATCTCCCCCTCTCAAACTTGATAAGCAGTACGAATTTATCCTACACTTTAAATATCGCCGTTACCTCGCCTTAATATCATGAATAACGGAAAAATAAAAAAAACCATAATCCTCTTTATCATTGTTGATGCAATTCTTTTCTTTTTATACCTCGGATTGTTTTTTGCGACCCACTGGAGGAACACACAAACACAAGAAATTTATGCTTCTTTTTACCAACAAACTTCCGATGCGGAGACGCTGAAAAGATTGGAGAGTTCCCTCTCTGATACGGAAAAGCAGAGAGCTCTTTTAAACGAGCATTTGATAACTCCATCTCAAACGCTGACTTTTATTGAACAAATTGAAAGCCTTGGAAAACAATCTCTCGCTGATGTTCAGGTTACGTCTGTTGCGAGTCCGAAAAAGAAAGGGGAGCCTTTTCTTTTGGAATTTACGGCGTCCGGCGGGTTTGAAAATATCTATCGGCTCTTTTCTCTTGTCGAAGAAATGCCTTATCGTGTCACGATAAGAAAAGTCAACCTTCTTGCCAATCCGCCAAGTAACGAATTACCTTCTTCGTGGAGGGCTTCGTTTACTATCGTTTTGGACAGTTACCTTATGCCATAAAAATGAAAAACTTTTTCTCACTTTTTAATTTTGCGAAATATATGGAACAGGATACTCATAAATGGTATCCTCATATTTGGCGTGACTGGGTAATCGTTCTTTTGGTTGGAACGGCACTTACTCTCTCTGTTGTTTTTTTTCACTTTTCTTTGTATTTGGATATGAGCGCGGAAAGTTTTTTTTCCGGTTCCCAAGATCTTCAAAAAGACGAAAATTTATCGGTTAATAGAAACGGCCTTTCTTTTGTTATGACCGATTTCTCGGAAAGAAAAGAACGTTCCGATTTGGTAACCAACGACCGTTCTAAAATTATAGATCCCTCCACGGGGAATACTGACCGTTCAGTACCCAAAACAACGCTTCCCGCCAGCAAACAAATACAAGCCCTTTTTGCTCAATAAAATTGACTTTTTCAAGAAAAATGGATATTCTTTGTGATACGTAGTGTTGATTATAGAAAAAGAGATCCTCCTGTAGTTCAACGGATAGAACGAAAGCCTTCTAAGCTTTAGATGTAGGTTCGATTCCTACCGGGGGGACTAGCGAGAGAAGAAAGGAAAAAGGAAAAAGGGACGACGGACGAATTGATATTTTTTTAATTTTTGTTATATTACATGAGTACTCGGGCGATTAGCTCAGTTGGTAGAGCAGCGCATTTACACTGCGAAGGTCAGGGGTTCAAATCCCTTATCGCCCACAACAAAATCCGCCCAGTAGGGCGGATTTTTATTTGAAAGTTGTCGTTTACAGAAGTTTTTTTTGGGGGGGTGAACCGCTAAATTTTAGAATTCTTTCCGAGCTGATTTAGTTTATCTAAAAACTTTTGTTGGTCTCTCATTCTTTCTTGAAAATCTCGAGCGTCTTTACTTTCTGGATATCCACCAAAAAGAGAAAGTACTTCTCTGTTACCTCCGGAGTGTATAAGGCCAAGCCATCTGGTAAAAAGTGAAGCTTTTTCTTTTGCTGAAGTTGCTTGTCTCGTTTTGGTTATAAGAGAATGAAGTTGCCCCGTGTACCTAGGCATTTCGGACGTTTTTTCATCTGGCCGAATATGGATATAATCATAATATTTCATGATTTTCTCGAGCGCTTCCTCTATTGCTTGTTCCGTTTTTTCACTAATTTCTCCAAGGTCGTCGGCTTGTCGTTTACGAGCACCTTCAAAATCGCGCGCCATCATTGCTTGAATACGGATAAGGTCATAGGCGTTTAAACCATCTTGAGTTTCTTCGTTTGATGAATGTTTTACTTGAGAGATCCAGCTGATTTCATTGTTGTCATATCCTGCGCCTTTGAATAAAGACATATCCCTTTCTCCAATATAGTTTTCGTCGCTCAAAAATACTTCTTTGATCTCACGAGAAACTTTTCCCAATATCCCCTCGTCTTTTCTCCGTTGGATATTTTTTTCGTGTTCATTTCTGCGTAATTCTTCCTCGTTTTTTTCCTCTAAAATTTTTGGTTTCATTGGTTGATTTTCCATGGGTTATAGTATAGCAAAATACTATATTTGCGTCATTAATGATGAGCGGGTTATTATTTAGCTTTTTATTTCTTCATGGTATTATGTTCTTATGAAGAAAATCATCTTTTTTCCTTTGCCATTTTGGGTGGTAATTCTCCTTGTCTTTGGCATGGGGATCGGGATGCTTTTTGTTTTTTCTCTTGTTCGCCCGACGGTTCTTAATTATTCCTTGTCTTTGCCTCCGAATGAAAAGAAGACGGCACCGGCTTTTTCTTACGGAGAACAACCAGCTCTTTCCAATCCTGATTTTTTCAGAAAAGTTAAAAATGACTTTATCAGTCAAAAAGCAAATTTTGTTGAAGCCGATCTTTCTTTAATGAAACTTTTCGTATACAAAGAGGGAAATTTAAGCGTCGAATTTCCCATTCTTACCAAAGGGAAGGAGGGTTCATGGTGGGAAACACCGGCGGGAATATACAAGATCGCCAGCAAAGAGAAAAATCATTTTTCCACATTTGGTCATGTGTATCAGCCGTGGAGTATGGCTTTTCAAGGGAACTTTTTTATTCACGGCTGGCCGTATTATGAAGACGGAACTCCTGTCTCTTCAACCTATTCTGGCGGATGTATCCGTCTTTCCGATGAAAGCGCCCAAACCGTTTTTGATATGGTAAAAGTCGGGATGCCCGTGCTGGTTTTTAAAGAAGAATTTACTCCCGATAGTTTTGTTTATCAGACGCGTGTTCCCGATATTTCCACTCAAAAATATCTGGCAGCCGACATAAAAAATAATTTCGTCTTTTTAGAAAAAGGACAAACTGACCGGATTCCTTTTTCTTCTTTTTCTGAAGTACTCGGCTCTTTGGTCGCGACGGATTATATCAATATAGAAAAAAACATACGACTCGATCAAAATATTCTTTTTGGCGTTTCTGATACTCGTTTGCTTTCAGAGACAGAAACAACTCCGTTTGATCTCCTCCATCTTTTTCTTCTCCAGTCAAACGATGCCCCCATGCGCATTTTTGCCAATTATCTTTCCAAGAAAAGATTCGTTTCTTTTATGAAGGACAAAGCCCTTTCTCTGGGGATGAAGAATACCTCCTTTTCATTCAACGAACCCTCTTCTTATACCACTCCGGAAGATCTTTTTTATCTTTCAAAATATCTGTACCATAATAGAAAGTTCATTTTTGAAATAAGCGCCGGAAAAAGAACTAATGGCGCTTATGCAAAATCAAAGTGGAGCGATATTGAAAATCAAAATCTTTTTGCCAAGGAACCGTTTTTTGTCGGAGGTAAAGCGATAACAAATGCCGACGGAACTGAAAGTTTTTTCGGTGTCTTTGAAATTCATACAGCAAGCGAAATTCGCCCTGTTTTTATTTTTCTTGGGAATGGAACAAATTCTCAAGAGAATGTTTTAAAAATAAGGGAATACCTGCAAAATTCTTATCGTTAACCTTATATCAATGAAAATATTTTTTCTCCATCTTGATCACTGGCAGAAAGGGCTCGTCTGTGGAATCGTTTTGTTCCTTGCGTTATTTTTAAGCGACCTGTTTCAATTGATAAAAGGATATTCTGGAACTTGCGGGGACAGATTATCCAAAGATGCCTATCATTACTCCTGTTCGCTTTTACACTACATTCTTAATGATCCTTTTTACGGACTCTATCATGGCATAAATGCAAAACTGACGTGGACTGTCTATTTTGGAATAACACTGTTGTCTATTGTAGTGTTTACCGTTTTTGGTTTGGTTGTGAAAAAAGCAACTAATAAACTTCCCGATACATGTCGGGAAGTTTATTTTAAGAGAGGGAAGAAAGCAGCGCCTTCTTGGATTTCAAAAAGAACCAGCCGATGGAGCCGAAGGTAGTGAGCGGGGCGAGCCAAATCGGGGCTTTGATGCCGAACGCTTCGCTGATCATAATGAGTCCGAGAAAGAGTACGGAATACATTGCGCCGTTTTTGAGATAGATATATTTTTTAACATTCTCTATATTGTTCACGGTGAAGTATCGGACGATAAGAGCGCCGAAACCGTTACCGAGAAGAATGAGGGGGACAGAGAACGTAAAGGCGAATGCTCCCAAAACGCCGTCTATGGAGAAGGTCGCATCAATGACCTCAAGATAAACAATCTTGCTGATATCGGAGAGCGAACCTTTTTTCTTTAAGAGTTCTTCTTCTCCTTTTTCCGCCTGCTGTTTGAATCCGTGAGTAATGAAAAAAGCGGAGGAGCCGATAACGGCGCCGAAGGCCATCATGGAGTCAATTTTAATCGCGAACCAGACAAGACCGGAAAGAATGAGGGAGACCACTGCATAAAACCATATTCCGTTCGCGTGAAAGAATTTTTCTCCGGGGAGGCCGTAATTTTTCGGTTCAACAAAAAGCCAGTGGAGAAAAAGGAAGAGAAGGAAAATTCCTCCGCCGGAAAGAAGTATCGGAGCGGCATGTTCAATAGCTTCCTTTGCATTCGGGTTGCTTTGGAACATTGCTAAGAATGTATCGGCAGGTCCGACGCCCGGCGTCGCAAGCCAAAGAATGAGCCACGGTAAAACGCCGCGGACAACGAAGACTCCGAAGAAAAGCCCCCATGTCAGAAACCATCTTCGCGCTTGCTTGCCGACGGTCTGTAAGACATCGGCATTTATTATGGCATTATCAAAACTGCTTATGCCTTCAAAGAGGGCAAGGCCGAGAATAATGAGAACGGCGTTGAAAATACTCATAAGTTCTGATATTAAGAAGCGGTAATTATTTTTAATAATTCATCTTTTTTTACTTCCATCATTTCTTTTGTTTTTGCTTCCAGATTTAGTCTCAATAATGGCTCCGTATTGGAAGACCTCACATTGAGCCACCAGTCGGGATAGGAAATTTTTATTCCGTCCAGTTCGCTTAATGTTCCGTCCTTGTATTTTTCTTTCAGCGTTTCCATAATTTTTTGCGGATCGGCTACTGTGCTGTTTATTTCTCCCGAATGATAATACTTTTTTACGTCAGCGACGAGTTCGGAAAGTTTTTTTCCGGTCTCCGCCATTCTGTTTATGAGAAAGATTACGGCGAGAGTACTGGCTTCGGCGTTGGAATTTTCCCGGAAATAATAATGCCCGGAAAGTTCGCCTGCCATTACTGCTCCCTCTTCTCTCATCTGTTTTTTGATGTTCGCATGCCCTACCATGCACTCCACCGCTTTTCCTCCATTTTTTTCAATTTCTTCTTTAACGCTCAGAGAAGAACGCAGGTCATAGAGAATGGTTGCTTTCGGATATCTTTCCAAGACCGGAGCGGAGAGAATGGCCGTTATTAAATCCATCGGCACGATAGAACCCGTTTCATCTACAAAACCGACGCGGTCTGCATCTCCATCATACGCAATACCGAGATCGGAATGTTCCTCTGAAACTTTTTTGCGAAGCTCGTCTAACGTTTCCGTTTTGAGAGGATTTGCTTCGTGACAGTCAAAGGCATGCTCAAGATCGCAGTATAGCTTTGTGACAGAAACATTGTTCGCTACGAGGTCGTATATTGGGAGTTCCAAAACCCCCATAGCATTACCCGCATCAATAACCGCTTTATATTTTTTATCGCCGAGCGACCAGAAGGAACCGAGCTTTTTTGCGTACCGATCTTGCATAGGACTGGCGATAACCCCGCCGTGCATCGGCAACCTCTTGAACTCTCCTTTGGTTGCAATTTCCTGTATTTCCTTGAGTCCCGAGTTGCCGCCGACCGGCACGGCATCTTTTTTGGTAATTTTCATCCCGTTCCAATTTGGCGGATTATGAGATGCTGTCAAAGAAACGCTTCCTTCAATGCCTGACTCATGCGATGCAAAATACACCATCGGCGTTGTGGCCAGCCCGAGGTCCAGAACATTGGAACCTCCTTCTGTTATTCCTCGGCATAATTCCGCAAAAAGTTCCGGAGAAGAAGGTCTTGCGTCTCGGCCTACGACGATATTTTTCGCTTCAAGGTATTGTGCTATTGCTCTGCCGATAGCGTAGGCTGTCTTCCCGTTTAATTCGTCGGGGTATATCCCGCGAATATCATAGGCTTTAAAAATTTTTGGATTCATAGGTAAAAATAATAGAATAATAAAATAGAAAAATAATAAAAATTCCGGCGCCGTTGCAATCTTTCTATTTTACTACTTTTCCATCCTTTATCGTTTGCCTATTATACACTATTAAAAAGCTTTTTTCTTCCTATCGTATGTGCTAGTGTAAAGGAAGGAAAAAGTAAATTCAATAACTTTAATGAGAGAAGGAAAACATGTCAAAACACATCATTAAAAAAGCGATATTGCCGGTGGCTGGCTTCGGGACGCGGTTTCTTCCCGCGACGAAAGCTCAACCGAAAGAGATGCTTCCGATCGTGGACAAACCGGTTGTTCAATATATTGTGGAGGAACTGGTGGATTCCGGAATAGAAGACATTATTTTTGTGACCGGACGAGGAAAACGAGCGCTGGAAGATCATTTTGATATTTCTTATGAGCTTGAAGATACGCTTGCTCAAAAACACAAACATGAACTTATGGCGTCTATGCGCGGTATTTCGTCTATGGCGCGCTTTACCTATGTCAGGCAAAAACTTCCTAAAGGAAACGGAGATGCTCTTTTGCAGGCTTCTCATTTGGTCGGAGATGAACCTGTTTTGGTTATCTTCGGCGACTGCTTGTATGATTCCAAAGTTCCGACAGCGAAACAGCTTTTGCTTTCGTATGAAAAATATCACGCCCCCATTATTGGACTGACCGAAGTGGAAAAAAGCGAGGTATCAAAATTCGGCGTCGTTGACGGGAAAAAATTACCCGATGGACACCTTCTGATTACCAAATTTGTTGAAAAGCCAAAAGTCTCAGAGGCTCCTTCAAACATCGTTGCTCCGGGAAAATACATCATTACTCCGGAGATATTCCGAGTATTGGAAAGCATTCAAAAAAAAGACGGGGAACTCGGTCTTGATGACGCTTTTAATTTGATGCTCAATCGCGGGGATAAAATTTACGGACTCATGTTGGAAGGCAAATGGCTTGATACCGGCGATAAACTCAACTTTATCAAAGCGACCATTCATATGGGTTTGAAACATCCGGAAATCGGAGAAGGTCTTCGGAAGTATATTCAAAGTTTGCAAAAGTAAAATACGAAAACTCCCAAGGTTGAATCTTGGGAGTTTTTTTGACTTATTACTCGTTTTATGCTATCATATAACTATGTCCAGAGAATCAATATATGCCAACATGGCAGAAACGGGAGACTTGAAAGGAAAGGCTTTGCTCGTTTTTGATCTTATTTCAAGAACGCTTTACACTTCTCTTCTTTCCAGTTCAAAAGAAAAGGATGGATAAACCCATCCTTTTTTGTTAGAATCCACCAGGTAGGCTTTTAGCTTAAAACAATCGGATGGCATACTTTTTCAAAAACTAATACCTCATTAGCTAAAACCTAACAAGCTTTATTTCATGACACCCGAAATTTTTGATCGCATAACCATATTGTATGAAGATAAAGATCTGCTTGCGGTGAATAAACCGAGCGGACTTATCGTTCACTCCGACGGCCGTACCAAAGAGCCGTCTCTTTCCGATTGGCTGATTCAAAAATACCCTGATATCAAAAAAGTGGGGGAACCTTGGCGCGCCATTGACGGTTCCATTATTTGGCGTCCCGGGATTGTTCATCGTCTTGACCGCGAAACTTCCGGCGTCCTTCTTATCGCCAAAACACCTGAGGCTTTTGAATTTTTTAAGAAACAATTTCAGGAGCGTCGGATTAAAAAAACCTACCGGTCATTTGTGTATGGAATCGTAAAAAATGACACGGGGTTTATTGATAAACCGATTGGACGTTCCAGAAATGACTTCCGAAAGTGGTCTGCCGAATATGGCGCGAGAGGAGACCGAAGAGAAGCGGCTACGTCTTATAAAGTTTTGGAAAGAGGAAAAGGCGCGACGTATATTGAGGCCTATCCGGAAACAGGGAGAACTCACCAGATTCGCGTTCACTTGAAAGCTATCGGGCATCCGGTGGTTCACGATACTCTCTATGCTCCAAAAGGCCTGAAAATTCTTGGTTTTTCTCGCACAGCCCTTCATTCTTTCTGTGTTGATGTGGTAACTCCTGCTCAAAAAGTCCTTCATATTGAGGCGCCTTTACCCGAGGATTTCCGAAATGGAGAGAAAATGCTTCGGGATATTGCGTAAAATCGCACTTTATGCTACATTAGCGATACTGTAAAACAATAAAAACATGGCACAGATTGCAAAAAATTTCACATCCGTTAACGTCTCCGAAAGAAAGAAGCTCGACATGAGAGCCGGAGATACTGTTCGCGTCTTCGTGAAGATTAAAGAAAAAGATAAAGACAAGAAAGACAGGGTTCGCCTTCAGTCTTTTGAAGGTATGGTGCTCGCCCGAAAGCACGGTACTGAGCCGGGAGCAACCTTTACGGTCCGAAAAGTTTCAGGAGGCGTTGGCGTGGAAAGAATTTTTCCTTTGTATTCTCCTATTATTGATAAAATAGAAGTTGTCCGACGCACGAAGACTCGCCGATCAAAACTCTATTACGTCAGAGAGAAAGTCGCCCGCGAGATTCGCAGAAAGATGAGAAATCAGCGCATGGCTGCCGATATAACCGCGAATGAAGAAGAGGAAGTTGAAATCATGGATGTTGCAGAACGTGAAATTGCAGATGATATCAAAGCCGAAGAAGAAGCTATCATCGAGGAAGAAAAGGCTGAAGCAGCAGAAGAAACCAAATAACTTATATTCAAAAAAACACCCGCTACTCGCGGGTGTTTTTTGGGAAATATAATTGGTATGCGCTATGTACTTGAGGAAAAAAATAAAAAATGTTAAAATACAAGCATGGGGAACAGAGGTCCAAAACCAAAAGGTGTAGTAAAGATAAAATGGTCTGCTGATTTTGCGTACGCCATCGGACTCATTGTTACCGACGGAAGTTTATCAAAAGATGGACGCCATGTGAATTTTACTTCAAAAGATGAGGAACAGATTGATAATTTTCAAAAAGCTCTCGGCACAAGCTATCAAATAGGGAAAAAAGCGAGCGGTGTTAAAAGAGAAAAACGATATTTTTTAATTCAGATTGGGGATGTTCTTTTTTGTGATTTTCTTAAAACAATTGGGGTTACTCCAAATAAGTCAAAAACGGTTGGAATTATAAAAGTTCCCCAAAAATACTTTTTCGATTTTCTTCGGGGTTCATTCGATGGTGATGGTTGTTTTTATTCTTATTATGATCCTCGGTGGAAGTCCAGTTTTATGTTTTACACCACTTTCATCTCAGCAAGTAAGGAACACATAGATTGGGTCAGGGATGAAATTTATAAACGATTGAAAATACACGGGCATATCAGTCATGGAAAAACATCGTCTGTGTATCAATTGAAATATGCGAAGGCAGACTCTTCCATTCTTTTAAAAAGTATGTATAATAGAGAGAACCTCATTTGTTTAAGTCGGAAACGGCTAAAAATAGAAAAAGCATTGTCGGGAGTAGGTAAGAGTTTATTTACTTGACAAATACGCCCAGGTGTTGTAATTGGTAGCCAAGTATCCTTGAGGTGGATATGCCGAAAGGCGTGGAGGTTCAAGTCCTCTCCTGGGCACCATTAAAAAAATCCGCTTTGTTGCGGATTTTTTTTGTTGTGTTCTTTTGTGAACCCTGTTAGGATAAAGGTGTCTTTGTCTTAATATTTTTATGTCATTTCAATACTTTTCTAAAAATTGTGAAATTCTTCCGATAGAGGAAGCGGTCATCTCTCTTGATCGGATTGAGTATACCTATGGTTTTGGTGTATATGAAGCGGTTCGCGTCTCAAATGGAGTCGTGTATTTTTTGGATCACCATATGGAGAGACTTCTTGGCTCGGCAACCTCTATTGGGTTGGAACACCCGTTCTCAGAAGAAATGGTAAAAAAGGCAATCCTTGAACTTGTCGAGAAGACGGAAGAACAAACCTACAACCTGAAGGTTCTGCTTATCGGTGCATCCAAAAAAGAAGATGCACTTCTTGCTATCCTTTGTCTCAATCCATTTTTTCCTGATAAGAAAATGTACCGCGATGGAGTAGAACTCACGACAACGAATTACGAACGTTTGTATCCTCACGCAAAAACGCTCAACATGCTGCAAAGTTATCTTTCCTACCGCGACGCTCGGGCAAAAGGGTGTTACGATTCCGCTTTGATAAATCGCCGAGGCTGCATTACAGAAGGTACGCGTACGAATTTTTTTACTATAAACGGAGGTACTATTTATACACCATGCGAAGAGGAAATACTTTTGGGGGTAACGAGAAAAGCCGTGCTCCATGTTGCCCGGCAAAACGAATTTGAAGTGGAAGAAAAAGATATTCGCCCTGAAGATTTAAAAAATTATGACGGAGTGTTTTTGACCAGTACTTCTTCAAAGATAGTGCCCATACGAAAAGTGGGAGAAATTGAATGTCCTCCAGCTCCGGAAGAACTCAAGCGGTTAATGAAATTGTTTGAAGAGTTTTTGGAAAAGGGCAATGGGGTGTTATAATATACTCATGAAGAAATACTATTTTTCTCAAGCATCCGTTCTTTTTATGGGAACGATTGTTGCTTTTCTTTCTGTGTATGATGACTTTATGCGTTTCTATGGCGTAGAGGGAACCTTTTTTAAGGTTGAAAATTGCCTCTATCCTCATCCTATTTTGACCCCATGCTTTTACGGAGCCTTCGCTTTTCTCGGCGCATTTATTTGGACGTTGTTTGTCATAAAAAAAGAAAAAGGGGCAAGAATCCGGCAAGAAAAATATCTTTCGTGGTTTTTGACCGGCGGTGTGATTTTTGCGTGGGGAAATTTTACGAAGCTTTATTTGGACTACCTAAAAGGAAGTCAGGTCGGATGTTCCGGCGCGCCCATGATGATACCTTTTTTAACCCCATGCTTTTACGGTTCGATTCTTTTTCTTTTTGCTCTCGTTCTGTCGTGGATAACCTTATGGAAGGAAAACAAGAAATCGTGATATAATGAAAGTATTAAGAAATCAATTTAACACTATGATCAAAAAATATTTTTGCACCCCTGACGGAATACTGATCTTTGGTTTATTCCTCGTTATCGTCATCGGAGTTTCTTCTTCTCTCGTTCTCGGAGGGATATAATCCTTTAGAAAGTTTACATTGGCAGTTCCCGACCAAAGAATCGGGATTTTCCATTTCGTCTGGATTTTTTAAAAGAAATATGGTATAAATGACCGTACATGGTGCCTATAGTGTAATGGTTAGCACTAGGGTTTGTGGAACCCTCAGTCAGAGTTCAAATCTCTGTAGGCACCCAACTGGACGAAATTATAACTGTTCAAAATACTCTTGCTTTGCAAGGGTATTTTGATATGAGAAAGTTATAAAATATGCCACTCAGGTGGGAGATCAAAAAATTTATAACAGCGGGACTTTTTTGTTCCGATTCGGTATACTTTTAATATGAAAATATTTTTGATTACGGATATACACTATGGCGAAAATACTAATTATTCACGGATTGGCGGTTTAGATTACGTGAACTCTTTCGGTGGATTGTTTCAACAATTTTTCCCACACCTCCTTTCCGAAATGGAACAGGCTGACTTGGTGATGAACCTAGGTGATTTTATTCACGATGAAAATGCCGAAAAAGATGTCGAGACGTACACAAATGCTCTTTCGTTCTTTTTAACAAAAACGCCCACCAAGCACGTATTGGGAAATCACGATGTGAGAAATATTTCTCGTGAAAAGTGGATTGAGTTAGTCGGGGCAGATAATAGCTATTACTCTTTTGATTTAGGCGGATTTCATCACGTAGTGCTTGACGGTAATCGTACTGAACCTCGCGGGCCACTCTATATAGACGAAGAACAGATGAAATGGCTTGAAGAGGATTTAGCAAAAACGACTTTGAAGGCGATAATCTATTGTCATTTCCCGATGGACAATCAAAATATGGACAATAATTATTATTTCAAAGAACATCCCGAAACGGCATCACTTGGAAACAAAGTGTATGTTAGAACTATTTTGAGGAAGTCAGGCAAGGTACTAGCGGTGTTCAGTGGACATACTCATTTTTTCAGTCAACAAACAATAGACAACATCATTTATTGCACAATTCCCTCATTTTCTGAAAATAACGGTAATCACGAACCGAACGGGCAGTACGCAATCGCTTCGATTGAAGGAGAGAAAGTGGATATTGAAATCAAAAAATCAGACAGAAACTAGGGTCACTCATCGGGTGGTGAGGACTGCGAGCAAGAAAAGAATGTTTCGGAGGATGGAAAAAATGAAAAGGAAAAAGGAGACAGTCGATTCGTATCTTGGATTTTTGGGGTATGGGAATGCGAAGAAGCTACAACGAAGATTGAAATTATAGAAGAATAGTGTGTTCAAGGGTAGGGTAAAATGTTGGAATATAAATCGTCGCATCATTTTTCCTTTCAAAAACGGTTCTCACTTTCTCTACTATGGCACCCCAAAAAAGCAAAAGAAACGCGAAGGCGTTTCTTTTGCTTTTAGACTTCACTCTTTTAAACTGATAAGATTTTACTATGGAAATACGAAAACCGATTATGGATAAAGGCCGGTTAAAGAAGTCTTCTTTTGAGGAAGGTTCGGTTCTTTATTTAGACAATTCTCTTCTTGATGGAGCGCCTTTTGATTCTGAAAATATAGATGAAATAAATATCAGTACGAGCATCATACATAATTTGTCTTTGCAGTCTTCTCTGGTAGAAGATATGAAATCCATTGATTCTGTTTTTACGGGCGCAAGTTTTGCCGGAGCGGTTTTTCACCAGGTTTATTGGGAAAGAATTGTCATAGATAAAAGCCGTTTTCAGGGAACGCAGTTAATGAGATGTTTTGCTCGTGATGTCGTTATTGAAAGATCAAAAGGCAATGACCTCTCTCTTCGTTTTGCCAAGATAAAAAATATGCTCTTTTTTGATTGCGATCTGGAGAATGCCGATTTTGCCGGAGCTGAAATGGAGAACGTTGTTTTCAAAAACTGCAATCTTAAAAATTCTCAATTTTCTCATGCGAAGTTGAATAATGTGAATTTTAAAGAATCTATCATTGAAGGTATCGCCATAAGCAAGGACTCTTTTGGAAACATAACCGTAAACACCGGTCAGGCGATTTACCTCGCTTCAACTCTCGGTTTACATATTGAAGATTAAGTTTCCAAGAGGGGAATCGGTGACTTTTTGATTTTCTTTTGCTATACTTTTCTTATTATACTTTGGTAATTAATAAATTTTATGGATACGAACGAACAAAGAGAACAAACAAAAAAGACTGCGCTTGCAGTTTCTTATGCTATTTTGGAAGGGAGATGGGACGATTTGGATAAACTGTTGGACGACAATTTTACTTATACCGGAGATGGTATGAAGTTTACTAAAAATGAATATATTGGTTTCATGCAGGACATGAAAGCGGCTTTTTCTGGCCTAAAAATGGAGTTTCCTAATATCCTTGTTGATGGAGACATGGCATCCATCAGATTTATTTCTACAGCGGTAAACACCGGCAGTTTTATGGGCGCCCCCGCCAACAAAAAACATCTCGAAGTCCATGGTATTTTTATGAGAAAAGTAAAAGACGGCAAGGTAATGCAGGAATGGCAGACCACTGATTTGCTTGGAGTCATGAAACAGATCGGATTTGGCGCATTGCTTGGCTATTCTATTTTCGTGGGACTTTTTAATGTAAAACAAAAAAGACCGGCAAGAAAATAAAAAATGCATGAACTTTGCTGAAAAAATGCCAAGTTTTGAACTGACGCCTCAAAAAAACGAACAGCCGAAAGGACGCGAATATCATTTGCGTTTGGACGATATGACCGGAATGAGGAATAAAGAACTCTTGTACTTACCGGAGGGGATTGCCTATTTGCATGAAAAATTCGGAGATGAAATGGAAATGACTCTTGGAGATATGGCAGGAATGGGGGTTGGTAATGAAATGCTTCGGCGTCCGGATGAAGATACTACTTCGGCAAGAAAAAATGTTGATGACTGCTTTGGTTTACTGAATGCCACCGCCGGGGAAATTTTTGGCAATGACATAAGAGAACGGCCTTTTGAGATCGTGCGAGCGGGAGGAGACGAAATTATTTTTATTACCCGTAAAGGAGACGCAAGGCTTGAAAGTTTTTTTGAGCGATTCAATCAAAAGAAAGAGAAATTTTTAGTGGAAGAAAGAATTGGACGCGAAGCCTATGACGCCGCAAAATTAGAGACGAACGTGAAAGCTCAGATGAAATTGATAACCAAGAATCCGGAATATCTTGAGATGGAACGAAAAGGAGATCTTAATGCGGTTGATGCCTGGCTTCACCGGCAACTGGGAGATGCCGGTGTTTCAGAGAAAAGAACGGGAGACTTATTGAAAAAAGTCGCGCGCAAAAGATTGAATGCTCTTCCTGAAAAAGATTGGCTTCTTCCTCTGGATTTTTACCGTTCACCCGCCAAAGAAATCAGACTCCATGAGAACACCGATCAATCTTTGTCGGGCGTTATGTATGGCATTGCCGAAGCGGATGCTGATATTGCTTGGGCGAAAGGACACCCGGGTGTGAAAATTTCGGAAAATATCGCGCATGATAATGCAGAAATACAAAAGACCGCTGATAAATATCTTGAACAAGCAAAAGGGGTTGAAAAAAATGTCAGGCTCATGCAAGCAAAAGAACGCGAACTTTCTTTTGCCAGAGAACAAAGGGAAGAACTTTTAGAGGAGCGATTGAAAAAAGAAATTATCCGATTGGAAACGGTTGATCCCGGTACTGGCGCGATACGTTTAGATAAATCGGGAGATAAATATCTGTCTGATCTTGTTGAAATGACAGAGGATGTTTCTAAGATTGAGATTATCCGTTTGGATGTCCCTTATTTTGGCGTTTTTAACAACCATTATGATTATGCGACCGCAGATGAGATGATGAAGAAACTTGCAATAATCTATCGCCATTTTATGAATGGCGTTATTATCAGGGACGGGGGAAATCTTTTTGCTGTGCGTGAAGAGGGAGAAAATATGAACGAAACAAACGCTCTGAAAAACGCTTTGGATGCTATTATTTCAGAATATGCCAATCCCACAGACTCTCAGAAGAAAACGGCGATGGAAAACGAAGCGATGATTAAAAAAGCAATCACCCGGCAAGAAGATCCTTTTGGCCAAGTAAAATTATTTCCAACGGTGAAAATGGCTGTTTCTGAAAAAACAAAATTATCCGATGTCATACGTCGTATTTTGTAATTTCAATTTTTATGAACGAAACAACAAAAAACATTTTAATCGGAGAAATGGAACGAGTCCTTTTTAAAATCCTCTCTTTTCCTGAGAATAATCCGATTATTCAAGAAATTTCCGCAGTGACCGATTTAGGAAATTTGAGTGCGATTTTTACCAATATGAAGTTTTTTCTAAAAACGGATACTCTGCCAAAAATAAAGGAAACGCATTCTGTCTTGCCGGCAGTCATCTTCGGTTTACCTGCGTTTCAAAATTTTTTAGTGAAAGAACTCTCTGGAAAGATATCTTTTGAAGATATCCGCGAACTTAGCGCCTCTTATCTGTCCATGTGTAAAACAGCACGGTAAAAATGCGCCTTGCTTTTTGTTTGAACTAATATCATTTCGCATGGAAAATTCTGAAATACTGAACACTGTTCACAGAAAAGCGATGGAAGAGGCCTTTGGGAGAAAAGCCGTATCTTCGCAGTATCCGATGCTGCTCCCCTTGATTCTCTGTGTGCGTCGTTTTGTCAATAATGTTAAACAAAACCTTGACCCACGACTGACAAAGAGAAAGAGCCATATTTTTTTTCACCGCGTTATCGCCCGGCATTCATCGCCTCTTTTCAGGAGACTGGGAGATTCTGATCCTCGATTGCAGGAAGGGAAAATAAAAAATTTGGAAATAGCCATTCGTTCACTGAATGGCGTTATTATTTTTCCTGGTGAGATTTTTTCTTTTTGGAACTTTGTCGGTGCAACAACAAAAAAAAGAGGGTATGTGAACGGGATGCTTCTTTCAAACGGGGAAGTTGTTGAGGGTTTAGGCGGAGGACTTTGTCAGCTTTCTAATTTGTTGTATTGGCTTTTTTTGCATACCCCTCTTCAAGTCTTCGAGCGGAAACATCATTCTCGGGATTCTTTTCCCGATAGCGACAGAAGTATTCCTTTTGGCGCCGGTGCAACAATTTTTTATAATCTGATTGATCTGAAAATAAAAAACACGACGCTATATCCGATGCAAATAAAATTATGGATGTCTGACAGCCAGCTTAAAGGGCAAATTCTTTCCACTTTACCAATAAAAGAAAAATACCACATCAAAGAAAAAAAACATAACTTTATTGAAACATCCAATGGAATTTATCGGTATAATGAAATATGGCGCGAAACGCTTGTTGACGGAAAAGCGATAAAAGAAGAAAAATTAATGACGAACTGCGCGAGGGTTATGTATAAACCGAATCATATTGACATAAAAATTTAAGTTTTCATGTCAAAAAATTGCCACGATTGATATCGTGGCAATTTTGTTTTTACTCGTGATGATGGCTGCACTCTTTGCTGTGATTGTGCCCAATTTTCCAATCTCCACGAATGATTCTTATTGCAAGAACGCATAACAGGAACAAAAGATAGAAAGCAATAGCGAATGCCATAATCCAATCGGCCGCATACCAGCCGGTGGCGATGATAATTAAAGAAGAAATGATAACACCGACAGAGACAAACATGTCTGATAGCGCGTGGAAAGACATGGAGTCATGGCGGATATTGTGTTCTTCTTTCGGTATCTTTTGCAGCATCCAGACGACGAACAAATTAAGTCCGAAACTGAAGGTTGCGGTAACAAAAGTCCATCCGCCGAGCACTTCGCGCGGGATGAAAAATCGTTCAATCGCTTCGGAAAATACCAGATAATCTCCAAAAAAGAGGAGTCCGAAGGAAAACCAAACGGCAATTTTTGTCCAGACTAATTCCTGTTCCGGGCGGTATTTGCAAATGACGAGCACAAGAGCAAGAAGTCCATAGGTTGAACCGTCGGAGATTCCGTGCGCAGCATCTCCAAAAAGAGAGACAGAACCCGAAATGAGGTAACGAACGGCAATCTCAATGATTCCGGCAAAAAGAGAAAGGGTAAAAGCCAGCAAATACAGATTCAGTTCGCTGGCTTGTTTGTGTGAATGCGAATGGTCTTTCGTCGAAGAATGGCAATGGTTATGCACAATAACACCTCATTATGAAAATGAACTGACAACTCTTTCCCCACCATACAGGGGGCGGGCTATATCGTCAACTTGTTTTGAAAACGAAAAAATATGGTATACTTATTCTGTACGAGAAGTTTGTCCGCTTCTTATCTTATTTTACTTACTAGTTTATTTATATTTTATGGAAGAGGAGAAAAAACACGAAGGAAAAAAGAAACATGAGGGCGCATGCTCATGGAAATGCTCTCATGCAAAAAAGAGCGCTATTATTGCAGGCGTTTTAATCGTTTGCGCTCTTTTGTATTATTGTAAAGGTTTCTTTGTCGCCGCCACGGTTGACGGTTATCCTATCGGGAGATTTGCGGTCATCAGCGAAACAGAAAAGCAAGCGGGAAAAACCGCATTGGAAAACCTTATCACTAAAAAGATCGTGGAATCAGAAATCGCGAAGCAAGGAGTTAAGGTCAGTGATGATGAAGTGAACGCTGAAGTATCAAGAATTGAAACGATGATAAAAGCGCAAGGAGGAACTCTTGACCAGGCTCTCTCTTCTCAAGGAATTACCAAGGCAGACCTGCTCACTCAAATTGCTCTTCAGAAGAAAGTTGAAAAACTTATTACCGTTAAGCCGACCGTTACCGATCAAGAGGTAAAAGAATATATTTCCTCAAATAAAATCACTATTCCCGCAGGAAAAGAGGATTCGTATCGTTCAGAGATCAAATCTCAAATGGAACAGCAGAAAATGAACGAAGCTATTACCGCTCTCGTTACTTCTCTCAAAGCAAAAGCAAGCATACGATATTTTGTAGATTACAAATAAGATGCTTTCAAGAAAAGGGATTGCTTTGCGCAATCCCTTTTCTTTTTGTTGCGGTAATTTTATAATAAAAAGGTACTTTATCAAGTAATTTTTTTTATGAATAAAAAATATATTTTTTCGGCGATAGGAATCGTCTTCCTCGCTGTCCTTTTTTGGTTTTTATACCAATGGCAGCTCAATAAAAAATCTGCGGTTCCCGATATGATAACCATCGTGGAAACTTTTGCGAAGGCGCAGTCAAATGCCTCTAATGCCATAGAAAAAACCAACCCTTTCGGTGCGGACATTAATCCGATGCAAGGATACAAAAACCCATTTGAATAATTTCCATAAATATATGAAACAACATAAAAACATTTTCATTTCCGCAGTCTTCGCTGTCGCCATGATCCTTTTTTCTACCGCGATGGTATACGCACAGAATGTTTCTCCCGGAAATATCGGCTATCCTATCCCCGAGTTGGGAAATTGCAGGAATCAAAGCGCCTGTAAAGACTTTTGCGAGAAAGGAGGGAACATGGTCGCCTGCATAAATTTTGCCGAGAAAAAAGGAATGCTCTCCGGTGAAGAACTCAGCGTTTCAAAAATAGTGGCGGAAAAAGTTGCGAGCAAACAAACTCCCGGCGGATGTACGACCAAAGAATCATGCGAATCTTTCTGCCAAGGAAAAGTTGATAATATCAACGAATGCATTGCTTTTGGTGAAGAACTCGGCGTCATACCTGCTTCCGAATTGGCGGAAGCGAAAAAAATAGCGAGCGCTCTTTCTAAAGGATCGAAGATGCCCGGCGCATGTAAAACTAAAAACGAATGCGAGAGTTTCTGTGCTGTCGGTTCTCATATTGATGAATGTTTGAATTTTGCGGAAGCTGCCGGAATTCTTCCTGCTGATCAATTGGCAGAAGCCCGTAAAGTAGCGCCGTTTTTGAAAAATGGAGAAACTCCGGGAAAATGCCAGACGAAAGATGAATGCAACGCTTATTGTGACGAAGATTCTCATTTTGATGAATGTATCGGTTTTGCTGAAAAAGCCGGTTTTATTTCCGCTGAGGATTCTGCTATGGCGAAAAAAGTCGGAGGAAAGGGTCCCGGTGGATGCAAAGGAAAAGATGAATGTACGGCTTACTGTGATAAGGAGGAAAATGCCACAGCCTGCGCAAACTTTGCTAAAGAAAAAGGTTTATTGACGGCAGAACAGGAAGAAAACATTAATACGGGTGTCGACAGAATGAAAGCCGGGCTAGAACAGATCCCGGAAGAAGCCCGCGGTGAAATAATTTCTTGTTTGGAAAACAGTCTTGGAAAAGACAAGTTTGACCGAATCATGGCAAAACAAGATATGCCGACGCAGTCAATGGGAGGAAAAATAGAAGCGTGCTTTGGAAAAGTTGAGGAAATAATAAAAGCAAAAATGATGCCGTCCGGAGGTATTCCGAGTGGTGCGGGAGATAGCGGTTCAGTGCCTTCAAAAGAAGAGATTATGAAAAATATACCCTCTACTGTCCCTGCGGCAATGAGGGAGCAGATTGAAAAGCAAATAGAAATCCAAACCTCTACTGCCGGAGCGATGAAAGCACCTCCGACCAATATCCCATCAGTCGCTTCCCCCGGCGGGGCAGTCTCCGCGGGAATGGGTGTTCCGAGCGTGGATTGTTCTATGTTTGCCTCTGTTCCGTCATGTGACTATGTTCAAGGGCAGGGTCATGATCTTTGCGAGAAGTGTAAAGGCGGTTAATTTACTTTTTATTTAAACCCCCGTTTTGTTTCCGGCAAAACAGGGGTTTTCTTTGCAGACACCAAAATACTTGACAAAAAATCTGGATATGCTATACTAGCAACAGATGTATTTTTGACGCATCATATTCTTTAAAAAGGCACAGATGACGAATACCGTCGAGGAGCTGCCATGAACACAACAACCACCCCCAAAACCCACCCAAGATTGGCCCAATTGTTAGCTCAGGGGTACAGAGCCAAAGTAAAACGGTTTTATATTACCGAAGCCGGTCTTCCCGCTGCTGATGTTATTTTGGAAAAACGTGGAACAAAACCCGTTTATCTGAATGGCGTTTATGGCAAGGACGAAAACGTCCCCGGCGGTAAAAAACACCGTTTTGGTAAGACCGTAAAAGAAGCGACAAATGGTGTTCTTTCTCGGCAACAAAAGAATAAAAATGCCAAAAGAGAAGCCAACCGTTCTAATTCTAATGGCGGTACTGGTGCCGGCGCTATCGGTGGTACAGATTCAGCCAAACGTGCAGGATTAGGCAAAGGCCAAACAAAAAAATAAAGGGTTTTTTATCCCCACATTGATTCATAAGGAATAGTGATCCCCCGCTCCGATTGACACCGGAGCGGTTTTTTTATACCCATTTGATATCCTTCTCCCCGTGTTTTTTCAGATATTCATTTGTCTTACTGAAATGTTTGCATCCGAAAAAACCGTGGTATGCTGAAAATGGCGAGGGGTGCGCCGCTGTCAAAACAAGATGTTTTTCTTTATTTATTTTCGCGCCTTTTTCCTGCGCGTATTTTCCCCAAAGCAAAAAAACCAGATTTTCTTTTTTATCCGAAAGCGCTTGTATAACCGCATCGGTAAATTCTTCCCAGCCTTGGTGTTGATGCGAACCGGGTGCGTTCGCTCTTACGGTAAGTGTTGCGTTCAAAAGTAAAATGCCTTGCTCCGCCCAGTGCATGAGGTTGCCTGTACTTGGAGGCGAAGCCTCCAAGTCGCTACTTATTTCTTTGTATATATTTTTAAGAGAGGGAGGAATAGAAATTTTTTCGTTCACGGAAAAACACAAACCGTTCGCTTGCGACGGTCCATGATACGGATCTTGCCCGAGGATCACTACCTTTACCTTATCAAAAGGGCAGAACTCAAAAGCCTGGAACATAAATTTAGATGGAGGGTATACGGTTTCTGATTCATATTCATTCCTCACAAAATTAGTCAGTTTTGTAAAATACGGCTTTTTAAATTCGCCAGAAAGCGCCTTTTTCCAGCTCGGTTCAATTTTGACTCGGGATTTCATTCATATAAAATACCATTTTTGTTCATTACCGGCAAAAAAATGCACAAACGATACCACATATCTTTCAATTTGTTTGGAGGTTAAACCTCCAAATGGTATACTTATTTTTATGAACCGAGAACCATTTGCTTTAGGCGAGTTTTACCATGTATATAATCACGGAGTAGACGATCGTCATATCTTTGTTGATGAACATGATTCCATGCGTTTTCTTGAAAGTTTGATTTATTTCAATACGGAAGAATCGTTCGGAGGAATTTATTTGGGTTCTTTGCCTGATGCTCCGGAATTGAAAGGAAAAAAACCGCAAAAGAAATTGGTAAACGTGGTGTCGTACTGTCTAAATCCAAATCATTTTCATTTACTGTTGGAACAGGTTTCCGAAAAGGGGATCAGTGAGTTTATGCAAAGGGTTGGGGGAGGATACACCATGTATTTTAATAATAAATATAAAAGAAAAGGCTCTCTTTTTCGCGGAACATTCAAATCATCGTGGATAAACTCAAACGAATATCTTTTGTATTTGAGCGCCTATATCAATCTGAATTTTTGTGTGCATAAATTATCGGAAGAATCTCTAAAAGTCGTGCGATCAAGCTGGGACGAATATGTTGGTCAGACAAGAAACAAAATATGCTCCAAAGATATTGTCATGGGGCAATTTAAAAATTCGGAAGACTATAAAAATTACGCGGAAGATGCGCTCCCCATCATGTTGGAACGAAAAGCTCTTGAAAGGGAACTTAAATATTTAGCCATTGATTAGAGCATTTGTCTGGAGGTTAAACCTCCAGACAAAACGGTATATATGTGTTGTGGTTGTTGTTGAGAAGTTTGAATAAATATGATAGCATCGCAGGGTAGATGTTGTCCTTGTATTATTTGAAAAAGGAGAAGAAAATGTTAGAGGGTATTCGTAATTGTTGGAAAACCTTTGTAGAAAGTAAAGTTTTCCCGTTGGTCGTGTTTATCATCGCAGTAGCGGTTTATTGCAACTTCGGTTGGGCTTTGGGGTATGTACTCTCTTCCCCGGAAAGTGTTCCGCATTGGTTACGTTTTTTGGCAGACCCCTTTCTGTTGGCTACTGATGTAAACGTAGCTTATATCTCTAGCGCACAAACTTTTTTTGTGGTTATCGGTCCGTTATTGTGGGTTGCTGTCTGGATGGTGTACGTGTTTGCTCTTTGTTTTGGCGGGATAGCTACGTTATTGATTATGCCGTAATAAAGAGAAATTTGTTTTTCGCGCCCGACATCATCGTCGGGCGCTTGACTTTTTATTGAAAGTATAATATACTTATCATTAATAACACGACTAGGGAAAAACGAGTATACGTTTATCCGTATGCTCGTTTTTATGTCCCTGTCTCAAAGCATTGCAGGTATAACATTAAATTCAGCGGTTAAGCTTTGAGATAAGCGCTAATACTATAGAAATTATGAACCCAGTCAGACCAAATCGCGATCACTCACGCAGAGATCGCCCGGAAAGAGCCGTGAGCAGAACTTCCTCAGGGAAAAGTTCTTTCAGCTCATCCGCTCGCAAATCAGGGGGAAGACCCTCTTTTGGAGGAAATAAAAACGCCGGAGGACGACCGTCTTTTGGCGGTAACCGAAGCGCTCGAGGTAGAAGCGGAGGTGTCGGAAAAGCCGGAGGGAACGGACGTTTTCGTGGCGCCAAAATTGACGTTTCTCGCTTTATCAATAAAGCGCGCGAGGTTGAAAAACCACGACCGTACGTTCCGCAGTTTTCTTTTGTCCAATTCGGATTTTCTCCGGAATTAACGAAGAATGTCGTTGACCACGGATATGTCACCCCGACCCCTATTCAGGATCAGGCTATTCCTCACGTCCTCGCAGGGAAAGACGTTATCGGTATTGCGAATACCGGAACCGGAAAAACTGCCGCCTTTCTTCTTCCTCTCGTGGAAAAAATGTTACAGGCGCGAAATAAAAAAGCGATTATTATCGTTCCGACTCGCGAGCTCGCTCTTCAGATAGAAATGGAGCTTCGCGGATTCGTGAGAGGAATGGGAATTGCGAGCGTTTCCTGTATCGGCGGAACCAACATTCGCGAGCAAATGCGTAATTTGCGTAATCGCCACAACTTCGTTATTGGTACTCCCGGACGTTTGAAAGACCTGCAAGAAAGAAAGTGTCTTCACATGTCTGAATACTCAACGGTTGTTTTGGACGAAGCCGACCGCATGCTTGATATGGGTTTCATTACCGATATCAAGGCCATCTTGAAAGAAATGCCCCACGAACGTCATTCTCTTTTCTTCTCCGCGACCTTCTCTCCCGATATTGAAAAATTAGTGGGAGGATTCCTGAAGGAACCGATCAGGATTTCTGTTCGAGTCGGCGATACGGCCGCTTCCGTTGATCAGGATATCGTCCGAGTGATTGATCGGGCAAAAAAAATAGAAGTGCTTCACGACATGCTTTCCAAAAAAGAATTTGAGAAAGTGCTCATCTTCGGACAGACGAAATGGGGAGTTGAAAAGCTTTCCAACGAATTAACTAAACGCGGATTCAAATCCGTTTCCATTCACGGAAATAAAACGCAAGGACAGCGAAAAAGCGCGCTTGAACTTTTCAAAGGCAACCGCGTGCAGATTATGGTCGCGACCGACGTCGCTTCCCGCGGTTTGGATATCAACGATGTCAGCCATGTCATCAACTACGATTTGCCTGCGACCTACGAAGATTACACTCACCGAGTCGGAAGAACCGGAAGAGCGGGGAAGACAGGGAAGGCGATTACTTTCGTTGAGTAGACGAGATTTACGATTTATGATTTAGGATTTAAGAATACGGACGACAATATAAAAACCTCTTGCCCGTCATGGACAAGAGGTTTTTGGTGTTTGATATTAGAACATCAGGTTCACTGTTGCGTTAGGATTTCCAAGTAAAACCTCCATATCAAATGTCCAATTTCTGGGACGTATCAATATGTTGAGATTGCCGTCTAGTGTAACAGTATAGGAATCATCCTCACGCTTTGTGACCAAAATTACTTTTGAACGATAACTCGTTATTGCCTTTTTGTAAAATGTAGAGGGGCATTTTGGTGTTACCTCAACAATCGTCCCTACTTCTGGCACCCAATCGGGTAATTTTTCTAAAGACATTTTATTTTCCTCGTTCGTTGTGTTGTTGAAAAGTTCAAAACTATATGCTATACTAGCATGGTTAATATAAAAAGTCAAGTTTTTGTCGTCCATCGCCGGACGGAGGTTATACCTCCGTTCGAAACGTTTGCAGATGACGCAGAACTTGGTAAATCCAAACGTCATGGACGGGGGTACAACCCCCGTCCGGCTATATAAACAAACTATGTCATTCTCACACAAAAAATTTATTCTTGTTTTGCTTGTGATCGGTATTTTTTTGCCGGCGGTTTCTTTTGGCGCTACAGCAAAGCTGGAATACTCCGCTTGGATGCCGTATTGGAAGAAGGCTTCCAGTACCGCGGATATGCTTCCGCATCTTACTGCTTTTTCCGAAGTCAGTCCTTTTTCTTATACGGTAAAAGCTGATGGCACGATTGTTGATACGGCAAGGATAACCCAAGAGCCGTGGAAAAGTTTTTTGACTGCCGCTCGCGCAAAAAAAGTAAAAATCATCCCGAGTATTCTTTGGACTGATCCGGACGCAATGCATAAAGTTCTTAAAACTTATACGCTCCGCATCGCGCAGGAAAAAGCGATTATGAAGATCGTTACGGATAATAAATTTGACGGCATTGACATTGACTACGAAAACAAGAAAGCGGAAACCAAAAAGTATTTCTCTTACTTTTTGCAGGAGCTTCAAATAGCGCTGCATAAGAAAAATAAGATATTGACGTGCACCATTGAGCCGAGGACTCCTTTGGATTCTCGTTTCAAAAACATTCCAACCGACATCGCCTATGCGAACGATTATGCTGCGCTTAATGCGTACTGTGATCGCGTGAGGATTATGGCCTATGACCAGGTAATTGTTGATCTTCTTTTGAATGCTGAAAAGGGAAGTTCTACTCCCTATGCTCCCGTCGCCGATACTTCGTGGGTGAAAAAAGTGGTGAAGCTGGCGAGTAACGCTATTCGCCTCAATAAAATCGTTATCGGCGTTCCGACCTATGGGTATGAGTTTCGAGTGACCCCGGATGGAAAATGGTTTGACTATGAACGATTACGGTCAATCAATCATGATGAGGCAATGGCTCTTGCGAAAAAAGTCGGAGTAACCCCGACCAGAAATTCGGCAGGAGAACTGAGTTTTATGTATTACTCGCCGAACGACATCTCTCTTTCTGCCGCTACTTCTACGGCTTCTTCGAAAAAACCTTTCCGTCTTGTTTGGTGGAGCGACTCTTCTGCCGTTGCTGATAAAGTCAACCTTGCGAAATCTCTCGGTGTCCGTGGTGTTACTGTCTTCAAAATTGATGGAGGAGAAGACCAAGGGATTTGGAATGTTTTGAAATAAAATTTAAAAAAACGCCCGAGCTTGTTGCTCGGGCGTTTGTGTTTTGCTCGGTACTATTTTTTGTTAACCGCCTTTTTCCCCCAAATGAGTTCATCCCAATCGGAACTGTGGAGCCAACTTAATTTTTTTGGCTTGTCTTGTTCTTTAATGGGTTCTTCTTGAACAATCACGGGAAGCGTTTCTTCTGTTTGTCCCAAAACTTCAGAAACAACTACCGTTTGGTCGGGAAGAATTATTTCCGTCGTTTTTTCTTCCACTAGCGTCGGAAGAACCGCCTCAATAATTTCTTCTTTGGTTATGGGAACAGACGGGTCTTTTCTTACGATAGTACGCCGTTCGTCAACACCTTCAGGAGGAGTGGGGTCTTTTTCAAATCGGTTTCCGTTTGAGTAGAATGCTTGTTGCATTTGAGTGATGGCTTCAATGGCTTTTTGCATTTGAGCCATATCTTTTTTGCGGTTTCTTTCCATCTGATCCAATACGATATCTGTCCGAGTAAAACGGCGTTCCACATCCGGATCGTCTATGACGCCGTTATCCAAACTATTGTGGTAATGGGTCATGGTTTTCCATAAGAAAAACAGAGATATGAAGATAAGGAAAGCAACCTGTACCGAGAGGATATATCCCGCAATAAAAGCATACACATCAGGCGCCCCCGCACGAATGGCATCTACAGTCTTTTCGCTGTAGAAATAGATGGCAACGCATCCGAGCGCTGACAAAGATATCATTGACGCGAGGAAGTAGAACACATGGTGTGCTGTGCAGAGGAAGTTGACCACTTTCTTTTTTGCGCGTTTATATTCATCCGGGTACTGATAACGCCAGATAAAAATCGCAATAAGGGCCGCAAAGCCTCCGATACCCGCATAGAACATCGGTTCCATTAAGAGTGCTTCTAACATAATTACACCTCCTTTGGGGTAATTTTCTGTTGTAAAATAACAAATTAAGCTTCAAGATAAGAGCCTGTTTTCAGAGTATCACCTTTAGAAGAAATGTCAACTCTTTTACGTCAGTGGTTTTGGAGGTCGGGCGCTTATGTCGTTTGTACAAAAAAAGAGTCTCTTGATATACTGTTTCTTATGGAAACACCAGTATTTGAAAAAGGAGCGGAGGGAAATTCGGCGGAAGCATTTTTTGCACGCGTCTTGCAAGAACTAGATAAAGAAGAAGAAAAATTGGAACAAATGGACGGCGACAAAGAGGTTTCAAAAGAAGAATATGAAAAAATAAAAGCGCAGGCAAAACTCGTGGCGTTTTTGCGTGAAGTAAAAGATGCAGCGGTACTTTGCGCTGAGGCGGAAGAAAATGACAATGCCGAGCTTTTTGACGTAATGAAAAAATATCTGAAAGTATGACCACTGAAGAAAAAATACAAGAACATTTGAATATCTTGCGACCTCTGCAATCGACGAGCGGACTTTTTTCCGCTGCGTCGCCGGGTGTTTCAACAGGGTACGACAAAGCATGGCTTCGCGATAATTTTTATACTTCGCTTGGTTTTGAGGCGGCGGGAGATTTGGAAACGGTCAAAAAAGTTTGGCGCGCCATTCTTGATCTTTTTTTGAAACACGAAGAAAAAATACACTGGGCGATAGGACATAAACCGCACGAGACATGGCAATATATACATGCGCGGTATCATCCGGAAACTTTTGAGGAGTACTGGGAAGAATGGGGAAATAAGCAGAACGATGCCGTGGGCGCGATTCTTTTCAAACTTGCGGATCTGGAAATACAAGGGGTTCATGTTTTGGAAACAGAAAACGATAAGCGTATCGTCGGAAAATTGATAGAGTACCTTAATGCTATTGAATATTGGAACGATGCGGATAACGGCGTCTGGGAAGAATATGAAGAAGTGCATGCCTCATCTGTGGGCGCTGTGGTTGCCGGACTGAAAAAACTTTCTGAACTTTCTTTTATAAAAATTCCGGAGGGTATGATTGAAAAAGGGGAGGAAACTCTTAAAAAACTTTTACCTCGCGAATCCTCAACAAAATTCGCTGACCTTGCCCTGTTTTCTCTCTCGTATCCTTACGGTATTTTGAACAGAGAAATGGAAGATAAAATTCTGGAAAATATTGAATATCACCTCGTGAAAGACCGCGGGGTTATCCGATACAAGACAGACCGATACTACAATAAAAATACCATTGACCAATGGAGCGAAGAAGCGGAATGGACGATGGGATTCCCTTGGCTTTCCATCATATACGCTCGTCGCGGAGAAAAAGAAAAAGCGCGTTTTTATCTTGAACAAACCGAAAAAGTTTTGACGGAGGAACACAAACTCCCCGAACTCTATTTCTCAAACAGCGATAAACCGAACGAAAATATCCCGCTTGCCTGGGCGGAGAGTCTTTATATTGTGGCGCTCAAAGAAGGACAAAAACTTTTCTAAAATAAAAAGCGTTCCGAAATTCGGGACGCTTTTTATTTGTGGATAAACAACGGTTTGTTTTTTATCGTGTGGTATACTTAAGATGCTTATTATTCTTTTTTAAAAAATATGCGTAATTTTTTTATTTCCATCTCCGTTTTTTTCTTCGGATTCCTATCGGCCGGAGCGCAAGTTCCCCCAAAAATAGATGTCGCCGCTTCTTCTCAAAAAGTAACGGTGGTTGCTACTGTCGGTATTGGAAATATAAAATTTCTGAAACAAGAGAATAATGTTTTTACCCTTGCTTTTGACGTTAGCAATCGCGCGGGTATTCAACCCGAAGTCATTTATTCCGTAAAGCTTCTCAAAAAGGAAAGCAACGGATTTTCTCTGGCGGATCAGAAAGTGTATGATCGCGATATTTTGAGGCTTAAAGAGAACGAATCCATTCATAAAGAAGCAGTTTATACCGCCCCGCCCTTTTTGCGAGGAATCCATATTATTGAAGTGGAAGCAAAAAATTCTGATGGGCTTCCTTTTAGTATTATTCGCTTGCCCGGGGAGATTTTTCTCAATGGTACCGGTGAAAGTATTTTTATTGATTCTCTCGGTTGCTTCCTTACGGTTAAAGGAGAAAAGGGAGATAAAAAATATACGCTTTCCCAAGGCGTCGATATTTCCAAAGAAGAAACGCTTATCGCTCATTGTTCCATCTCTAACACCTTTAAAACTGAAAAGATCATCACCCCTGTTTTTGAGACTCGCTACCGTTCCGCTTATGGAAAAATAGTAGGTACGGAAAAGCAAACTCCCATTACTCTCAAAGCGAATCAGAAGATGGATTTCACCGCGGTTCTTCCGAAGACAAGCGAACCGCAGGCATATGATGCCATACTCTCTTTTATAGATGAAAAGCAAACAAAGGTTTCTTCTCCTGTTGTTTTTCACTACGTCCTCAGTGGTGAGAGTGCTACTATACAGAATCTGACGACAGATAAAGCTTCTTATCAAAAAGGTGAGACGGCGAACATTTCTTTCTTTTGGAGCGGATCAGCAGATAATTTCCCCGGATCAAGAACGGGAATTTCCGACACAGAGAATCCCGTTGATGTTTTTTTCACCCTTCTTGATGGAAACGGGAATTCTTGCTCTGAGTCATTTAATCAGAATCTTGATGCCAAAAAACAGGGAGGTCTGGAACATTTTTCCATTCCCATAACTTCCACCTGTCAGAATCCCGTGGTTACTGCGCAAATTACCGATCAAAACAAGAAAGTTCTGTCGGAGAATAAGTATGAGATGAATCCGAAAGCCGAAACGGAGAATCCTATCTTTGATATGCTTCTTGCGCGGACTGTTTTTGGTTTTGTTCTTCTTCTTATCGCTTTTCTCTCCTTTTATTTGGCGAGAAAAAACAGGAGACATGATATGGCTGTATTGTTGGCGGTAATGGTGGGGGTTTCTTTGTTTGCGGGAGGGAGGGAAGCGAGGGCTGCTAACGAAGGTACGTTCTACTTACCTGTTTGTTATCACGCTCCTGCTCGCCGAACTGGATGTTTTAACTATATTTATATTACTGCATCTTTAGATAAAAGCGTTTACCTTGTCAGAGAAAAAATGAGCGTAACTGCAGCGGCATATTATGTCGCATGTGGAAACCAAGCTGATGGAACTAGTTTGACTGCGACAATAAATAACAGTGGTGCTACTGACGTTTTAAATAAAACAGTGTCTTCTTTTGTTTCACAAAACGTTATTGGAACGTATAATGCCACAATAGATGCTTCCTTATCTTCGAATGTTTTTTCAGGAACACAATCGTATTCTCTCCCCTACACCGTCGTCGCCCCCGCCCTTGTCGTCCCTCCACCCCCAACCGTAACTCTCACCGCCTCTCCAACCTCTGTCACATCAGGCGGTTCATCTACTCTCACTTGGACCACTGCCGGCGATGTCTCTTCTTGTACCGCAAGTGGTAGTTGGTCGGGAACCAAAGCTGTTTCAGGTTCTGAACTGCAATCCAATATCACGGCTGTTAAAAACTACTCCGTTACCTGTACCGGAGCGGGAGGGAACTCTCTCCCCGCAACGGCGACGGTAACGATCCTCCCCAATCCCATGGTCATTTTTCAGGTCAGCAAAGATGACGGCGTTACGTGGGTCAGTGATATCAGCATCCCAACCGGGTCTTCGTATATGTACAAATTCGGTTCTTCAGATGTTACGTCTTGCACTCAAGACGGAACAGACAGACCCGGACTCATAAACCTCTCTCCCGTAACAGGAACTCTGACTGCCGTGTCAGGGATTTCCTCTTCCACCCTTATTTGTAAAAACGACGTCGGAACATCGGCGCAAGCAACCGTCAGTGTTACGGGACTTGACCCAGCCGCCTGCGGCACCGCCGCCCGCGCCTACTCCAACAAAGAAACCGCCTTTGGTACTTACCCCCAATGCGCTGTCGGAACCCCCAGCAATACCACACCCCCGACACCCGGAGGAACAGCCACATGGACCTGTTCCAGTCCGAACGGAGGATCCAGCTCCGGAACCTGCACGGCAACCAAAGCCGGCAACACGGTACAGGTTCCGATCATAAGCCATGGCGCTGCTCCTCATGAAACAGCGGAGTTCAATGTCATTTCGGGACAATCGGTCAGTTTCAGA
>JAPLYL010000006.1 GCA_026395595.1 Candidatus Parcubacteria bacterium | reverse complement strand
TTCCCTTGGAAGGAAATGATAGGTTCTTTTTTCATGTTATAAAAAATGAACGAATAAATTTCCCGGGCGCGCTGTTTTTTTGGGTACAAAAAACCCGCTACCAGGAGGGCCGAAGCCCCTATGCAAGTTTCCCTGCATAACGTAAAAGACAGCCCTGATAACGGGTTTGTTGTCTTTTACGATTGTCAGCCATGCCACAGAAAAAATCTAGCGGTTTAGGCTATTCGATATTAAATTGTACGTTTACTATATCACAGAGCTTTTTCGGTAACAAGTTTTTTTGTTTGTAATTTCTCAAACGTTTCGGGTCGGAGTACAACCCCAACCCGGCGGATTATTGCAACTCTTTTTGTTTCGTACGATAATATCGGTATGGAAATGAACACTAAAGAATTTTATAAAAGGGAAATGAAGAGAACGGCGGAGTATTTGAGGGGAAAGAAAAAGGTTTTGTTTTTGACGACTTCTAATAGATGGAGTGGGGAACATGGCGGGGAAATTCCTAAAAGCACAGAGCTTGCGCGGAAAATTGCGGAGATGGTCGGGGAGGAGAAAGTGGAAATTATTGATATCCCCGCTTTGAAGATCTATCCTTGCGAGGGGAATGTTTCCACGGCGAGAGGAAATAGATGCGGTCTTATGGAGGCGAAGCTGAACGACACGGAAAAAAATCCGAGCGGATGTCATCGGTGCTGGGCAAGTATCAATAATCCTGACGATGAACTCTGGAAGGTCAGCAAACCGCTTCTGGAGGCCGACTGTGTCGTGTTTTTCAGCTCGGTGCGCTGGGGACAGTTGAATTCTTTTTATCAGAAATTGATTGAACGACTGACGTGGATTGAGAACCGACATTCTACACTCGGAGAAAATTCTCTGCTTGAAAAAACCGAGGCGGGATTGATTGCGGTCGGACAAAACTGGAATGGGAAGAATGTCATAAACTTGCAGAAACAGGCGCTTTCTTTCTTCGGGTTTCAAGTAAAAGATGAATTGTTTTGGAATTGGCAATACACGGACGACGAGAATGATGAGAGTATGGAGTCGTATAATAAGGCGACGAAGAAATTTGGGGAAGTGTTTTTATAATAGGATGTGGTATAAAATTAACTGCCACACTTTTGATATGTTACTCTAACAGAATTCCGCTTCCCAAGGTCTCTCCTTTCCCCGTCACTCCGCTTTCGCTACGTTCCTCCTTAAGGAAAGACCTTTGTCCGCTTAACCTCCGTCCGGTGATTGGGCAGTAAACATGGATTCCGGATCACAGGCCGGAATGACAATGAGGAAGAGGTTAATAGGATTTTATATTTTTCCAATGAAGGCTTGGTCAAAGTCTATGAGGTAAATTCTGGGTTTTCTGGTGAAATCTGCTTTTCCTGATTCGTCGCGGAAGAAGCGGAGGCAGAAGTTGTTGTCGTGAGTGTGGCCGTGTATAATTCTGTTTTCCCTGAGAACTCTCAATATTCTTTTGCGGTCGGACTCTAATTCCTGCGAAAAATTTCCTCCCATTTCTTCCCATTGCGCGAGGCTCAAATCAAGAACTCCGCTATAGACATCTACCGTCTCGTCTTTATCTACTTTGAACGATTGTATCGGTTCAATCGGTACGTACTCAAAGCCCGCATTTTTCCAGAGAGCATAATCTTCATAAAGTCTTTGCCAAGCAAGAAACGGGTCAATGTCTATTTGACGCAGAACTGTTTTGTCTTTCAGTTCGCCTCCGACTAAAGTGAGTTTGGATCCAGTTTTCTCAAAATTATTTCTTGAGAAGGCTTCTTTTGAGGTTTCTCCTGTTTTGTAGAGCGGGGGTTCTATGAAAAGATTTCCCATTTTTTCTTTGGCTATCTCAAAAAGAGGCTCTTTGTCTTGTTCGGGGATATGCTCAATCATCAAGGCATAGGCCTTTTGAATTTCCGGGTTATGACTTATCAGTCCTCTTTCTATAAGAGCTGATTTTTTTTCTTTTGGAAGGTATTTAATCATCCACACGTACTCTTTTTGGTTTTTTTCATTGCCGTCAGCAAAGCTCCGTTCCAGAAGGGAAGCCATATGCTCTTTGATGGCATTTCGGCTTTCCATCGGAACGTAAGCAATTTTCGGTGCGCATATTTTTTGAACTTCCGGCGTGCCGACAGAGAGGGCGAGTTTGATGAGCGCGGCCTTTTCCGTTGCGTCTGCATATTCAATCGCTTGGGCGCTTTCTTTCTGAACTTTCGGGTTTTTGCTTTGAAGACCGAGAACAATAAGAGGAACCCTTTTTCCTTTTGGAGCTTCTCCTATAATGGAGGCGCATTTTTCTTGGACTTCCTTATCATTATTCTTCAATCCCGCTTCTATAAGAGAAGCTTTTTTGTCATTTGAAGCGTACCAGATCATTTCTGCATACTTTTTGCGATCTTCTTTTTCAGATTCAAAACCTTTTGCAATAAAGGACGAAACTTTTTCCCTTAAGATCTCTCTTTTATCAGAGGACGCTTGGAGGATCATTAAGGCATATTGCTCATAGTTTTCTGCCGTGCCATTTTCAAGTCCAGCTTCTGTTAGCTTTGTAATTTTTTTCAGTAAAGGATCGCGTTCTTCTTCCGGAACGTAGGAAACATATTGGGCGCTTTGGTTTTGTATTCTCGCGTCGCTTTTTGAAAGACCGAGATCAATAAGCCCGTATATTTCTTTTCTGGGGACAAGGTAAATTTTTCCGGCTCCTATCATTCCTGTTTTTCCACCGATGGAAAGACATCTTCGTATAAGCGTGGCCATTTCGTAATTGGGAACATATTCGATGGCGTTTGCTGATTCCTCTTGAATTTCCTGGTTTTGGCTTGTTAAACCAATCTCAATCAGAGAAGACCTCTCGTGTTCAGGGGCGGCGAATCTGATCATTTCGACAGACTCTTTTTGGATTTTTTCGCTTTTATTTTTGAGTCCGAGTTTTATAAACTCGGCTCGCTTTTTTTCTGTGGCGTATTGAATAAGGCGGAGATTATTTTCAAAATCAGAATGTAAAAGCAAGTCTATTTTTTCTTGAAGACCGGTTTGGTTTTCTTGAGGCGCGCTTTTTATCATCATCGCGCAATCTTTTCTTGTGTCCGGATATTTGCTTCCCAATCCTTTTTCTATGAGTTCAGCTTGATATTTTTTTCGGGTGAATTGAATGTGAAAAGCGCACATCTTCCGCATTTCTTCATTATCGCTTTTAAGACCTTGTTCTGTAAGCAAAGCTGATTCTTCGGGGATGGCGTTCTCTATTTTTTTCTGATAAGAAGAAACAGAATTTTCCCGTAGGTATTTGATGCCGGCTTCTGCTTTTTCTTTATCTTTTTGATAGCGCTCAAAAGAGTGTTCGGTTATTGGGTCTTGTCCGGAAATTTCGTACATGTCCGCGTATTCCGGCAAACTTTTTTTATTCTCCATTTTTTGGGTTTCCATAGGAGTATAGTTTACCATGGAAAAATGGCGTTAAAAAGTTTTTTTGCATTTTCAGGCTTTGTGGTATGATAATCGGTAATGATACGCGTATCCGCCGCTTTAATTTTTGACGATTCTGGGCATTTTTTAATTGCTCAGCGTTCACGCGGAAAACTTGCGGGGAAGTGGGAATTCCCGGGAGGTAAGATAGAAACGGATGAGACCGAAAAAGAGGCTATTGTCCGCGAAATAATGGAAGAATTGGCTATCTCTGTTGTTCCGAAAAAGATTGTCGGCGTGTTTTCTCATACCTATGCTGAACAGGAGGTGGAACTTTCTCTTGTTCATTGCTCTTTTCTCGGGTGTGCAAAAGATCTTGTTTCTGACGGAAGCCACCTCCAACATTCATGGATAGGATTTGAACAAACGGGGGATTTTGATTTTGCTCCGCTTGATAGAAAAATCGTTGAATTTCTGCAACAAACAAAAAACGCTCCGGAATAATTCGGAGCGTTTTTTTTCTAGGAGCGGTTGAACATTTCCCAATCTTTTTTGAAAAAGTATTTTGCGAGAGTATATATCGTATAGGTAATGAAGAAAGCGGCGATGACATCAATCGTGTAGTGAAGATGTCCCATAAGAACGATGATTCCAAAAAATATCGCGGTAAGAGTGAAGAGAACGAGAAGACGCATGTCTTTTGCAAAGACGAGCGCCATTAAAAAAGGAAGGCCGGTATGAGCGGAAAAGAAGAGGTCGCCTCCGAAGGTGAAATCTTTGATGATGCGAGAAGAATAATCAACCAGATTATTCGCTTCTATGGAAGGGCCGATGTGAGTAAGGGTAATAAAAAATGAACGAGTGAAAATAAAAAGGGCCACGCTTTTTAGAACGAAAGGAATTCTCTTTGGTTGATTAAAACAGAGAATGGCGACAAATGCCCAGAGAACAACCGGGCCGTAAATAAAAATCGCGTCAACGTCATAAACCCGAATGTTGTCTAAAATAATGTCAGTTACCGGGTTGCTGGCTTTCATGGTCGCATATATGCCTGCATAAAAGTTAGCTACCAATGAAAGTCCAAGAAAGAGAGAAGAAATAAAAGCGGCAAACAATGCCTGCGTATCAGTCCAAAAATCTTTATTGTTTTTTATGATTTGTCCCATATTTTTTGACTAAAAGAAAAATAAGAAAATAGTAAAATAATAAAATTCAAACATTGTCTTTTTTTCCATTTTATTATTTATCGTATATCTTCATATTTTTGCGTCGTCGGCTTGTGGAAAAAAGCTTCCGAAACATAATTTGAAATGTATAAAAGAGAAGTCTTCATAATTCCTTGCCCCGCAAGTCTTCGTCCGGAAGTGTACATGGCGAAGTTCAGATTGAATTTTACTTTTCCGAATTCGTGGGCGCGTCGGGCGATATTGGTATCTTCCCCATAGAATTCTATTGTTGTATCAAAGCCACGCATTTTTTCCAAAACGCTTTTTCTAATCGCGAAATTTCCGCCGACGACCATGTAGTGAAGTATGAAATATACAGGGATTCCGAGGAAGATCCAATAGAGTCTGACAAAGAATTGATTAAGTCTGGTGATGTCGTAATAAATATAAGGACCGGAAAGAGCGGCAAGTTTCGGGTCGCGAGAAAATTCTTCGCGTATGGTTGAACACCAGCCTTTTGGCATATGAGTATCAGAATCCACGAAGGCGATAATGTCTCCGCGCGCTTCCTGAAAGGCTCTTTGCCGGGCTCTGGTCAGCCCCTTCTTTTCTTCGCGTACGACGCGGACACCCGGAAATTTGCCGGCCACTTCGGACGTTTTGTCGGTGCTGGCATTATCTATGACGAGTATCTCAAAAAAGCCTCCATCCGAATTTTTTATCGCGTGGTCAAGGCAATCTCCTATGTAATTTTCTTCGTTATACGCCGGAATGGCCAGCGTTATCTTCGGTTCCATGTTGGGGTTCTTTTTTTAATAAATGAAATTTCTTTCTGAGGTTAAGGAAGAAATCAGGGTTATTGCGTATCACTATATAGTACAGGACGACGAGAAATAAAGCCACGCCGACGATGGTGGATACTTCTTTCTGTATAAAATGAAGCGCCGCTTTGTAATTGCTTCCGAAAAAGTATCCGGCGATCAAAAATTCTCCTATTCCGACGATAACGGCCGGGATATTGTACTTGAAAAAAGTCTTGTAAGGGATTTTGTAGGTTCCCGCAAGAAAGGGAGTTATCCATGAAAGCGGGCCGAGTAAACGCGCAAAAAATATGCCTTTGGCTCCGTACTCTTCAAAAAACAATTCGCCTTTTTTGTGATTTTCCGGGGTGAAGTATCTGTTGCCTTTTTTAAAAAAAGAGAGTCCGTAGCGGCGTCCGATGGTAAAACTGGTGAAATCGCCGAGGATACCGCCGGAAAGAGTTGCGAGAGCAACCCAGCCGATATCCAGTACCCCCGCTCCGGCAAGAATGGCTCCGGGGAGAAAGAAAAATTCTCCGTAAATGAAAAAACCCGGGCCGATGACGGTTTCAAAATAGGAACCCAAAAAGAGTACGGCGTAAGACAGATAGGTATGTCCACCCAGAAACGCCCCCATATTGTTGAAAATTTCAGTTATAGCGATGAACATAAAAAATTATCGGATAACCGGATATTCTTTCTTTTTTTTGTTAATTCTCCAAACCAGAGCGTCCCAATTCCATTTGATAAAAAGAGTAACCCAGCCGATTTGGTCAAAACGACGCGTGGACGTGGCAACAGTATCGGTATCCCAGAAAAAGAATTTTCCGAAAGCGAGACAATCGGTGATAAAATGCAAATCTTCCGCGAGAGTAAGTTCGTGATCAAAACGGACTTTGTTTCGGAGCGCGGCATTCATAATTTGAATCGTGTAAGAAGTTTTGGTGTATTTGTGTCCGAGGTCATATAAACGAAACCATGTCTTTGCATACCAGTCGGTGTTTTCATGAGGTTTGATAGCCGTTGTTCCGATGGCGAATTTTTTTGATGGATTTTTTTGAAGGAAATCATTGAGACCTCGAAGGAAATTTTCTTCAAGAATAGCATCGGCATCAAGGAAGATGACCCATTCGCTTCGGGACGATAATTTTTCCATGCCGAAGTTCTTCGCTCTGGAAACCCCTTTTACCGGGCTGCTCAACACCATGACATTTTCGCCCGCGTGTTTTTTGGAGACGTCAAAAGTTTGGTCGGTGGATCCATTTTCTATAACCCACACCTCAAAAGCGCTCTTCGGATAGGAGAGCTTGTTGATACGGTCTAGCGTTTCGCCAATGTATTTCTCTTCGTTGTGAGCGGGAATAATGAAAGAGAAAAAGTACGGTCTTTGAAACTCTTTTTGTGTCTCAGGGGACATGTCTTTTATTATACCTGAAAATAAGTTTTTCTAACAATGGAATTTATGGCAGGCTCATGTGAACAAATAAAATCTAGTCAAAGTTCGCATATGCGAACTTTGACTAGTTTTTTGTTTTTGTATATTTGTTTTTTATTTTCGCACGGGGGAGTATTGGCGGCCGAGGGAGAAGGGGTCTTTGGAAATCGCCATGAGCCAGTTGTCTTCGATGGTGTGTTCGCTTGACCAACGGGTGATGAAGTCGTTTATTTCCATAGTGGTTTTTTCTCCATTCCATGGGTCATTGAAAACAAGATGGGTTTCGTCTACCTGCACCACGACGGCATAATGGTTGTCGTTTTCGCTTGGCTCGATGAAATGGACGATAACGGGAGTATGGGTTTTGAGGAGCCCTGCAATCTCTACAACGGAAGAGTCTTCATTCTCAAAAACATAAAAACCTTCTTCACGTGCAACGCGGATCATGTCGCTGTGGAGCGTTCCGACATGTTTGTTGGTTCTTAAACGAACGGCGAGTTCTTCTTCTGTTTTTTTCAGTCCATAAAAAAGAAACACCATATTGAGAGTTGCCGGCCCGCAAGAAAATGGAGTTTGTTGTTTAAAATAGGGAACGTTAATCATACAAATACCGTGTTAAAGTAAATACATTGTATCACGTTATTTATAGTATTGTCAATAATATATTGACAATAAGTTATAAAAGTGCTATACTCTTTCCAGATTAAAGAGAGGAGAAAGGTTATAGATATGACTTGGTACAGGTGAGGTTCCCCCAGAGGATAAGCTAGAAGAGGATAGCGGGCATGGTAATCTTCGAAATGGGGTAAAAGTCCAAAAACGATCCTAAAAATTGATCCTTTTAAATAAGGAATAAATAGTAAAAAGATATTTGAAATTTTTATGCAGTCATTTGCATATGTGTCGGAACCCTGAATGAAGGCCGACAAAATCGTTCTGTTCGCAGCAACACTTGCTACTCTCACGAGCTAAGGAAAGAAATAGACAAGCTTGTACGAAATAAGGATTCTAAGGTTCGACTCGGAATTTGAGCGCAAAACTTCAATAGTTCCTCACATGAGGAAAAACAAAGGCGGTACATCTCTTGAGATGACCGCCTTTAATTTTTGTTTTTTTACAGTCCTCTCGGTGCTCCTATTTCCGGGGTTCCGGCTGGACGGACTTGAATGGTTTGAGCGGTAATGCTTCCGTCGGCGTTCGGAGTGCCGTTTGTAATGATACTGGTTCCGACGGCGAGGTCGTCTCTGGTGCCTTGCGCGGATTTCATAACTTCCGTTGTCGCTCCTAAAAAGACCATCTTTGATCCGCCGATACGGTCTTTGACGGTGATACTTTTGGCGTCTTTGGAGAGTATTTCTCCCGAAACCATTCCTCCTGAGCCGCCTCTCATCATTCCGGTTTGTTTTGTTCCATTTTGTACTCCGCCGAATTGCCCGGCGAATTCCGCTCTTTTATTTAAAGATTGGCTCCCCGAGTATTTCATTCCTCCATAGAAGGAGAGTCCACAGAGAACGATTGTGATGGCGACCATTATTCCTATTTGTTTTTTTGTGTGTACTTTCATATGTTTTTTATTTACTTTTTAATTTTTATTCATAACATTGTGCTAACCAAAAATCGCTACCCGAGGTCTCTCCTTTCCCCGTCACTCCGCTTCGCTGCGTTCCTCCTTAAGGAAAGACCCCCGTCCGCGATTTTTTAAGGTTTTGTTTACTCATAACGCAAGGCGTCTATCGGATTTAATGCGGCGGCTCTTTTTGCGGGATAATAGCCGAAGACAATTCCTATGCCGGCGGAAACACCGAAAGCGATGAGAACGGAAGAAAGCGAAATGCTGGTTTGAAGAAGTCCGGAATAAGAAATACCGAAAGCCACCAGCCATCCGAGCGCTACGCCGATAACTCCGCCCAAGAAGGTGAGCATAACGGCTTCCGCGAGAAACTGGAGACTGATGTCTCGTTTCTTTGCTCCGACCGATTTGCGTAGTCCTATTTCTTTTGTTCTTTCAGTAACGGTTGTCAGCATCATGTTCATAATGCCGATGCCTCCGACGATGAGAGATATACCGGCGATGGCGGCGAGAAGCGTTGTGAAAGTACCGGTAACACTGGAAACGGTGGAAACGAGGTCTGCCATGTTCATGGTATTAAAGTCGGCAAGAGTGGAATCTGAAATGTGATGACGATTAAGCAGAAGGTCGGTAACCTGTTGCTGCGCTTCGGTCATGGACGCTGAATCAATCGTTTGAATATTGATGGTTGTAACATACTGATCTCCGGAAAAATATCGGCCGGCGGTCGTAAGAGGGATATAGATCATATCGTCTTGGCTTCCGAAACCGGTACCGCCTTTTGCTTTGGTAATGCCGATGACTTTGAATTCTATATTTTTGATGCGAATCGTTTTTCCGATAGCGTTTACTCCTTCTCCGAAGAGGTCGGTTTGTACGGTCGGACCCAAAACGGCAACCTTGGCAAAACTTTTGGTGTTTTGGTCGGTAATGAATGAACCTTCCTCAATCTGTAAATTTTTTACGTCGGTATAGCTTGCCGTGACACCGTCAACCGTCGTATTGGTGTTTTTTCCTTTTGTGGTAACCTGCGCGCGAGAGGAAATCTCCGGAGCGACGGCTTTGGCGAGCGAAACTTGTTTTTGTATGGCGACAACGTCGTCTTGCGTCAGTGATTTTGCTCCACCGCGCATTTCTCTGACACCTGCGCCCTGCGTTTTCGGAGCGCCCGGCTGGACAATGATAAGATCCGAACCCATGGATTGTATGTTTGACTCAATGGAAGATTGCGCGCCTTGTCCGATGGAAACCATAGCAATGACCGAACCGATGCCGATGATGATGCCAAGCATCGTTAACGCCGTCCGCACTTTGTTGGAGGAAAGAGAGAAATATGTTTCTTCTAAAATATCAAAGGTGGTCATATAATGTTTAAAATATAAAAATAGAAAAATAGAAAAATTACGACGACGACAGTAAACTTTCTATTTTATTATTTATCTTTTATGCTTTATCCGCTTTTCGTGTCCGTTTGAATCGCTCACAATAAGTCCGTCTTTGATGTGGATTATGCGGTCGGCGTGTTCGGCGACATCATGTTCGTGAGTGATAAGGATTATGGTACGGCCTTCTTCTTCGTTGAGTCTTTGAAATGTGCCGAGAACGATATCTCCTGTTTTGGTGTCCAAATTTCCTGTCGGTTCGTCGGCAAGGATAAGCGTCGGATTATTTACGAGGGAACGAGCGATAGCAACGCGCTGAATTTGTCCGCCGGAGAGCTGATTGGAAAGATGATAGAAGTGTCCTTCGTCCAACCCTGAAGCGATAAGCGCTTCTTTTGCGCGCCGTTCTCGTTCTTCTTTTTTGATGCCTTCATCGTACATAAGAGGAAGCATGACGTTTCGGAGAACGGTTGTTCTTGGGAGGAGGTTGAACGCCTGAAAAACGAAACCGATCTTATCTTTTCTGATGTCTGCCAGTTCATCGTCGGAAAGTTTTGAAACGTCTTGCCTGTCAAGAAAATAAGTGCCGGAAGTCGGCGTATCAAGCGCTCCGAGAATATGCATCAGTGTGGATTTTCCGGAACCTGACGGCCCCATAATCGCTACAAACTCGCCGTCTTTTACGGTAAAGGAGGCGTCTTTGACGGCGGTAAAAGGAATCTCACTGGTGAAATATGTTTTGGTAATGTTTTTTATTTCTATCATAGAATTTATCTGGGCATTCCTCCTCCGCCTAAAAGACTTTGCGTAGCCGTCGTTGTTTTTTTGGCTCCTTGAGCGGCCGTGGTGGTTCTGATAACGACCAGATCTCCTTCTTTTATGCCGCTTAAAATTTCGGTATCCGTATCATTGGAAATTCCGATAGTAACGGTTTTTTGTATAGGCAGAGTCGTTGAAGGTACGCCTTGAGTGTTGGTTGCTCCCGCGAGAGGAGTCGCAAATGTTTCAACATAAGAGGAAGTACCGTTCGTGTTTGTTTTTATCGCGCTGTTCGCAACCATGAGCGCGTCGGTTTTGACATCAATAATAATGGTAGCGCTCACGGTCATCCCCGGTTTGATGCGTTCGTCTTGCGTGTCAAAAGTGATCTTCACATTGTAGGTGGCAACTCCTTGAGTGACAGTGCCGATAGTATCAACTTCTGTGACTTCACCGGTAATGGTCAAATCTTCCACTGCGTCAAAAGTGAGAGTAGCTTTTTGTCCCGTTTTAATTTTTGCGACATCCACTTCGTTCATGGAGAGCGTCGCGATCTGCTGTTTCGTGACGAGGGTTACTATTGAAGTTCCGTTTGAGACGGAATCGCCTTTTTCCGCATTTATTTTTGCTATTACTCCGTCAAAGGGCGCGCGCAAATAATAATTTGAAAGGGTAGTGCGAGCATCAGACAAGGCATTCTCTTTTTGGGTGATGTTTATTTTTGCATTGCGAATATCAAGGGTGTCGGCACCTGCTTGGAACTTTTGATATGATAGTTCATTTTCCGCTATCGTACGAGATGAATTTGTTATTGTATTTTTGTTAGAGGTGATATCGTTTGTTGAACCAAGCAAGTTTGTCAGGTAAGAATTTGTTTTTGACGTATAAGATGAAAGAGTTGAAAGATTCGTATCAACGAGCGCTTTTGGGGTAATGTTTCTTTCCATTGATTGGTCTTTGTAAAGTTGGAGAAGGTTGTTTGCGCTTTTGATAGTATCGGCTATTTTTTTTGTCGTTTCATACGTTTGAATGATCAATGCTTCCGTTGTTTTTGTATCGGAAGATCGGCTTGTTGATTTGTATGCGAGAAAATTTTGATCGTAGCTGTTTTTTGCATCAAGGTATTTTGCGTTTACGTCTTCTTTGTATTGTTCTGCTTTCCCTGAAACGGTTTCGTTCATCTGAGCATAAGAAGCATAATAATCAATGTTTTGCTGTCCGACAGAACCTCCGAGGTTTTTATCCATCCCATAGAGAAGATCATTCATTCCGGTCATAATGGCGGGTAATTCAAGAAAAGCGTTTGACACATTGTTGAACCCATCGTCATAGGCTTTTTTGAGATTTTCTTCCGCGGAGCTTTTTGATTCTTTTGCTTTGGCGAGCGTGTTTTCCCATTGCAATTGAGAAAGCGCATCATTCGGCGCGACGAGTTTTTCGTAGGTGAGTCGTGCCGTTTCAAGATTGACTTCGGCATCGCGAACGGCTTTGAGGGCATCAGTAGCATCAAGTTGAGCGAGAATAGTTCCTGTTTGTACGGTTTGTCCGCTTTTGACATTGATATATACGATATCGCCGGAAACTTTCGGTTTTATTTCAACTTCATTGGTTGCCGATACTTGTCCTGATCCCGTAACGGAAGAAATAAGGGTTCCTTTGGTAGCGGCTGCCATGACATAACGAGGTTCGCCGCTTGTGTCGGTTATTTTTTTGTAACCGTAGTACCCGCCGACAATGAAAACGAGAAGAATGACGTACGTTGTCTTCTTGTTCATTTTTGCGAATGAACGTATTTTTTCAAAGATGGTTTTCATATGTATTTAAATAGCAAAATAATAAAATAGGAAAATAGAAAAAAGATGAGGATGATATTTTTCTATTTATTATCCGTTTGTTTGTCTTGAAAAGGAGCACTGGGAGGCACGGGCATAACTCGGATGAGTCTCGCTTCTATTTGTCCGTTATCGTTGGGGTCTCCGATGATGGTTACAAAATCTCCAGCCTTGAGTTCTTCGGGTTTTATGGAATCTCGGAAACGGCGGATATCGGTTTTTTCGTTGAGAAGGACTGTTTTTTCTACTCCGTCTCTATCTGCGACGACTATTTTTGGTAAAGCGATGACTGCGACTTTTCCGATAGTTCCGTGCGTGTTCGGCAAATCCATTCCGCGCATTTCCGGAAACCCTCGTTCTGAATTGCGGTTACCGAAGGTCTGATAATAATTATCCCCTAAACGTCCGGAAAAGGATGCTTTCTTGAAACCGACGAATATGCCCGCTTGAAAAATAACGAGCGCGATAATGGCAATGCCGATTCCTGTGAGAATATGTTTTGCTTTGTCTGATTGAAGAAAATTTTTGAATTTCATAAAGATTTTTGATTGGTTAATTGAATTGATAAAAAGCCCGCGGCATATTTTTAACGGATAATTTGATTGACTCAAGAAATACCAGAGCAAGAGTAAGAATTAAAGCGATCTCAAAGACCGGCAAAGCGTCAATAAGCGTAAAGAAAAATTCTTTCCAATAAGGAAGAAGCGCTGTTCCGTCGGAGAAAATGAGAGAGATATATTCATAAGAGCCCGAACGGTAGATGCCCTGCAACGCATATTGAAAGGCGGGATAAAACGCCGCTCCTGCAAGCAAGGAAGCCGTACTAAACAGGGCAAGACGTATTCTTGCGGACCGAACTCGCTCTGTTTCTATACGGAAAAGAATATGATGATAGACTTCTCTCGGAGGGATGATATTGGCCAGTCCGGGAAGAAATTTTTTATGATTTTTATCCATACTGAATAGTACGGAATGAAAGGCTATTTTGGTGCACTGAAGAGACCCCGAAGCTGTTCTAACGCTCTGCGATGCTGACTTTTAACGGTATGAATCGGTTTTTTAAGAATCTGACCTATTTCTTCAAAGGTGAAATTGTTTTGGTAGTGGAGAATAAGAACTTCGCGATAGAGAGGGGGGAGTTCGGCAAGAAATTTTTCCAGGTGTTTTTCTTTTTCAGCACGAGCGAATATCTCGTCGGCGAGCGGTTCGGTATCGGTCAGGGTTTCTTCAAAAAAATTCTCTCCGTCGGCATTTTCAAAATTTGAGAAAGTAATGTCTCTTTTTTTGCGCATGTGGTCTATGGTCGTGTTGCGGGCAATGGAAAACATCCACGTTTTGAAATTTTCTTCGGGACGGAATTTCTTGAGATTTTTCCAGATTTTGAAAAAGGTTTCTTGCGCGATATCATCGGCTTCTTCCTTTCCGCCGAAACGGTACGCGAAATTATACACGGCAGGCAGATGCCGGTGTACGAGAAAAGCAAAAGCATCGTCGTCCCCGACGATGGCGCTTGCGATAAGTTGTCGGTCGTCGCGTTCCATGCGTGTGATGGTATACAGTGTATCACACATTTTGGCAAGAGGGGGTGTGAAAAGAAATGTTTACAATGGTGTTATAGTCGTATAATATACATAACATCATGTCAAACGAGGCTGAAATGGAAAAAGGACTCTCCGAATCTTTGGTTCGGCGTATTTCGGCTGACAAAAAAGAGCCGGAATGGATGCTCCAAAAACGGCTGTCTGCACTCAGAATGTATAATGAAAAAGCTCTGCCTGATTGGGGGCCTTCGCTTGCCAGGCTGGATTTGGAAAATATGATCTATTACGTTTCTCCCGAAGTGGCGGAAAAAACGGAGTGGAAAGAGTTGCCGAAAGAAATTTCCGATACGTTTGACAAGCTCGGCATTCCCGCGGCGGAACGCGAGTATCTCGGAGGCGTCGGCGCGCAATATGACTCAGGCGTGGTGTATCACCGCATCAAAAAAGAACTTTCCGATAAGGGCGTTATTTTTGAGAACATGGATGTTGCGCTTGAGAAATATCCCGAACTCGTGAAAAAGTATTTTATGACGCAGTGCGTGTCTCCGGCGGAACACAAATTTGTTATGCTTCATGCTGCCGTTTGGAGCGGAGGAACATTTATTTACGTTCCAAAAGGTGTGAAAGTCGCTCTGCCGTTGCAGGCGTATTTCCGTATGAATCGCGAAGGTTCGGCGCAGTTTGAACATACGCTTATCATTGCCGATGAAGGTTCTTCCGTGGAATATATTGAAGGATGTTCCGCTCCGCGATACAATGCTTCTTCTCTCCATGCCGGATGCGTGGAACTTTTCGTGCATAAAGGCGCGAAGATAAAATACTTGAGCATTGAAAACTGGTCAAAGAATACGTATAACTTGAATACCAAAAAAGCGCTCGTGTATGAAGATGCGGAGGTTCAGTGGGTGAACGGTAATCTCGGATCGGCGGTAACCATGCTCTATCCTTCATCAGTGCTTTTAGGAGAAAGGGCGAAGTCTGATAATCTTGGGATTGTGTTTGCCGGAGCGGGACAATTGCAGGACACCGGTTCAAAAGCGGTTCATATGGCGCCGAATACGACTTCCACGATTCGTTCCAAAAGCATTTCCAAAGACGGAGGAATTTCCAATTATCGCGGACTGGTGAAGATCGCGAAACGAGCGACAGGAAGTCGATCATTAGTGGTTTGCGACGCTCTTATCTTGGATGAAAAATCTCATTCCAATACGTATCCGTCCATTAAAAATGAAAACAATCAGGTGGAAATTTCCCATGAAGCGAAAGTAGGGAAGATAAGCCAAGCGGAAATTTTTTACCTGCAGAGCCGAGGTATTTCGGAGAATGAAGCGGAGAGAATGATCATTTCCGGTTTTGTGGATCCGATTGTAAAAGCTTTGCCGTTTGAATACGCGATTGAATTGAATAAACTGATTGAATTGGAAATGGAAGGGCAGGGATAAAATATAAGTATTAAAAATCCCCGCGGTTTGCGGGGATTGTTTATCTTAATGAAACAACTGTTCCATAAGAACTTTTCTGGCGGTTTCGGCTCCTTTTACGGTAAAAGAAAAGGGACAACAGGAATCACTGTTACCGCATTGATAATGTACTAATCCGGCTTTTTCTAAAGAATCTTTCGCGGTATCAAAATCGGGATCGCTTAAACCAAGCTCGGTTTTGACGTATTCTTCCATTTTACAATCGGCGCCTAATTTTGTTATTCTTAACAATAACATTAAAACCAGTATTTTCTTTTCGTTTTCGCTCACTGTTCTCTCCTTCGCGGTTTACTTTTCAAGTAAAATGGTATAATGTAAATATCTAAATGTCAATAAAAACACGGGCAGCTAAAGAATTTGCGAAAACCGGTTCATATGGACTCGGTATTTTTGCAACTGCGGCGGCACTTGAACAAAAGTTTGAGGAGAACGCGGTTCAGTATCAGTACGAAGAAACTTCGGGTCTTCGTGTTTTGCCGTGGAAAAAAGCGGTGGAAGATCCGGATATTATTTTGGTATTAAGAGAGAGAAAAAAACCTGTTTTTACCGACAACTATTTTGCCAAATCTTTTGAGAATTTTAGCGACGGGCTGGTGATAATCGCAGACAAAGGGGCGGAGGTTTCTTTTGAACTTTCTACGATTATTGAAAAAAGCGGTTCGGACACCATTTTTGTTGCGGCGAAAGAAAATTCTGTTTTGCATATTTTTGAAACGGCGACGAATAAAAACCCTGTTTTCTTTGGACGGAATATCTTTGTTCTCGCTGAAAAAGGCGCGAGCGTTACTTTTGCGGGGACGACGGATATTTCTGCCGGAAGCGCGTATTTTTCTCACCGTTCTTCTCGCGTTTTGGAAAACGGAAAAATGGAATGGTATGGACTTTTTTCGGGTTCGGAAATGATACGATCTATAACCGAAGATTCTCTGGCAGGCAACGGAGCGGAATCGTATGTTTATGACATGGCGCTTTGTTCAGGAGAAAATTTTGATATTTATAATACTTCAAGACACGAAGCCGATAACACCGCTTCGCATATTTTTGCGCGGGGAATTGCGGGAGGCGGCGGAAAAATCGTATACCGCGCGCTTTCAGATATTTGTGAGGGTGTTGTCGGAGCTACCGGCAGACAGGACGGACGTTTTCTTATTGCCAGTTCGGGCGCAGAAATTGACGCTATCCCGTCGCTTGATATCGGAAGTTCGGAATCCAGTTCTTCCCACGCGCTTTCCATAAGCCATCTCCGTGACAGTGATTATTTTTATCCCGCGCTCCGCGGTATCGCGCCTTATCGCGCGCAAGTGATGCTGCTTTCCGGTTTTCTCGCCAAACCTCTGGAAAAACTCCCGCCAAAATGGCAGACCGCCTTTCTGGAACCCATCAACAAAAAACTTTCCTCGCCGATGTATCGCTTTGATTAAAAGCCATGGGGGGGGTATAATATCCAGACCATGCTTGATACAAAAACTCTCAAAAAGGACTTTTTTCTCTTTCAAAACGAGGAGCAGAAAGATTTGGTATATTTGGATAATTCAGCGACGTCTCAGACGCCGGATGTTGTGGTGGAATCGGAAACTGAGTACTACCATTCTTACCGCGCAAATGTGAATCGCGGACTGTATCCGCTCTCTCAAAGAGCGAGCAAAGCATATGACGAAGCGCGGACGAAAGTAGTGAAATTTATCAATGCCAATGAGAGGGAAATTATTTTTACCGCCAATGCAACCGCTTCTTCCAATCTTCTTATCTATTCGCTGGAAAATTCCGGTGTCTTTCAAGAAGGCGATGAAATCGTAACGACGATGATGGAGCACCATTCGGTTTTGGTTCCGCTGCAGGAATTGGCGAAACGAAAAAAACTGCGATTGCGGATAATCCCAATGCTGTCCGGAAAAGAATTGGATTACAACGAGGCGGAGAAATTCATTACGAAAAAAACAAAACTGGTCGCTTGCGTCGGCGTTTCCAATGTGACGGGAACGATCAACAATATGAAATTACTGTCGGACTTGGCGAAAAAAGTCGGAGCGTATTCTTTGATAGATGCCACACAAGCGGCGGGGCATATTCCGCTTGATGTAAAAGAAATCGGATGCGATTTTCTCTTTTTCTCCGGGCATAAAATGTGCGGGCCGACAGGAATCGGCGTACTGTACGGAAAGAAAGAGATCTTGGACAAACTGACTCCCGGGAATTTTGGCGGAGGAATGGTGGAAGAAGTTTTTGAAGAAGAGGCTTCCTATGCGCTCGCTCCCGCAAAATTTGAAGCGGGAACACCCAATATCGCCGGCGCCATCGGTCTCGGCGTTGCCTGCGAGTATCTGGAAAAAATCGGAGTGAAAAATATAGAAAATCATATTCAAGAAATTACAAGGTACGCCCTTGTTGAATTGGAAAAGGTTGAAGGCGTAACGATATATTCGCAGATGAATCCGGAAAAGAATATCGGCGTTATCTCTTTCTTGGTTGACGGAGCTCATCCGCATGACACGAGCGAAATTTTGGCGAGACACGGAGTGGCGACGAGAGCCGGACATCACTGCGCGCAACCGCTCGTAAAATCCATGGGGGTGTACGCGGTGACGAGAGCGAGCATATATTTTTATAATGACAAAGAAGATATTGATGCACTTATTGCCGGGATTCTGGAGGTGAAGAAAGTGTTTGGATAAAAATTGTTTCAAGTCGCTTATTGTCTATTATTGTTCTAACCGAAATCACTACCCGAGGTCTCTCCTTTCCCCGTCACTACGCTTCGCTGCGTTCCTCTTTAAGGAAAGACCTCCGTCTGTGATTTCTTTAACAAAATGTCCAAGAAGAAAAACAGAAAGAGAGGGAGAGAGATGATGCAGCAAAATACTCTGCCGATACTGCCTATTCAAAGAAAAGAATTTGCGGAGGAGGTACGGGAAGCTTCAACCTTACGGAAATATAGCACGATTGGCGGAGCCTTTTTGTTTTCATTCGTCTTCGGCTTTCTTCTTGCTTCTGTTTCTTTCCATTTTTCGGGGAGAAATACCGATAACGCTACGGCGGTTTCTTTGTATGCGCTTTCCGCTCCCATAGCAACTGTTTCGGCGCAATCTGTGGCGGTGTCTTCTCATATATATTTTTTCGGCAGGGAAGATTGCCAATTCTGTAAAGCGGAAAAGAAATTCCTTTCCGGTTATTTGCCTTTACACCCGGAAGTCGCTTTGGAATACTACGACATTGTCAAAGATCCGAAAGTGAAAGAACTTTTTAACGCCATTACCTCGGTCAACGATCTTCCGCACGTAACTCCTCTCACTCTCGTTGGAGGAAAGGTTATACAGGGATATGGAGGAGATGAAACGACCGGAAAAGAAATACTCGCGGGGATTGAATTGGCGAAAAAAGGGAAAGATGTTCCGATTTCTTTTTATGATAAGAAAGCTACATTGGTAAAAGGCGCTTCCGGATGCGATGCTGATGCGAAAGAGTGCGGGATTGTTGGTCCGGGAAATACGAATCTGGTTTTTAATGTTCCTTTTCTGGGTCCAACGGATTTGAAAGACCTTTCTCTTTTTACGCTTTCAGGTGTGCTTGGTTTTATTGACGGTTTCAACCCTTGCGCTTTGTGGGTGCTCATTACTTTTCTTCTTGCTCTCATTCAGATAGGAAACCGAAAGAAAATGTTTTATGTGGCGGGCCTATTTCTGTTCGCTGAAGCGGTTATGTATTACGCCATTTTAACGGCGTGGTACAAGACATGGGATTTTGTTGGTTTAGATCAAATCGTTACGCCGATGGTCGGTTTGCTCTCGCTCGGAAGCGGACTCTTCTTCTTGTATCGCTGGAAGAAAGCAAAAGATACGGTGACTTGCGATATAACGGATATTGAACATCAGGAAAAAATAAGCGGAAAGATTTATAAGCTGGCGAACGCTCCACTGACTATTGCTACGGCTCTCGGAATTATCGGCATCGCTTTGTCGGTCAACATTATAGAGTTCGCTTGTTCTATCGGCATTCCGCAAGTGTTTACAAAAACGCTGGAATTGAATCAACCTCCGTTTTGGCAGTATCAAGGGTATATGGCTCTCTACATGCTCGGCTATATGGCAGATGATATTGTCGTTTTCGGTTTTGCTTTGTACGGAATAAACAAAATTCACAAGAGCGAAAAGTATTCCAAGTATTCGCTTTTGATTGGAGGATTGTTGATGCTTTTGCTTGGCCTACTGTTGATGTTTATGCCGAGTGCGCTGGTTCTCTAATTCTGGCATATAAAAATAGGGAGGGCTTTTGAGCCCCCCCTATTTATTTTTGCACTATACGTATCTTTCCGGCGGTACGTAGTTTTTGTTTCTTTCATGTTCTTCTCGAAGCTGTTTTTGCAACGCTTTCGCTTTTGGGACAACTTTTGTTAAGTCCCGATCGCATTTAGGGCATTTGTCTTCGGCATTACTGTAATCAAACGTATTTGCAAATACGGGTGTTTTACACTCCCTACAAAAGATGTTATCAAGAAACAACGTTTTTTTGTGACGTTCGGTTTGAACGTTAAAGTTAGCGCGTCCCATGGCGTCCTCCTTGTCTTTGGGAACCTGGGTGGTGAAATCTGAGTCCATTATATCACTTTGACTGTTAAAAGTCAATCAGACATTGACAAAAGTGTATTGGCGGGTATAATAATATCCGGACAAACAAGAGGAGAAAAAGCAATGCGCAAAGCCGTAGTAATCGCCACAAAAAGTCGTCGCGCAATTCCGCTTCATTGGAACGAACGGTGCCAGCATAAACATAACAGCAATCATATCGATGAATGCACCGTGGATCGCCGAATCCATAACAAGATCGCGCGAAACAAAACAAAAAATCAAATGAGAGCTTTTCATGGCGATTGGGAAGATTTTGTTCCCGTTTTTATACCGAAGCCTTACTTAGACTAGTCTAAAGAAAAACCCCGCAAACGCAGAGCGCTTTTGCGGGGTTCTTTTTTTGTTTACTTCAATACGCCGAGTTTCTTTCCGACTTTTATAAAAGACTCAAGAGCTTTTTCCAGATCAGACTTTTCCAGTCCGGCGGACATTTGCGTGCGGATGCGCGCTTGACCTTGGGCGACTACGGGATAGAAGAAACCGCGAACATATACGCCTTCTTCAAACAGCTCGCGGGCAAAATCTTGGGCGAGTTTCGCGTCGTAGAGCATAATGGGAATGATGGGCGTATTGCCCGGTTTCAATTCAAAGCCGGCTTTCGTCAGACCGTCTCTCCAGAATTTTGCGAGGTCGGCGAGCTTGTCGCGACGTTCAGTGCTTTCTGAAAGAATATCCAGAACTTTTGTTGTCGCTGCGACTACCGCCGGCATCAGAGCATTAGAGAAAAGATAGGGGCGCCCGGCTTGCCGAAGCATCGCGATCATTTCTTTTTTGCCGGAGATGCAACCGCCAGTCGCGCCGCCTAAGGCTTTGCCGAACGTGGTGGTTATAATATCCACCTTATCTATGACATTAAAATGTTCATGGGTGCCGCGTCCTGACTTTCCGATAAAGCCGGTGGCATGAGAATCATCAACGAAAACCATCGCCTCATATTTTTCGGCGAGAGCGGTTATCTCGTCCAACTTGACCATATCACCGTCCATAGAGAAGACTCCATCGGTAACGATCATTTTCATACGAGCGTTGCTTTCTTTGAGCAGGCGTTCAAGTTCAGCCATGTCGCTGTGCGGATAGATAAAACGCTGAACTTTTTTTGCCAACCGTTCGCCGTCTATGATAGACGCGTGGACGAGCTGGTCAGAAAAAATCGCGTCTTCTTCGCCGAGCAGAACTTCAAAAACCGCTCCGTTCGCGTCAAAGCAAGAGCCGAATAAAATGGTATCTTCCATTCCCAAAAACTCTGACATTTTGCGTTCAAGATGGCGGTGAATGTCTTGCGTTCCGCAAATAAAACGAACCGAACTCATGCCGTATCCGCGGGAATCCAATCCTTCGTGGGCGGACTTGACGATGTCGGTGTGAGAAGAAAGTCCAAGGTAATTGTTTGAACAAAGATTGAGAACTTTTTTCTCGGGAGCCCCTTCCGGAAATTGCACGGTAATCCATGCGCCTTGGGGGGAGGTAATAATGTATTCTTCTTTGAACAACCCGGCTGCGCGTTTCTCCGCGAGCTGATTTGCATATATATCTTTCGCTTTGTTTGGATAGGCCATATGTTCCTCGTTATTGCTAATGGGCTAGTATTTCTAATACCTATTTAACCACATTTGTAAAATAAATCAAATGTTTGATAAACAGACAAAATCCCTCCGATTTGTTCGGAGGGATTATTCGTTATTGTTTCGCACTTTGCATTTCTCTCACGCCTTGAATCATCGCTTTTACCATCTTGGCAAGATTGAATTCATGTTTCCATTTCCAGTCTTTGCGCGCTCGTTTGTCGTCTATGGAGCGAGGCCAAGAGTCCGCAATTTTTTGACGAAAGTCGGGAGCATATTTCATCTTGAGCGGTACGCCGGCTTTCTTTATCTCTCCGGCCAAGTCTTCCGGAGTAAAACTTACCGCGGAAAGATTGTAGCTCGTGCGGATAGCCACTTTTTTCGGATCAGCATCCATAATCTCAACGGTTGCTCTGATAGCATCGTCAATGTACATCATGGGAAGAGCCGTATTTTTTTTCAAGAAACAAGCGTACGCTCCGTCTTCAAGCGCTTTCCAGAAAATTTCCACCGCATAGTCGGTTGTGCCGCCGCCGGGGAGAGTTTTCCAGCTGATAATGCCGGGATAACGCAGACTGCGAACGTCTACGCCGAATTTAGTGAAGTAGTATTGGCAGAGCAATTCGCCCGCAACCTTGGTAACGCCGTACATCGTACTGGGTTCCAAAATAGTTTGCTGAGGGGTGTTGTCTTTCGGCGTCGTCGGACCGAATGCCGCGATGGAACTGGGCCAGAAAACTTTGATGCCGTACTCTCGCGCCATTTCAAGAACGTTGCGAAGTCCGTCCATGTTTACTTTCCATGCCAATTCGGGATTGTTTTCTCCGACGGCGGAAAGAAGGGAAGCCAGATGATAGATGGTTTTGATATTGTTGGTTTGCACGGTTTTGCGCAGAAGTTCCGCGTCGGTGATGTCTCCGATAACCGCAACACCCTCAAATTCAGGATTAGGTTTTTTGTCAAAAACCACGACTGAATCTTTTCCATATTTTTCACGAAGCGTTACGATGAGTTCTGAACCGATCTGACCGAACGCGCCTGTTATAAGTATTTTGCTTTTCATGATGGTTGCTAAATAGAGTAAAAATAAATTCTTGATATCGGTCTTTCATTATACGATAACAGGGCCAAACTACAAGTGTAAAAGCAGCGCTTTTCTAAGCACAATCTACCTTTGGAAAACTCTTTTGTCAAATTCCTTCTTTGTAACTGCTCATTCCTTATAAAATATAACTATATTTATTGCCGGACTGAGGTTGTACCTCGGTCCGAAATATTTGTGTGACAAAATAAATTTTAATTTTTAAGCGGAACTTTATTGTGTTATCCAAATGTTTCGTTTCGGGGTGCAACCCCGAAACGGCGACGAGGAGTTACCCTTCTTTCTTGCTCTGTATAGCATATATGATATAATCAAATAGTTATTATTCTTTATCGGAAAATTATATGAAAACAAATTCGGAAGAAGGAGTATCGGTTGAGAATTATGTTGCCGTTATCGGGCATCTTATTTCCAAGCTTCGGCAGGAAGTCGGAATGACGCAGCAAGAGCTGGCGCAAAAGATCGGCTCCACTCAAAGCGCGGTCGCGCGGATTGAAACGGGAGAACAAAATCTTTCCACTGAAATGATAAATAAAATAAGCGATGCGCTCAATCGCGATATCGTCCGCGTGTCCAACGGCTCTATCAACATTCGCATTGAGGGCGGAAAAAAACTTACCGGAGAAATTACAACCAAAACTTCCAAAAACGGGGCGATGGGTTTGCTTGCCGCCTCTCTGCTTAATAAAGAAAAAACGACTATCAAGAATGTTCCAAAAATAGAAGAGGTGAATCGCATGGTTGAAGTCCTTCAGTCTATCGGAGTATCCGTGAAATGGGCGGGTAATGATCTTGAAATCAAACCGCCGGAGAAAATCAATTTGGCAAAAATCAACGTTGCTTCCGCGCAAAAGACGAGGAGCATCGTTATGCTTATCGGTTCGCTCATTCACCATTTCAAAAGTTTCAAGCTTCCGCAGCCCGGCGGCTGCAAACTCGGTTCTCGTACGGTAAAACCGCATCTTTTCGCTCTTGAAAAATTCGGCGTTTCGGTTGAAACGAAAGAAAAATACTATGAAGTAAAAGCTCCGTCTCTCCGGCCTTCCGAAGTGATACTGTATGAATCGGGAGACACGGTTACGGAAAATGCCATTATTGCCGCAGCCCTTATTCCCGGAAAGACGATTATAAAATATGCTTCCTCCAACTATATGGGGCAGGAAGTTTGTTTTTACCTTGAAAAATGCGGGGTAAAAATTGAGGGTATCGGTACGACGACAATCATCGTTCATGGAGTAAAAGAAATAAAAACACCGGTAATCTATTATTTGTCGGAAGACCCGATTGAAACCATGTTCTTTTTATCGGCGGCGATTGTCACAAAATCTTCGCTGGTCATTAAGCGGTGCCCGATAGATTTTCTTGAGCTGGAACTTTTGAAATTGGAGAAAATGGGATTCAAATATAAAATTCTGAAACGATATAAGGCATTGAATGAGAAAACGAATCTGGTTGATATCAAAACATTTCCTTCAAACCTTGTCGCTTTGGAAGAAAAAATAGATTCCCGTCCGTATCCCGGATTGAATATAGATAATCTTCCGTTCTTTGCCATTATCGCTACTCAAGCCAAGGGAACGACGCTTATTCATGATTGGGTTTATGAGAAACGAGCCATTCATACCAAGGACATAGACAAGCTCGGCGCTGATACGGTTTTGGCGGACCCTCATCGATTGTATATCACCGGCCCGACAAAACTTCACTCCGCGGAAGTTATTTGCCCGCCCGCTCTGAGGCCGGCTGCTATCATGCTTATCGGGATGCTCGCGGCTGACGGTACTTCAATTCTCCGCAATATCTATTCCATTAATCGCGGTTACGAAGATCTGGTCGCGCGTTTAAATGGGCTCGGCGCATCCTTAATCATTTTAAGAGAATTTTAGAAAGAAGTTATCCACAATAAAAGAGTCCTCCGAAAAAAGATGTGGTATTATAATAGGGAAGAGAATCTCGTTTTAATTTTCTCTTTTCTATTCGTATGATAAACAACGAAATTTTAAATTTCATAAAAGATCGCCATTCTCAAGGTGAAACGAAAGAGCAAATCACCGACATGCTCGTTACCCACGGGGGGTGGGACGCGAAAGATGTAGAGGAAGCATACGAAGCCATGGAAATGAGCAATACTTCCATGCCGTCAGCCATCAGCTCTGCCGAAAAAGAGATAATCCAGTCATTAAAAAAAGATGAGGTCAAACCGGAGCCGGCTTCTTTTGCTACGCCCGTTCAATCTCAACCCGAAATATTAAAACCGACTGCGTTGAATATCACGCCTGCTCCATCAACGAGAGAAAAACCGACACCCGTGGTTGTTGAATCAAAATCGCCCGTTTCCGGAATGAAGAGTGCTTCTATTTTTACCATGATGGCAAAATCCGAACCGGGAAAAACACTGGAGCCGACTATTCGGCCGACGGTTCATACTCCTGAATTATTCGTTCCTCCTCAGACTGAGATACAAAAAGATACCACTTCACCGGCGATACCAAATCCGGTAAATCCCAATCCTTCGGTTTCCGTTCCCGTAGAGGATGAAAAGACTCTCAAAGAACTTCGCGCGAGGTTTATGGAAGGGCGAATTGTTTCTCCACCCGTTACTGCCACTCCTTCACCAACCTCACCCGCAACACCCACTGCTTCCGGCGGAATAGGCTTTCCTAAAACAATGCCCGGAGCAGGACTTTTTTCTCACTCGCAACAGGGAATGATCCCAACAGAAAAACCGCCAATGCCTATTGATGTTGTCGCCCCAACTCCAACTCCTACTGTTCAAGAAACAAAGCCGTTCATCGCGCCCCCTCCAACTCGTCCATTTGCCGGTTTTCCTCCCGGACAAAAAGTTTCTGTTGTTCCCGCCGGAAATATCGCGCAACAGAAAGGTTCTCTTCCTCAAAACTTTGCTCAGCCGAAAGCGCCCGGTCGGAAACTTCTTTCTTTCTTTATGTTTGCCATTGGCGTCGTTTGCGGAGGAGTTGCCATGCATGCGTATCTGAACGGATATATGGATCCCGCTCTTCAGTGGGTGATGACCGTGGTCAAAAGTTTAGGTTTATAAAGCGCTTTCATAAAAATGACCCTGATAATATCAGGATCATTTTTTGCCATCTTGTCAATTGCGTTCTTCTTCCTGTTTGTGATATACAAAGCACAGACTGTCTGGAACTTTCATACTGGTCCGCGAAGGACAAGGCGGTGGTAATGAGTACCATTTGGCATAAAAACGATACGGGCGACAAAGGACATTTTTTCTCTTTTTCTAGAGAGGAAAAAAGTGTGATTTTGTATCTCAGAAACTTTGAAAAATTTGAGTCAATAAATCTTATCAACGAATTATTCAAACTTGAATATCTGGCAGGAAAAAATATAGAAAGCACAAATTGGAAAAATGACCGTTTTTGGCTGCACGTCGCAGACAGAAGCAAAACCGCCAGCGCGCTTTGTTTGGTTACTTCTCTTACAGCAAAAGAAGGCCTTCGTCCGTCTTTATGCCACGATTCCGTGAACCGGTATGATTGGCGAGAGTATTTGAGAGAAACAGAAGACTTTGATTTCATGTCATCGCCGGTTCGCGATGTTACCAAAAAGATACTGTCCGGTTTTTCCAGCAATGAGATAAAAAATCTCTATACCAAAGCCTCTAAGGCGTATGCTTGGGTTCATGAAAATATATCTTATTCGCTTCTTCCTCGGGCAACCGTGGAAAATATAAAAAGAGTCATCGCTTCTTTTCCTGAAGGCAAGAGGGACCCTTACACGATTCTCAAGTTAAGTTTCCCTTTGCTTCCTTCGGAGAGAATAAGAGAGACGTCAGTAGGAATAAAATTTCCTTCTGACCGAAAAGATCCGCTTGAACAAGCCCGTTACCTTACGGGAAAACTCAAGCCATTCCGCCATCTGTTCTTTTACACGTGGGAAGGGCGAAAAACTCGGTCCGCCGGGAAAATAATCATGGATGGAATGGGAAAATGCGATTGCATCTCAAATGTTTTTGTCGCTCTCTGCCGAAGCATGGGAATACCGGCGATGACGGTGATCGGTTATATGAAAGATGAAGGGCACCACGCGTGGGCGGCGATATACATACCGCCTTACGGCTGGCTGGAAGTTGATCCGACCAACGAAAGATTTTTGTCTCAATTTGATAATGATCAGTATCTTTATGAATTTTTGAGAAAAGAATTCAAAGGCGAGAAATACCTTCTTCCTCTCAAGACGCCGATAAATGAAGAAAAACTGAATGCCTGCAAAAGATTTTACGAGTATTCGCAGGAACACCCGTTTTCCTCAAAGCTTTTGTTTGAGCTTGAACGATAAAAACCGCACCCCGACTTGTCGGGGTGTTTTTTCTTCGCTCGCCATAGTTTGTTCCGAGTGACGAAGAGGGCGCGGTTGCGCCTTGGGCTCATTTCGTTTACTATAAGAATACTTATGTCGCTTTTTACGAATAAATTGGGGATAGATCTCGGGACGGCGAATACGCTTGTGTTTATGCCGGGAAAGGGAATCGTTCTGAATGAGCCTTCCGTGGTAGCGGTTTCTCCCCACACTAATAAAATTCTTGCCGTCGGTATTGATGCCAAACATATGGTCGGTCGAACGCCTGACGACATCATCGCCTATCGGCCTATGCGTGATGGAGTTATTGCCGATTATCGCGTTACCGAAGCTATGCTGCGGTATTTCATCAATAAAGCGCTCGGGAAATGGAGTCTTTTTAAACCGGAGGTCATGATTTCCGTTCCGGCAGGAGTTACCTCAACCGAACGGCGCGCGGTGGTGGAAGCGGCCATAAAAGCGGGCGCGAAAAATGCGTACGTCGTGAAAGAGCCGATACTCGCGGCTATTGGCGCGGGAATACCGATTCAAGAACCGTGCGGACATATGGTAGTGGATATCGGAGGGGGAACGACCGACGTTGCCGTGATTTCTCTCGGAGGTATTGTCGCATCAAAATCCGTGAAGTGTGCCGGGGATAAAATAGACCGAGCTATTGCCGACTACATCAAAAAAGTTTTCAATCTTGCGGTAGGAGATAAAACATCCGAAACGATAAAAATGAAAATCGGTTCCGCTATTCCGCTTGAAGAAGAAATTTTTCTCATCATCAAAGGACGCGATTTTATTTCCGGACTTCCTCGCTCTGCCAGCATCGGAACGAATGAAATCGTGAAAGCCATTCAGATGGAACTTATTGAAATCGTGAAAGCCATTAAAGATGTTTTGCAAGAAACTCCCCCAGAGCTTTCCGCCGACATTATTGACCAAGGCATTATTATGACCGGAGGTTCTTCCATGCTCCGCAACCTGCCGGAACTCGTTTTCCGAAAAACCGGAGTCAAAGCCCGTCTCGCCGAAGATGCCCTCTACTGCGTTTCCAAAGGAACGGGAATAGCGCTGGAACATATTGAAGTATACAAGAAGAGCATTATCGCAAAAAGATAAGAAATTACAACATAGATTTTACAAAACAATCGTACCTGACCCCTTTAACTATGAAAGAAACATTTGGCGCCTCATTTGAAAAAGCCGTGCAGCTTTTATCCGCACATTTGCCTCCCGTTGATGATCACGCAAGAAAACCTGTTTTATTTCATGATATTCGCGTTGGTGTTTATCTTTACGAAAATAAATATCCTGAGCACATTGTCTTGTCTGGAATTTTACATGATGCCATAGAGTGGTTCAATATCGACGAATCATTCCTAAAAAAAGAATTTGGAGACCGCATTACAAAACTGGTGCTTGCGAGTACAAAAGATTTTAAAAAAGGAGAAAAGACAACTGAGTTAATTTCCCGCTGTGTACAAAATGGAGAAGAGGCTCTTATTGTAAAAACAGCTGATATTATTGATGGCTTTAAATGGTATTCTTCTCAAGACAATAAAGAGCAACTTTTGTACTGTTTAAAAAATGCTGAAGCTATTTTAAAACTCAAACCGAATAATTTTAACGATAAAATCTTCAAGGAACTTGAGAAACTTACGAGTAAAGACAACTCATGAAACCAAAACGAAATAATTATGCCTATATAGACGGAGCAAACTTGCATAAAGGAATAGATAGTTTGGGCTGGAAACTTGATTATGCCCGTTTTCGTGTGTGGCTTACGGAAAAATATGGCGTAACACGTGCGTATTTATTTATTGGATTGATACCAAAATATAAGGAGCTTTATGTCTATCTCCAAGAAGCAGGGTTCGTTTTAATATTTAAAGAAACCGTATACGACGGAGAAGAAAAAATAAAAGGAAATTGTGATGCCGACCTCGTATTGCATTCTGTAAAAGATGTTTTTGAAAGCGATGCGGAACAATTGGTTATCGTTTCCAGCGATGGAGATTATGCGGGTATGGTGAATTTTTTGCACGAGCGAAAAAAACTTCGCATTATTCTTTCACCTCATAGAAAAGAGCAATGCTCGGTTTTACTAAAAAGGACTAATACCCCCATAACATATTTAGACGGGGTGCGTGGTTTTATTGAAAAAAGAAAAGAAAAAGCCCCCGGTGTGGACAAAACCGCACAGGGGTCTCTTTCGTAAGTATTAATTATATACTACACCTATCAACTATAATAGTCAAGCAAAAAGTTAATAACTCGTCTATGAACTCATCTTGGAAACAAAAAATAGGGAATTTTGAAAACGGGTTTTTTCACCATGCTTTTTTGATTGAGGGGGATCCCGATCTTATGAAGACGGCGCTTCGGGATTTTCTTGAGGGCGAGTTTCAAATATCAACGACAGGGAATCCGGATTTTTCGGAGCAGGAGTTTATTTCTTTCGGCATTGACGACGGGCGAGCGCTCAAGGAAATGCAATCGCGACATTCTTTTGCTGAAGGAGGGAAAAAGATATTCGTCGTTATTGCTAATTCTTTCACGACGGAAGCGCAGAATTCTTTACTCAAAATTTTTGAAGAACCGACTGCGGATACTCACTTTTTCATTCTTTCTCACTCCTCTCAATTTTTCTTGCCGACGCTTCTTTCCCGTATCGTATTGGTGGAACATCAAAAAAGCGGAGAAAAGGAAACGTTCGGCGAAGCGGCGGAATTTTTGAAAATGCCCTATGCCGAGCGTCTCGCTTTTATTCTTAAGATTGCCAAGGACGAAAAAGACGTCAGCCGTTCGGAAAGGCTCATTGAAGACATTACTCGGTTTTTTTATAACAAGGGAACGCCGGGGAAACGAACAAAAGAAGAAATACGAACGCTGGAATTGGCGCTTTCCTATCGGAGATACGCGCACGGTAAAGCGCCTTCATTCAAAATGATGCTGGAACATTTGGCTTTGATTGCACCGAAGCAATCAAAGTAATTTCCAATTTCCAACAAAATGACAAAATTCAAAATGTCTAAATTTTATCATTGGATATTTGAAATTGGATATTGGGAATTTTATCTAACTATTTTTTCGCTTTTTCCTCTGGTTTTTGTTATACTATAAATCTCTATCAAGTAATTACATATTTATTTTATGTCCTACGATTTTTCGTCATTTAAAGAGAAACTGGAAGGGATTCAAGAATGGCTGAGCACCGAATATACGAGCGTTCGTACCGGTCGGGCAACCCCGGCTATTTTGGATAGCATTTATCTTGATTCTTACGGAACAAGAACCCCTATTAAACATGTCGCGAGTATTTCCATTGAAGATGCGAGAACGATACGCGTTGCTCCTTGGGATAAAGGGCAGGTTAAGGGAATAGAAAAAGCTATCGGCGAGGCAAATCTCGGATTGAGTGTTTCTTCCGATGCTATGGGTGTACGGGTGTTTTTTCCGGAACTCACCGCGGAACGAAGGGCTGCTCTTTTGAAGGTCACGAGAGAAAAGCTCGAACATGCCCGCGTTTCCGTTCGTTCAGAAAGAGACGACGTATGGAGTGAAATTCAGATGCTGGAGAAAGAAGGAGAGATTCCCGAAGACGAAAAATTCAGCTTAAAAGAAGAAATGCAAAAATTTGTTGATCAGGCAAATGCAAAACTGGAAGAAATGTCAGAAAGAAAAGGAAAGGAAATAGCAGAATAAGATTTTTAAATTCCCAATATCAAATTTCAAATTTCCAATAAAATGACAAAATTCAAAATGTCCAAATTTTAGCATTGGACATTTGGATTTTTATTGGAAATTTGACATTGGTAATTGAAAATTTTTAGTATACTCTGCTAAACGTTTTAAAACATATTATGAACATTCTCATTTTTATTATCATCCTCGCGGTATTGATTCTCGTTCACGAGTTCGGGCATTTTATTGTTGCCAAAAAAAGCGGGATACGGGTGGACGAATTCGGTATCGGTTTCCCTCCAAAATTGTACGGAAAAAAATATGGAGAAACGGAATACACCATAAACGCTATTCCTTTTGGCGGTTTTGTGAAGATATTCGGAGAAGACCCCGAAGAGGTAGCGAAGAACGGAGTTGAAAGCAAAAAAAGTTTTTCCCATAAACCGAAACTCATTCAGGTGGCGGTTCTTTCCGCCGGGGTATTTTTCAATTTGCTTTTTGCTTGGGCTCTTATCACTTCCGGATTTCTTATCGGTTTGCCTTCTTCTGCTTCTGACCAGCTTTCTGCCGGAGCAGTAAGCAATGCTTCTCTTACGGTGGTTGAAGTTATGAAAGATTCGCCGGCAAAATTGGCAGGAATACAAACGGGAGATAAAATACTTTCCCTTTCCTATCAAAATCAAACTCTCTCAAAAGTAACGACGGAAGTTTTTCAGAAATTCGTTGACGAACATGGAGCGCAAGAAATTTCCGTTCTCTTAAAACGTGGATCTGAAGAAAAGAACGTGACGGTAATCCCAAAGAAGGGAATAGTGGACGGAAAATCTGCCATCGGAATCGGTATGGATATGGTCGGAGTCATGAAGCTCCCGCTTCATCGAGCGATATATGAAGGAGGGAAATTAACGATTATATACACCGGAGAAACTTTCAAGGGGTTATACGATCTTCTTATTTCAGCCTTCCGCGGCAAAGCGGATATGTCTTCCGTTTCTGGTCCGGTCGGTATCGTGAAAATAGTGGGCGACGCGAGCCAGCTTGGCGTTACGTATCTCATCTCTCTCACGGCTCTTATTTCCATCAATCTTGCCGTTATCAACATTCTGCCGATTCCCGCGTTGGACGGCGGGCGCATTTTCTTTACCCTCATTGAAGCAATCAAACGCTCGCCCATAAAAGCGCAAACGGCCAATCTTGCACATTCCATCGGTTTTGTCGTCCTCCTCGGACTGATATTGGTCATTACCTTCCATGACGTCTGGACGCTGTTTGTAAAATAAAAGCTGTTTCAAAGTATTAAAAAACACGGAAGCGCTGTTGCGTCCCCGTGTTTTTAGTATTCATTCGCGTCCGATAAGTTTTTTGAGCGGTATCGCTATTGCTAAGGCAAGACCCGCTCCTATCGGCGCCATCAAGAGCAAGAAAAAAATAAGTGAAAAAATAATCAGATTCCATACAATTTTAACTCCCCACAGTATCATCATTATGGAAATGTATTGATCTCTTGTTGTCCGATTCGGAAGCAGATAAGCGTAGCAATCTTCCCAATCTGATTTTTGATACCGCCAGTCATCATTTTTCAAATTTCGTCTATCGCTGATAGTCGCTATTGGCCAGACCAAAAATCGTATCAACCATGACGGTTTTTTAGCAGCGTAATATAAATCATATATTTTTCCGCTTACATAATACCCGCACCAAAGATAAAGGACGATTCCAAAAACTCCGAAAATATACAAAACATAATTCATTTCAACTCCTCATTTTTTATGGAACAAATTTAAACATAAAATATCAAACGATAAAGTATTTGTCAAATTTCTCTTTTTTGTAAAAAACGGTACAATATAAAAATATGAAACAATCACAACTTTTTACTAAAACACGCAAGGAAGCGCCGAAAGATGAGGTGTCAAAGAATGCCGAACTGCTGATTCGCGCGGGATATGTTCACAAAGAAATGGCCGGGGTGTATTCGTACCTTCCGCTCGGGCTTCGCGTGCTCAATAAAATTGAAAATATCATCCGTGAAGAAATGAATGCCATCGGCGGACAGGAAGTTTCCATGACCGCGCTTCAAGACCGAATGCTATGGGAAAAAACAGATCGCTGGGACGACGCGAAAGTTGATAACTGGTTCAAAACGAAATTGAAAAATGGCAACGAGGTCGGCCTCGGTTTTACACACGAAGAAGCGATTACGAATATCATGACGAATCATATTGCTTCATACAAAGATTTGCCGATTTATGCCTACCAAATACAAACAAAATTCCGCAACGAAACGCGGGCAAAATCTGGCATCATGCGCGGACGAGAATTTTCCATGAAAGACCTTTACTCTTTCAGCGCAATGCAGGAAGACCTTGATGTTTTTTACGAGAAGGCAAAGCAGGCATATAAAAATATATTTGAAAGAGCCGGCATCGGGGAAATAACATTTGTTACGTTTGCGAGCGGTGGCGTATTTTCCAAATACAGCCATGAATTCCAAACGCTTTCGGATGCGGGAGAAGATACTATTTATCTTTCACGAGAAAAGGGAGTTGCGGTGAATAAAGAAGTGCTTAACGATGAAGTGTTGAATGATCTCGGATTGACTCGCGATGAATTGGAAGAAGTCCATTCCATTGAAACGGGAAATATCTTTAAGCTTGGCACGCGTTTTTCCGCCCCGATCGGTTTGAATTACAAAGATGAGAACGGGGAACAGAAACCAGTCATTATGGGTTCGTACGGAATCGGTCCCGGACGCTTAATGGGAACAATCGTTGAATCATTCGCCGATGAAAAAGGAATTGTCTGGCCCGAAAGCGTTGCACCTTTCAAAGTACATCTTATTGATCTCCGAGAAAAAGAAGCTTCGGATACATTGTATAAAAAATTAACCGATGCCGGCATTGAAGTTCTGTATGATGACCGCGACCAAAGCGCCGGAGAAAAATTCGGAGGAAGCGACCTCCTCGGCATGCCGTACCGAGTCGTCGTCAGCAGTAAAACACTCGCATCGGGAAAGTTTGAAGTGAAGGCGAGAAAGACGGGGGAAGTACTCATGCTGGATGAAAACGAACTTCTGAATTTATTAAATACCTAGAAAATTAGCCATAAAAAAACACCCGAGGTCTGACCTTGGGTGTTGTGTTATTTTTATTTTTGTTTGGATACGCACACGATACTGCACCACGGGGATGTTTGCGTTTTGAAAGTTCGGTATAAGGTTATACCCAGGTATTGCGCCGCATCCCAGCCAGCATTTTGATACAATGTTATACTTAACTTCTGTATCGCATCCACGTCAGCCTTCTGATACAGCACTATCCCAATAACCTCCTCGGCATCCCTTCCGGCTTTCTGACACATCACTATCCCGACAATTTGCACTGCATCACCGGCTGCATTTTGATACAAAGTTATACCTATGCCTTGCCCCGCACTACCTCCGGCATTTTGATACAAGGTTACGCCAACGACTTGCAACGCATCACCTCCGGCATTTTGATACAGCGTTATACCTATGACTTGCAACGCATCACCTTCGGCGTTTTGATAAACCCCAAAGAGCGAGTAGAGATTCTTATCGGAGAACCCGCCAAAAAGCGAGTAAACATTTTCGCCTATTTTATAGGGATAACAAACGAGAAAGATCGCCAATACCCAGAGAATTCCAATATGGATACTCATTGCATACGCGCCTGCGTAAATGGTACCGGTCAGTATCATTGAAAAAACCGCATTTTTATTTATGTTCATTTTTTCTTTCCTCTTTTCAAAGTTCAATTACAGCTTGTGGTATACTCTTATTTGTCTAATTTGTCAAGTTTTTGACTCTCGGTGTTCTTTCAAGTAGAATAGGGGTACTTATGTTGCAGAAATTCAAAAAAATGTTCGCGAATGATATCGGAATAGACTTGGGAACGGCGAATACACTCGTCTATGTGAGCGGTCACGGAATCATTATTAATGAACCGACCGTCGTTGCAGTCAATCAGAAAACAGGGCAGGTGGTAGCGGTAGGTCATGCGGCAAAGGAAATGCTGGGACGAACTCCCTCTCACATTGTTGCCATTCGTCCTCTCGTTGACGGCGTTATCTCAGACTTTGAGGTGACGCAGGAATTGCTTTCGTACTTCATCAACAACGCCAACAAACTTTCAAAAAAAATGGCTCGCCCTCGCATTGTCGTCGGCGTACCTTCGGGAATTACCAATGTGGAAACCCGCGCAGTCAAAGACGCCGCGAGAAATGCGGGCGCTCGCGAGGTGTACATCATTGAAGAACCGATGGCTGGAGCTATCGGCATACGCCTGCCGGTCAACGATCCGGTCGGAAGCATGGTGATAGACATCGGAGGAGGAACGACTGACATTGCCGTCATCTCGCTCGGAGGAGTCGTTAAATCAAAAAATCTCCGCATCGCCGGAGATAAATTCAACGAGGATATTATTTCTTACATCAGAAACGAATTCAAAATTCTCACCGGAGAAAAAACCGCGGAAGCGATAAAGATATCCATCGGTTCTGTTGTTAAAAATGAAGTTCCATTGGAAGCGTCTCTCCGCGGGAGAGACCTTATCACCGGACTCCCGAGAGAAGTCATCATCACCGATTCAGACATTCGCGAAGCTATGGCTCAGTCTATCAGCATGCTGGTATCTTCAGCGAAAGAGGTGCTGGAGGAAACTCCGCCGGAAGTCCTTTCGGATGTTATGAATCGCGGTATTGTTCTGATGGGAGGAGGGGCGCTCATTCGCGGGCTTGATAAAATTCTTCAGGAAGAATTAAAAATACCGATATATATAGCCGAGGATCCGCTCACTTGTATCGCCCGAGGCACGGGAATCGTCGTTGAAAATCTTGAACTCTACAAAGAAGCTCTTATCTACGAAGATGACGAAGAAGCGCCGACGGAATAGTTTGCAAGAGGAAAAAGCAATAAGAAAAAAGAAATAAGGAAAGAAAAATTTAATTTTTGACTCTCATTATGTATAGACCTTTGCAAACCAAAAAACGAAAAAACAAAGTGAGGATAGCTTTTTTCTTCTTCGCTTTTTTTGTTTTTGTTTCTTTTACCGCTTTCCCAAAAACTTTTACTCTTTTTTCCGGAGCGGTAAATAATGCTTCGGTTTCAGCTTGGAATGCCAAAAATTCAGGGGGTTCCGCTCTCTCTGATTCAACCTCTTTTTTAAGCACGAAAAAATCACTCATCGCAAAAAACAAAGAACTCGCGGAAAAAATAAAAAAGTTAGAGGGGGAATTGTCAGGATATGATTTTATCATACAGGAAAATTTGGAATTAAAAAAAACTCTTTCTCAAAAAAAAGAAGGCGGGATTTTCGGTTCAATCATTGCCCGTCCAAATATCACCGCCTATGACACGTTCCTCATTGATATCGGAGAAAAGAACGGCATAAAAAAAGGGGATAAAGTTCTTGCGAACAAAAATATGATTATCGGAACGATAGAAGAAACATACTCTTCTTCCGCGAAGGCGCGTCTTTTTTCTACCGCAGGACAATCCTCTGATGCTCTTTTAGGGCCAAATAATACCCCTATTCAGTTAAAAGGCTTGGGAGGAGGGTCTTTTGTGGCTGATCTTCCTCTTGATACGGATGTTCAGGTCGGGGACAGCGCCAGTTTGTCCGGAACTCCCGAGTATATCGTCGCCACAGTCGTTTCAAAAGAACAAAAATCAACGGACACTTTCCAAAAAGTATATTTTCGCGGGCCGATAAATATCTTTGACGCAAAATATATTCAGGTCGTTAAAAACGCAGATTGATAATGATACCGCGATGAAAAATGAAGAGATGACAAAACACCAGATTATCGGAAGAATTGCGGGGGATCTCGCCATCTTTTTTTTGGTGCTTTTTCTTCCTTGGTGGTCAGTCTGTATTTTTTGTTTTCTCGGGGCGGCGTTTTATTCCAATTTTTATGAAGCGTTTTTTTTCGGACTTTTGCTTGATGCTCTGTATGGAACGGAAGCAATCAATTTTCACGGCTTCCGATTATTTTTCGCAACCGCCGCTCTTTTCTTTATTTTTTTCTCAACAGCCGTAAAACAAAAAATGCGTTTTTTCTCTTGATTGCTTTATGAAATTTTTTGGACCAAAAAAACGAAAAGCGAATATAGATCCGAACGAGATTTTTCTTGATTCCAGCAACTTGCCCAATTTTGACGTGAATCAGTTTGAAGGGCGCATAGAAAAATCAATTTCAAAATACACCGTTTTTTTTCTCGGCGGGCTTTTTTTTATGTTGCAAGGAGTTTATCTTTGGAATGTCGGAGGGTTGCAAATAGGGCAGGGTGAGGTGATGAAAGCGAGAGCGGAGAATAATCGTCTGGAACACTCGCTCGTTTTTGCCAATCGCGGAATTATTTATGACCGCAACAAAGTGCCTTTGGCTTGGAATGTCTTGCCTCAAGAAAAAGCGGATTGGGAAGAAGCCAAGGTAAAGGAAGGAGAGGCGCTTAATGATTTTCCTTTGCGTCAATATATTGCCAGCCCGGGATTCGGACACCTACTCGGCTATTTGAGTTATCCGGCAAAAGATACTTCAGGATTTTATTACAAAAAAGAGTATGAAGGAAAAGGAGGAATAGAAAAATCATATAACGATCGGCTGAATGGAACGCAGGGTCTGAAAATACAAGAAGTAGACTCGCTTTCCAAAGTCCATTCGGAAAGTGTAATAGAACCTCCTATTTCAGGAGAAGATCTGATGCTCACGATTGATTCCCGTTTACAGAAAGAGCTTTATAAAGTCATTTCGGAAACGGCAAATCAAGTGGGTTTTCGCGCCGGAAGCGGTGTCATGATGAATATAGAAACAGGGGAGATATTGGCGTTGACAAGTTATCCTGAATACGATTCGCAAGTTCTTACCGATGGCAAAGATAAGGCGAAAATCTCTCAATATCAAAAGGATCCAAAAACTCCATGGCTGGATCGCGCCGTTTCCGGATTGTATACGCCGGGTTCCATTGTAAAACCTTTCATGGCAATTGCAGCGCTAACGGAAAAGGTCATAACCCCTGAAAAGAAAATTTTGAGTACCGGATCCATTTCCATACCCAATCCATATTTCCCCGACAAACCAACCGTCTTCAAAGACTGGAAGGCGCACGGCTGGGTGGACATGCGCGATGCAATTGCCGTTTCTTCGGACGTGTATTTTTATGAAGTTGGTGGCGGATACCTGAATGAACAAAAAGGACTGGGAATTGAGAGGATTGAAAAATATATGAAAATGTTCGGTTTTGGTAGCGAAACAGGCATTGATATTGAAGGGGAAGCAACGGGGATGATTCCGAGTCCCGAATGGAAAAGGAAAAATTTTGATGGAGCAGAGTGGCTTCTCGGAAACACCTATCACACTTCCATTGGTCAATATGGTTTTCAGGTATCTCCTCTTCAGGCAGTTCATGCAGTTTCTGCTATCGCTACGGAGGGGGTGCTTGTTTCTCCGCATGTTTTGCAGTCTACGACCGTATCAAAAAAAATAATTCCCATACCGAAAGAAAATTTTATTATCGCAGGAGAAGGCATGCGGCGTGGAGTGCTCTATGGCGCGGCGATTGCTCTCAATACCAAGAGCGTAAATATCGCGGGAAAAACAGGAACCGCTGAATTGGGAGCAAAAAAAGATTTTGTGAATTCATGGATTACTGGATTTTTTCCATATGAACATCCGAAGTATGCTTTTGCAATTGTCATGGAACACGGCCCCGTCAAAAATCTCATCGGCGCTTCATATGTAATGAGGCAAACCGTAGACTGGATGGCCATCTATACGCCGGAGTATTTTAAAACTCAAAATTAAAAAATAAAAGACATCGCACAGTGCGATGTCTTTTTCTTTTAATACTTTACATTTCCTCTTCTTTTTCAAAGCAGAGGCTGACGGTGCCATAGAGATCTTCGGCGCGATTATAGAGGTTTTTGACTTTTTCTTGGACTTCCTCGTCGCCAAAATCGGCATCTTTCAATTCAGAGAACTCATCTTTAATTTTGTCCATTTCTTCTTCAAAACCTTTTCTTTTCTTCTCGTCGGTTACATCGGGAATCATAGCTTCCGTATCGGGAATCCATTGATTCTTTATAAGCTCAGCCGCTTGTATGCGGTATTCTTTGGTTCGATTTATCATTTCTTCCTCCATCATAAAATGCAAAATTAGCTTTTTGATAAAAACCTTTTTCCTGTAGAAAGTATATCATTTTCGTTTATTTTTTGCACAAGGAAACCGCTCTTGTTTTTTGGGTAGGAAAAGGTATAATAGTGAGTACTATGAATGATGATAAAGAATACTTGAGTCAAGAAAAATACGATGAGCTCAAAAAAGAGCTTGAATACTTGCGTTCAACGGGACGAAAAAAAGTCTTGGTTGATCTTGAGTATGCAAAATCACTCGGCGACCTTTCTGAGAATGCCGAATATCATGAGGCAAGAAGCAAACAAGCGGAACTGGAAGACCGCATTGCTGTTCTTGAACCTTTGTTGAAATCAGCAGTAATCGTTGCCCATATGGACTCCGATGTTGTCTCCATGGGGTCAAAAGTCATTCTCCAAAAGCAGGGAGAAAAAGAACCGCGTTCCATTGAGATTGTCGGTACCGAAGAAGCGGATGTTGAAAAAGGGAAACTCTCCAACAAATCCCCTCTCGGACAAGCCATAATGGGAAAGAAAAAAGGCGAACCGGCTTCGTTAAAAACACCGAGCGGGGAAACCATTTCTTACCACATTATTGACGTTCGTTAGAACACTAGCAAAAACATAAATGTCCTCATTTTTGGAAGGGGTCCGCGATGAACGGATCAAAAAATTAAACGTACTCAAAGAGAAGGGCGCGAAGCCGTATCCTGTTTCCACAAAACGGGATTATTCGCTTGCGCAAGTTCTTGAGAAATTTGACACTCTTGCGGAAGAAAAGAAACCTCTTGCTCTTGTCGGAAGGGTTATGGCTTTGCGCGGACAGGGGGCGCTTCTCTTTTTTAATATCAACGACGGTACCGGATTATTCCAAGGTTTGCTTAAAAAAGACGAGATGGACGAAGCCGTCTTTTCTCTCTTTCAGGATATCGTTGATCTCGGCGATTTTGTGCAGGTAACGGGGATGCTTTTTACCACAAAACGCGGCGAGAAAACCTTGCAGGTTTCGGAATGGAAAATGCTTTCAAAAAGCCTCCGACCGCTTCCGGATAAATGGCACGGTTTGCAGGATGTAGAAGAACGATTCCGTAAACGATACTTGGATATCCTGATGTCGGAAGAAGTCAAAAACCGATTTATCGCCCGCTCTAAATTTGTCGCAGAACTTCGCAAAGCTCTCGATGGCGCCGATTTCTTGGAAGTGGAAACCCCGATACTTCAGTCCATCGCCGGAGGCGCGACCGCTAAACCGTTTGAAACGCATCATCATGCGCTTGATATGTGTCTTTTTTTGCGCATCGCTCCGGAACTGTATCTCAAAGAATTGCTCGTCGCGGGAATGCCGAAAGTCTACGAAATCGGACGATTGTTTAGGAATGAAGGAATTGACGTGACGCATAATCCGGAATTTACGACGGTTGAATTTTACGAAGCCTATGCGGAAGCTTCAAAGCATATGGTGTTTTTGGAAACGCTTCTCCGTTCACTGGTTGAAAAAACGGTCGGGGGAACGAAAGTCATTTTCGGAGAACACGAAATAGATTTCGGGAAAAAATTTGAGGTCGCGTCTTTCTTTGATCTTATTGAAAAATACTCGGGACTGAAAGATCCGGCGAAACTTTCTTTTGACGAACTCGCCATTGAAGCGAAGAAGCTCGGTGTGGAAGTAGGGAAGGGAGAAGGAATAGAAAAAATCTTTGACGCGATTTACAAAAAATATGTCCGCAATGAACTTATCCAGCCGACGTTCATCAAAGATTATTTGCTCGCCTTCTCTCCACTCGCGAAGAAGCAAGAAGAACACCCTGAAATGATAGAACGCTATCAGCTCATCGTCGGAGGTTTGGAGGTTGTCAACGGGTTTTCAGAATTGAACGATCCGCTTGACCAAAGAGAACGATTTACCGAGCAGGAAAAAAGCCGCGGAGAAGGAGATGAAGAAGCTCAGCCGAAAGACGAAGAATATATTGAAGCGATGGAATATGGGATGCCGCCCGCGGGAGGAGTAGGACTCTCCATTGACCGTATGATTATGCTCATCACGAATACGAAAAATATCAGAGAGGTAATTTTATTTCCAACACTTAGACCAAAACAATGAAATAAAAAAGAAAGCGCCACGACCTCGGTCGCGGCGCTTTTGTTCGGGACTACGCTATCAAATGTAAAAATGACTGCGTGTAGGTCAGCAGGACAAAGCCGAAGCAGCTTATTACTAAAGTGGCGGCCAAACAGGCAAAGACCATGGAGGCAAAAAGACTCGGAGGGTAATCATTTTCTTCGGCTATGGTATCGTCTTTGGTAAAATCGCATTTTCTTGCTATCGCAAAAACTATCAGAGAAGCAATAACGGCCGTTGTAAAGGCCCATAAAGTCGCCGTTCCGAAATAGGTAAAAATAACGAAAGATAAAAATGCGCCGGTTGCGGTTGAAAGGCTGTCGCCGATCAAATTGATTTTTCTTCTTTTCATGGTGCGTCTCCTCAAAGAGCAGGTTGGTATCGTGTAATATACTATCATGTATTATTAGAATTGTCAACGTTTCTCTCGCTCCTGTTTTCCTCTATACTGGTTCATACTATGACAACAAAAAACTGGGGATTTGATCTGAAAAATCTGGATACGAGCATTCGTCCGACCGACGACTTTTTTCATTATGCGGTCGGAGGATGGCTGAAAAAAAATCCTCTGCCTGCGACGGAAGCTTCGTGGGGAATTTTTTCCGTGCTTCGGCAAGACAATCGTAAAAGATTGAAAGCTATTGTGGACGAACTTTCCGCCGAGAAAAAACCGGAGAAGGGAAGCGATGCGCAAATGGTTCGAGACCTGTATCTTTCGGGAATGAACGAAGCGAAGCGGGAAAAAGACGGGGCGAAACCTATTCTTTTTATTGAAAAGAAAATCAACGAAATCAAAAAAGTTGAAGAAATAATCCCGCTTATCTCCTTTTTGCACAACCTCGGTTTTGACGCGCTCTTCGGATTTTATATTGACCAAGACGAACGGCATAACGACAAAAACATTCTTTACCTCGGACAGAGCGGACTTTCTCTTCCCGACAGAGATTATTATCTGAAAGACGATACTGATTCTCAACGTGTCCGAGAAGCCTATGTAAAATACATCGTAAAAATGTTCCGTCATTACGGAAAAAACCAAGTAGAATCAAATGAAGCAATGAAGGCGATTTTGAAAATAGAAACCGAACTGGCAAAACATTCCATGACGCAGGTAGAGTTGCGTGATATTGAAAGCCAATACAACAAACGGACGATTCCAAAACTTTCAAAAGAAGCGCCCGGATTGGATTGGGAAAAATACTTTAAGCTGGTCGGCGCAGGAAAGTTGGAAGAGCTTATTGTCGCTCAACCCGTCTTTATGAAAAGAGTGGGGGAACTCTTGAGCGAAGTTTCTCTTGAAGAATGGAAATCATATTTCTTCTGGCATGTATTGAACGGAGCGGCCGGTTTTTTTGATAAAAAATTCGTCGTTGAACATTTCAAATTTTACAGCACAACGCTGGCGGGAGTAAAAAAGCAACGACCTCTCTGGGAGCGTGTGGTCGGTTTTGTTGATGCGACCATCGGCGACGCGCTCGGTAAGCTCTATGTGCAACGATATTTTGATCATGAGGCAAAAAAGAAAGTGAATGAACTCGTGGATAATCTTTTTGAAGCTTATCAGGAACGGATAGAGCAATTGGATTGGATGACGCCGAAAACCAAAAAACTGGCATTGAAAAAACTTTCCACCATTACGCGCAAATTAGGGTATCCGGACAAATGGAAAGGGTATAAAGGCTTGGTTATTACGCCCGATTCCTACATTGAAAACTATTGGCGCATTCATGCGTTTGAATCAAAACGCATTCTTCGGAAGCTGAAAAAGAAACCGGATCTCAAAGAATGGCACATGACCGTACCGACCGTAAATGCGTATTACAGTCCGGTCGTCAACGAAATCGTTTTTCCTGCCGGAATTATGCAACCGCCGTTCTTTGATCCAAAAGCGGATGATGCGGTAAACTACGGCGCTATCGGCTCGGTTATCGGACACGAGATCACACACGCTTTTGACGACCAAGGACGACAATTTGATGAAACGGGAAATTTCAAAAATTGGTGGACGGATGAAGATAAGAAAAAATTTGAGGAGAAGGCGAAAGTCTTGGAAGAGGAGTTCAATAAGTATGTCGCGATAGATGATTTGAAAATAAACGGGGCGCTCACTCTGGGTGAAAATATCGCCGACCTCGGAGGAACGACGCTTGCTTTTGCCGCTTTCAAGAAATCGCAAGAAGGGAAGGAGAAGGTTATTTTGGACGGCTTTACTCCCGAGCAGAGATTTTTCTTGGGCTGGGTGATGTTTGAATGCGACCAAGTCCGTCCCGAACTTTTGAGGAAAATCGTGGTTACCGACCCTCACTCTCCTGCTGTTTTTCGAATCAACGGACCCGCTTCCAACATGCCGGAATTTGCGGAGACATGGGGAGTGAAGCCGGGAGATAAGCTGTATCGGGAACCGAAAGATAGGGCGAAGATATGGTAGATGGAGAAGTAAAAGAAGAAGAAAGGAAAAAGCAACAAGAAAAAAGGGAAAGAAAAAGCCCTCGCAGTTGCGAGGGCTTTTGGGTGTATTTAGGCAATGAAAACAATAAAGAGCAGTTTTCCGGTTATCAATAAAAGAGCGCCGAAAAATAATAATAAGAAATCGTGTTTGCTTATGGTATCAAACGTTATTTTTTCTTGATATATTTTTACCGCATTCTTCCCGGTAATGTACCCTACCCAGCAAGTAACAACGACGAACCAAAAGGTAATAAAATGCGCCAAGTTGTGAGAAAGAGAGCCAAGCCCCGACTGACTAAAAACAATAGCTCCAAAAACGCAGCCCCAAAAAATAAAAAGAACACTAGATAAAATCTGTACAAAAGAACGGCCGTTCATGCACATCTCCTTTAAGAAAAGCATTTTTCCCTTTGTAAGGGTAACCCTTAGTTTTACTGATGTCAACACTTCCGACCGCGAGAGTTTTTTGGTATAATACACCTCATGAAAAACAAAAGAATTCTTTTAAAACTCTCGGGAGAAGCGCTTTCTGGGAAGGCGAATGACCAAAAATATTCAGAGGAAATGTTCAAAAACATTGCCGACCAAATCAAAAAATTACAAGCGGAAAAAGTGGAGATTGGAATCGTAGTCGGAGGAGGGAACCTCTTCCGCGGGCGGGACCTTTCCGGTCTTCCCGGAGTAAAAAGAATGACCGCCGACTACATAGGAATGCTCGGTACGGTTCAAAACTCCCTCGTGCTTCGGGATTACTTTGAAAGTCAGGGAATGGAGGCTCGGGTGTCATCAGCTATCGGCATGCGCCGTGTGTGCGCAGAAATGATGCAGGCGGAAGTGGAGGAACATTTGAGCGAAGGAAGAATCGTTATTTTTGCCGCCGGTCTCGGAGCCGCTTATTTTTCCACCGATTCTAATGCGGTTCAGCGTTCACTGGAAATCGGCGCCGATATGCTCGTTATGGCGAAGAACGGCGTTGACGGCATTTATACTGCTGACCCAAAAACCGACCCGAACGCCAAAAAGATTGACCGCATGAAATCCATTGAGGTGCTGGAACAAAATCTGAAAGTTGCCGATGCTTCCGCGGTCGCTCTCGCAAAAGAACATAAACTTATTATAAAAGTCATCGCTATGAATGCGATCTTTGACGCTTTTAATGAAAAGATCGGTTCGGTGATATTACCGGAATAATTCAAATAAAATACCATGAAAGAAAATAAAATTCTTATCATTGCGGCGATAGCCGTTATCGCGGGATTAGCATTCGCTTTTTATTCAAATCCGGGAATGGCACCGGCGCAAAAAGAAAGCGCTCCTGCAGAAAAAATAACAGCAACCGCGGATGTCGTCGAGACTACCGCTGATAAAACAGTAGAAACTAATAATAAAAAAAATATGAACACCATTACTTTGGATACCAACATGGGGAAAATCGTTTTTGAAACCTACAATAACGATGCTCCGAAAACCGTTGAGAATTTCGTGACGCTCGCTAAAAAAGGATTTTATAACGGCGTTATCTTTCACCGCGTTATCAGCGGGTTTATGATCCAAGGAGGAGATCCGACAGGAACGGGTATGGGAGGCCCTGGATTTAAATTTGAAGACGAGTTGAATCCTAATACCGCATCATATAAAGCAGGATACAAAAAGGGAGTCGTCGCTATGGCAAATGCCGGACCGAATACAAACGGAAGCCAATTCTTTATCATGCTTGAAGATTATCCGTTACCGAACGCGTATACTATTTTTGGGAAAGTCATTTCCGGACAAGAAGTGGTTGACGCGATAGGAAAAGTGAAGACCGGAGCGAATGACAAACCGATTACTCCCGTTGTTATAAATACCGCAACTATTTCAGAATAAAATATCTTCATGGACCGAAGAAAAAATTTGTGCGAATGTACCGAAGTTATCGCACGCGCGATTATCTTAGATGAAGAGAAGAAAAGAGTACTCTTCTGCTCGCCTAAAGATAAACACTATTATTATCTGCCCGGAGGCCATATAGAATTTACTGAAACAGCGAAGAAAGCTTTGAGAAGGGAACTCTTGGAAGAAACAGGGGTAAAAACAACAGACGTGCAATTTGCTTTTGCGGGAACAAGTGAAAATACGTTCATTCAAAAAGGACAACCGCGACACGAGATAAATTTGTATTTCACCGCAGACAAAATAACCCTCGGAGAAAAAATGCCTTCAAAAGAGGAACACATACTCTTTTCTTGGTTGCCGCTTTCCGAGATATCCCGATTTCCGATACTTCCGGAATCCATTAAAAGAAAATGCGAAGAACTTGCGAAAGGGAGCGCTGTTTCGTGGAATGATGTCTAAAATTATTTATGAATTTTAGAACAAAAAGAACGCTTGAAAAATATCATCGATATAGGGAAGGTGCGAATGACAAAAAGTCAAAGTGTGATTTTTGCGTTGAAAATCCAGATAACAAAAAATGTATTTTTACCCACTGGAAGATACTGAAAAATATATTCCCTTACGACCGCATTGCGGAAGAACACGATCTTATTATTCCGAAACGCCACTTCAAAAAAGAATCTGAAATGACTGAAGAGGAGAGAGCGGAACTCGTTCATATAAAAACCCGTCAACTTACCAGAGAAAAGAAATATGATTTTATCTGGGAGAATTTCGCTCATATGAAAAGCGTAGAACACTATCACCTTCATCTCCTCAGGTTCAAGAGAAAAAAATAAATGTATTATGTCTATCTTCTCAAATGTGCTGATGGAAGTTTTTATTGCGGAATCACTACTGATCTTAATCGCAGACTAGAAGAACACAATAGTTCACCTCTCGGTGCCAAATACACCAAAGGCCGTCGTCCCGTCGTTTTGGCGTATGCAAAAAAATACGAAAACCGCAGCGAAGCTTCCAAAGAAGAAGCAAAAATAAAAAAAATGAAAAGAGAAGAAAAAGAGAGAATGATAAATAAAGAATAATCCATAAATATATATAATGAAAAAACTATTGCGGATATTTCATCCGAATGTAGAAGATGGGGTGAGGACGATTGCCATGTCAACTTCAATACGATGGTTTGGCTGGGGGTTTGCAGAAGCGTTCTTTCCTATTTTTCTTTTTTCTTTTTCTCAAACCTACGCCGAGGCCGGTCTTTTTCGTTCCGTTTTTGGAATAGCTTTTTTACTCTCTCTCCCCATAGTGTCTTGGTTTGCAGACAATATTGCCAGCAAAAAACTTATGTTTGTTTCACTTTTAATATACCCATTTGTCAGTATAAGCTACTTTTTTGCCGGTTCTCTTGGTGTCGTTGCTTTTCTTATTGGAGCTCGCGCTCTTAATGGCATTGCTTATGCTCTTGATAGTGTCGGGAGAGCAACCTATGTGTATACTCATACAAAAACAAACAATATCGCAACTTCATTCGGGTATATAGATTCTCTTGGAAATTTTTGGTGGCTCGCAGCTGTCTTTTTGAGTCTTGCGGCAATTCAGTATGTTCCAATACATTTTCTCTTTCTTCTAATCATACCAACGTCACTGATTTCAATGCTTTTAGTTCGGACTTTGCCGGACGGTCTTACGGCTGCAGAACTTTCTCAAGGTGCTCGGCTGTCTATTGCCGGATCTTTCGGAAGTTTTTTTAAAACGATTATTTCGTGGAGTAATAGAGTGAGACATTTAGCTGCGCTTTTGTTTTTTGTCGGAATAGTCGCCACTGTCGGAGAATTTTTTATCCCTATTTATGCCTATACGCAAAATGAAAGTCTTTGGAAGGTTGTCCTACTTACCGCTTTTGCCACGGTCCCATGTCTTTTCAGTTCTCCTATCGGGGAAATTTCAGATAGATACAAAAAACATGGTATCTTTTGGGCAAGCGGGATCTCAGCCATACTTTTGCTTATCCTTGCCATTGCACCAGTCTTTCCCGTACAACTCATTTTGGTATTTTTAATCGGAATATGTCTGAAATTATTGGTACTGACGATTGATCGCGAAGTGGCTCTTTATATCCCAAAAGAACATCTTGGCGGGCTGAGTGCCGCTTTTCAAGGGGTATCGTCCATAACCGGCATTATCGGACCAATAACTTTGGGTATTTCGATAGATTTGCTCAGCATGAAATCCACACTCATTATCTTAAGCGCTTGCAGTTTTATTTTTGCTGTCATGTATTTAAACCATCATAAACATAGCTTGCCGGTATAAAAAATGGAGGGGATACTTCAGGCAATAAGAGGATAAAGAAGTTGATATGAAAAGAAAAGGAGTGTTTGGCACGAAATTTCTCTACAACGAGGTGACTTACCAAAAAAATCCCGTCATCAGAGGCGGGATTTGAAATTTTACAATGTTGCTGAAATTTCCACGTAAAGATCTTCTTTTTCAGTAAAAAAGCGAATGTGCCAGTTGTAATCGGCATATAAAGAGATAATATGCTCTGCTACTCGTTTGTTTAACAATTCTTTCACCGGTTTCTCCATCGTTTCAATTATGAGAATAACGAGTTTTTTGATCTTTTTATCGTCACAATAATTCTTTATTAAATACCGGTCAATTTGAGATTCAAGCTCCCTTATCAAAAATATATCTTCTTTTGTAACCATTATTTTACACCCTCTGAAATGTTCTACCTGACTTGGAGTATAGAAAAAAACCATTTCAAAGTCAATCTTTTTTTGTTATGCCATTGACAAGAGTAGTTATATAGTGTTATTGTGTTTTTGGTTTAAAACGGAGAATGAAGAATGCGGAGAAAAAAATATAGGGGTGAAATAAACATCCCGGCGATTTTGAAAGTGCTGGAAGAAGCGGAACGATTTCTTCAAAGCGATGATACGGAAGATAAAAAGCTCGGTACGTCCATGAAAAGATTTTTTCAAAAACTTCTCATCAGAAGACAAAAAGAATTATGGGAAGCGATTGAAAAAACAGCGAAGCTGCAACAAAAGAAAATTTGGAGAGAAAAGAGTACAAAAGAATAAAGAGAGAAAGAACGGTCGCCGGATTTGAATTCGGCGACCATTATATTTTTACGACAAAAAGAATACAAAGCGTATTTTGTTATACAAATGTTTCGGATCGGGTTATAAACCCGCTCCGGCGATTAAAAAAGTTTTATATTTACATCGCAGGTAAACATAGATCCCGGCTCGCGGGCCGGGATGACGGAAAGATAGCGTAATGAAACTTTCGTCCTCTTTGATGCAAACAAAGTCGGCTCGTGGAGTGATTTTAAAGGTATATACCTACCGCTCGGTTTTTGGATACGAGGCGAGCATTTTTACGTCCTAAACGAAAACTTGACGGAATATGATATAATGTGTTTTTATACGCAAAATCGGAGGGGGGGGCAAAAATCCCTCAAAAGAGCAAGATCAGGAAAGTCGGTTTTTGAGGTAATTGAGAGGATTAAGATACTACTCAAAACATATACGGAAGCATACAGGGTGGGGAATTTTTTCGGAAAAATATTTTGTAAATTTTTTATGCAAAATATAATTTTATTTTCATTCTGTCTGACCGGTCACCCAACCGGTATGATAGATCGGGGGAGCGGTCTTATCGGCCCAATCAGGGTTTTATTTTTTATTTGGCAACGTCGTACAATATATCTTTTACGACGTTACCATTCTTCTTTTTCAAATAGAGCCTGGAAAAAAGCCTGCTCGTTTTTGAGCAGACTTCCCTTCAATGGTATAAAAACTTTCTGAATTATTTTCCCGGAATGAACGGCGTTATATTATTCCAGAAAATATCTATGATGATATTGTGCCAGATGAACGTCCCTGCCCCGACCAGATAGTCGCTCCAAAGAGTCTTCAGTGCATCTATTGTTTTGGTCAAGATATCTTTTATTTGAGAATGCGAATCAACATATCCGCGAACATCTATTTTGAAATACCAGACGATAATACAGAAAACGATAAAAAGAACGATAATCTGTATAAAGCCTGATTGTGGGTTTCGTTTGTTTGTCATAGTATTTTAAAAAATAATTTTTCAATATCTCATTCTAATTAAAAATTCAGCTCATCAATAACGACTTGGATCCTGGATTAAATCCGGGATGACGTGGCGTAAAATTATAAATTCGGCAAGTAGGCTTCAGGATCAAGGTACGCATTTTTTACTGTAGGCAACGGCATAGTGAACGTTCTTCCGGAGCATGATTTACTGGGCAGTGTTCCTACCGTCACACCATCGGAAGCAAAGACGCTTATGTGAAGATGAGGACCCGTAGAGTATCCGGTATTACCGCTATATCCGATAAGGTCACCGGTGGACACTTGCTGGCCTTGAGACACTTTGATTAAAGAAAAATGAGCCATAAGTGTTGTCAGACCATTGTCGTGTTTGATAAGCACCCATTTTCCATAAGAAGCCTTTGGACATGCAACATCGGTATCTCCCATGCCGATGACCGTGCCTTGCGCCGGAGATAAAAGTTTTGTCCCGACGCTTGCTCTCAAGTCAGTTCCATTATGAGCTCCGGACGCATAGAGCCGTACAGAATCTTTTGTCACACCGAAGTGTTGAGTAATAATGGGATTTTCTAAAGGCCAAGAAAGTATTTTTATTCCGGCCGTCGGAATATATTTTTTATCAAGCTGTTTGGTCAGCTGAGCTTCATAGTCGGCAAGTTCTTTTTCAAATGCTTGCTTCTTCGCGAGATTGGCGTCAAGAATTTTCTGATAGCCTGCTTCTCTATTTTTGGTTACCAAAAGCAAATCGTTTTTTTCTTTTTTGGCAATATCAAGAACCACCTTTTGGTCGGTCAACTGGGATTGGTATCCTGCGAGTTGTTTTTTTTGAGATTCAGATTTTTCTTTTTGTTTTGTCAGAGTATCTTTATACGATTGCAATTCTTTTAAATGATCGCTTACTTGCGATCTGATCTTTGATAACTGCATGGAATCGTCTAGCATATCAGAAAGCGTTTTATCGGAGAGAGCAATCTCAAGGATGGTTCTCGAATCGGTCTGATCAACCGTACGAAGTACTTCTTTGATAGCTTCCATTGACGCGTTTGTTTTCGCTTCCGTATCTTTTATTTCATAAGAAACTTCCTGAAGAGTCAAAGAAGTCGCTTCAAGCTGTTTCTGTGTCAATTTAATACTCGTGCTCATTTTTTGCCGATCAAGGTCAAGAGCCTTAACGGTATTTTGCAGGGTTTTGGTCTCTTTTTGAGTGAAGTCCAATTGCTTTTGATACGTATCTATCTGCGCTTTTATCTGATCCAGCTCGCTATTCTTTTGTAAAATTTTATCCCGAAGTTCTTCTTCCGGATTAACTGTAATAGCCGTGCCATCAGAAACATTTTCCCCAAAAGAAACAATCGGGGAGCAAACGAGCAATAAAAAAAGAAAAACGGAAATAACCCTTTCCTGTTTTTCTTTTCGAATTCTGATTTGTTTAAAAAACATCATTGGTTTTCTCTAAATAAATGGCACAACATATTTATTGCTGTGTCAAATATATTTCTTTTCTTTACGCTTCGTGACTGAGGGATATCTTGAGGAGTTGGCGCGCTATCTTTTCGGCCGCCTCGGCGCTGCGTTCAGAAAACCTCCCTGCTGATTCTTCCATTCTTTTCTTTAAAACAGGGTTTTTGATAATCCGGTCAATTTCTTCCATGAGAACATGGGGTGTCAGATTTGCTTCTTCCACGACGACGGCGGCATGTTCCCTCGCGTAATGGAAAGCATTTTTCTGCTGGTGGTTTCCGTTGGATTCCGTTATCGGTATTATGATACTTGCTTTTTTCCAGGCAGCAATTTCAAAGATAGCTGAACCGGCTCTGGAAATAACCAAATCGGCTGCTCCTGCAGACATGCGAAGAGTGAGGTCATTTAAGTATGGATACATTTTGTAGCGGTTTCGGTTTGGTATACCACCCAAAATCGCTTCCAGCCTATCTTTTACTTCTTTCTCGTTCTTTTCCCCAACCTGGTGAATGACTTGGTATTTTTCCAAAAGCAATGGCAGTGCATCTAAAATAACTTCATTGATAAGTTGAGCGCCTTGAGAACCGCCGATAACAAGTATGAGAGGTATCCCCTCTTCAAGCTCAAGAAATTTGAATGAACCCTGAGTAATGGGAAGCATCGCTTCTTTGCGAAGCGGGTTTCCTGTTACGACGACTTTGTCGGCAGGAAAATATTTTGCCGCATCGGGATAAGAAATGACAACATATTTTGCAAACTTTGACGCCCAAACATTGACCCTTCCTGGTACGGTATCAGATTCATGTATAATGACGGGGATACGAAGGAGCCGCGCCGCGAAGAGGGTTGGAAAACTGGCAAAGCCACCCTTGCCGAAAACTACATCGGGATAGATAGCGAATAATTTTATCACTGCTTTTATGACCGCAAAACCCGTTTTGAAGATATCAAAAAAATTCAAAATGGAAGAGTACGTTCTTCGTTTACCCGTTTTTATTTCCACATAGGAAATGTTGTGATTAAAAAGTTGTTGTTTGTCATAAGGAGCGTTGGACGCGAAATAAATATCGGCCGGAAGGAGCCTTTCTTTTGATTCAATTTCGTGAATAGCTTCAACAATGGCAATAATCGGATAAAAATGTCCGCCCGATCCTCCGCCGGTAAATAGTATCTTCATATCAGATTATTATACTAGATTTTCTTTTTAATTTCACCCCGTCTTATGCACACTTATCACTTGGCGGTGAAACCGCCAAGTGGGATTGACATAAAAGTATATCAATGCTATTTTTTAGGAGGAGGTGTTCACTATGACACAAAATACGCAATCAAAATTGATGTGGATTCTCTTAGGGATTTTACTATCTCCGTTTATCCTTTGGTTTTTTATTTTTTATATTCTCCCCTCGCTATTTGTGCTTCTTGTCGGTGCGATTGCTTTCTTTACATTGTTAGGCGCTTGGATTGTGGTCGGAGTCCTCATTATTGCGTTCTTGTTTATGGCAACAGCCATACATCCGCAATAAAGACCCTTGACAGATATTCTATATTTGGTAGAGTAAAAACCGCATCGCAAGATGCTTTTCACAAACTCGTTGTTCATTAGGAGGATCTATGCCGATAATAGTTATTGGCGGGATATTATTTCTCGCATACAAGTCATACAAAATGACAAAAAGATAATTTCCAGGTCAAACGCCCACGGTATACCGCGGGCGTTTTTATTGTTGCGGTAAATTTGACAATAATGTGATAAATTGGTATTATAAAAACGGGTTTTGACTTACATCTCAACAAGGAGAAAAAACATGTTATCTGAACTGTTAATGAAAGATCCGGGCTGGATACTTCTTATTATTTTTTTCGGCGGAGTATTTGCTATGGTCATATATGAAGTAATTCGCCAAGAAATTTTCGGGAAAAAAGATAGATAACCAGCGATAAGTAAAAGCCTCCGATATAATCGGAGGCTTTTTTTATTTCATTTCAGATGAATGCGGGATATGTCGTTTTCTTTTTTGGGCGACACGGAGATGAAGGAGGGCTTTTTCCAGAGCGAGCATGGCTTCGGCGTTTTCTCGGTTTTCCAGTTTCTCCGCCATGATGCTTTCGGCTCGTTCTTTTACTTTCAAAGCTTCCTCTTCATCTATTTGATCAGTACGCACGGCGGAATCAGCCAAGATAACCACTTTCTCGGGAGTAACTTCCAGAATTCCGCCCGTGCAGGCAAATGATTCTTCTTTGCCGTCTTTTTTGATAATGACTTCGGATGGTTTAAGCACGCTGACATATGGTGTGTGGTGAGGAAGAACATTGATGTCGCCGTCTATAGTCGTTACATATAAAGATTCCACTTCCGTTTCCAAAAGCACTTCTTCTTGCGTTATTATTTTTAGGCGAAAGTTTTTCATGAATGATTTAAGATTTAGGATATTAAAAATATAAACGAAACAATTTGACTTTTATAGCTGATTCGCTTATAATAAACGTACAAATGGCTTCGGCCCTACTCTGTCGCAAGACAGAGGAAAAAAACAAAAAGGTTCATGGCAGCAATGCCTTGAGCTTTTTTGTTAATTCCCCAAACTCCGCTTCGTTTATTTCTCCGACATGACGAGCCAAACGAGACGCATCAACAAGCCGTAACTGCGACAACACCGCCAAACTTTTTACTTCCGGAACAAAAGAAAAAGCAAAATAATATTTTTCAGTTTTTTTAGGAATCGGTTTTTTTGATTTGGTAAGCGGAACAGCCCAAAAAATTTCATTATTAAACTTTCTCACGATAACGACGGGACGCAAAAAATCCTCGCCCTTTCCGTCTGTTTCAAAACCGACATTTGCGCCAAGCGAACAATACCATATTTCGCGAACATGAAAAAACAAACGATTTTCTTTTTCGTTCAGCTTTTCTTTTCGTGCATGCCATTTTTGAAAATCTTTTTTCATTCGTTTTTAGATTCTATTAAGATACTTGACAAGTAATAATAAATTATATATATGGCGTTAGGATTTTTTACAGGAGTTTTTTCATTAATTAATTGGAGAATGTGTCATGAAAGAAAGTTTAATTGCAATCATTGTTCTTCTCGGCTTGTCATCTTTGTATATGTATTCCTTAGTGGCAGGTGTTATCGTCTCGGTAATCTTTTTTGGTTATTTACGGAGTTACTCTTACAAAGTGGGGGCTAACAATCTAAAACAAAAGTAACTAAATAAATCTTTTTTTTTCCGTTTTTACGGCGGGGGCGATTTTTTTAAGCCCGCTGCACCAAGGGCAGTTCTTTCACCACAAGAGTACTTCCAATTTTATACTCCCTCCGGTCGTTAAAATTCAGGTCGCCCCGTCGTTTCGCTTCGCTACACTCCTCCTCAAGGACTGCCCTTGATTCCGCTCAGTGCTTATTTGTCAACGTCGTCAATCTAAAACCTAAAACCTTACTTCACCTCGTCTATCCCTCCCACCATATAGAACGCGCCTTCGGGTTTGTCGTCGTGTTTGCCTTCCAGAATTTCTTTGAATCCTCGGATGGTTTCTTTGAGAGGGACATAGCTTCCGGGTCGGCCGGAAAAGGCTTCCGCAACGGTGAACGACTGGGAGAGGAATTTTTGAATCTTTCTGGCGCGAGCGACGGTCAGTTTGTCTTCGGCGGAAAGTTCATCAATACCGAGAATGGCGATAATGTCGCGAAGCTCTTTGTACCGCTGGAGGGTTTTTTGTACACCACGAGCCACTTCGTAGTGTTCTTTTCCGACAACGCGAGGGTCAAGAACTGACGATGAAGAGTCCAACGGATCAACGGCGGGATAGATACCGAGCTCGGCTTGAGCGCGAGAGAGAACGATGGTGGAATCAAGATGGGCGAAGGTCGTGGCAGGCGCAGGGTCAGTGAGGTCGTCGGCAGGAACATACACGGCTTGAACGGAAGTAATGGAACCTTCGGCGGTGGAGGTAATGCGCTCTTCCAATTCTCCCAAGTCGGAAGCGAGTGTCGGCTGGTAACCGACGGCGGACGGCATGCGTCCGAGAAGCGTGGAAACTTCTGATCCGGCCTGTGTATAGCGAAAGATATTATCCACAAAAAGAAGAACGTCTTGTTTGGATTCGTCGCGGAAGTATTCAGCCATAGTGAGGGCGGAAAGCGCGATGCGAGCGCGACACCCGGGCATCTCGTTCATTTGTCCGAAAACGAGAGCGGTTTTATCCAAAACCCCCGACCCTTTCATTTCGTGATACAGGTCGTTTCCTTCACGGGTTCTTTCTCCAACACCGGCAAAAACGGAATAGCCGTTGTGTTCCTTGGCGATGTTGTTTATGAGCTCCATGATAAGAACCGTCTTCCCTACTCCGGCGCCGCCGAAGAGCCCGATCTTTCCTCCTTTGGAAAACGGGGCGATGAGGTCAATGACTTTGATTCCCGTTTCAAAAATTTCCGTTTCGGTTCGCTGTTCGCTGAATTTTGGCGCCGCGCGATGGATTGGCCATTTTTCTTTTGTTTCAAGTTCTTTGTCTATTCCGTCGATGGTTTCTCCGAGAACATTGAACATGCGACCGAGAACTCCGTCGCCGACCGGAACGCTGATTTGTGCGCCAGTGTCTTCAATTTCCATGCCACGAGAAAGTCCGTCGGTGGTGCCGAGCGCAATAGCGCGCACGCGTCCAGAACCAAGATGTTGAGCCGTTTCAAAGACAATGGTTTTATCGCCGTTCTTTACTTGAAGAGCATTGAGAAGCGGGGGTAATTTCCCTCCTTCAAATTCTGCGTCAATAACGCTTCCAACAATTTGAATTATTTTTCCTTTGTTCATATTTGTGATTTATGATTTATGATTTAAGATTCAGGAATATAGACGACTATTTATGATTTATGAAAGTTTTTGATTTTGTTATTAAACCCTGAAGGACTCTATGGGCTATATTCATCTGATCCAATACTTTTTCATACTCTTTTACATCCATATATCCTATATCTTTTGCGGCAATATATTGATTTTTTAATTCCGTTAACGAACCTTGCGCCATGTAATAAAATTGTATTTTTTCTTTATAACCTTGTCTTCCAAATCCTTCTGCAATATTTGATGTTATTGAAATTACTGCTCGTTGCATCTGACTTTGTAAACCGAATGTTTCTGTTTTTGGGAATGTTTTTGTTATTGCGTATGTTAGCAATACAATTTTATGAGATTCTTTCCAAGCATTCAAATCAGTAAATTCCCGTATTTTTTTGTCGTCGTCATTCATAAATCTTAAATCGTAAATCATTTTTACGCATTACTTGCGCTAATTTCGGCCAATTCCCTCGTTATTCCCTCTTGGCGCATCTGATTGAAAGTGAGAGAGAGGTCGTCTACCAGTTCTTTGGCATTTTCCGTGGCGGAGTGCATGGCTATCATGCGGGCGGAATGTTCGGAAGCATTGGAATCCAGAAGGGCTTGGTACATTTCCATTTCTACGAGGTTGCGGATAATAAACGGGAGAACTTTTGCGGGCGATGGTTCAAAAAGATATTCAAATGATTCGCTGGCATGAGTGTCTTCTTTTGGCCCGAGCGGGAATGGTTCTATTTTTTGTAAAAATTCAGCGTCTTCGGACTCGACGGGAGAGAACGGAAAAAGCCATCGTATGGCAGGACGAGTGGAAGAGCTGGAGATAAAGTGATTAAAAATAAGATAGACGCGACGATATTTTTCGGCGAAATATCCGTCAAGCGCAATTTTGGCAAAAGGCCTGATATCAAAAATCTTCGGTTTCCAATCTAAGTGGGTAGCGGTAGCGATGATATTAAATCCTTGGCGACGAAAAGTGTCTTGGCCCAATTTCCCGATGGTCATGACATCGATTTCTTCTTTATCATATTTTGAAAGCAAAAGATTCGCTTCTCTGACCACATTACCGGCGAGAGCGCCGCAGAGACCGCGGTCGGGAGTGATGATAAGCACAAGAATTTTTCCTTTTTCGTTGGTTTTCAAAAAAGGAGAAACATCGGTATCGGAGTGTTCCATAAGAGCGCGCAGAATTTTTCGTCCACGAGCAGAATACGGCTGAGACCCGCGAGCCTCCGCTTCGGCACGTTTCATCTTCGTCGCAGCCACAAGTTCCATAGCCCGAGTTATTTGACTCGTGGTTTGGATCAACTTTATTCGGCGTTTAATATCTCGTGTGCTTGGCATGGTTTTTAAAAAAAGAAATCTTGACTATTTATATATGATATGTTTTACTTAAATAAGTTTTTTAGTTCATTGTTGGAGGTGGTAATATGTGCAAATTTTATCTTTTACTAATTGTTTTTTCTGGTTTCCTTTTTATTTTTCCAGAATTTGTGTACATATTAAATTGGCTATTACTCATCGTTGGTGTTTTGGGGTTAACCTTTGAATTTCTACTACATAGCGAATTTATGAGGCCTTAAATCTTAATTTATGCTTGCCCTCACACCATTTTTGTGATGTGAGGGCGTTTTTTTATATCATCTCTTTAAATGCTAAAATAAGTTCTTTTAACTTCTCCTGCGTTTCATCGTTTAATTTTTCTCCTTTTTCAATTTCTGCAATGATGTGTTTGCCTTTATCTTCCATGTAGCGGAATAAGTTTTCGTCAAAGGCGAAGACATTTTTGGGTTCAATATTATCAGCGAAACCTTGGGTTACGGCGAAGATGCCGACGACTTGTCTGGGAAGAGATTGAGGCGCGTATTGGCCTTGTTTCAGGAGTTCGGTTAAGCGACGACCTCTGGCGATTTGGTTTTTGGTGCCTTCATCCAAGTCGCCTTCAAATTGAGCAAAGGCGGCGAGCTCGCGGAATTGGGCGAGGTCAAGGCGAAGTTTTCCAGCGAATTGCTTCATGGATTTCGTTTGAGCGGTTGCTCCGACACGGGAAACAGAGAGTCCGACGTTGAGCGCGGGGCGCGTGCCGGCATAAAAGAGGTCAGTATCCAGATAAATTTGTCCGTCAGTGATGGAAATGACATTCGTCGGAATGTAGGCGGAAACGTCGCCTTGCTGGGTTTCAATAATTGGGAGAGCCGTAATGGAACCGCCTCCATATTTTTCGTCACGTCGAGCAGATCGTTCCAGTAAACGGGAATGCAAATAGAATACATCTCCCGGGTAAGCTTCACGGCCTGGGGGACGGCGAAGCAAAAGCGAAATCTCGCGATACGACCACGCGTGTTTTGAAAGATCATCGTACACAACGAGTACATCTTTGCCTTGATCCATAAAGTATTCCGCAATAGCTGATGCAGAAAACGGAGCGATGTACTGGAGTGAAGCGGGCATGGCGGCAGAAGCGTTTACGACAATCGTGTGTTCCATCGCGCCGGATTTTTTGAATTCGGCGACAATTTTTGCAGTCTTTGATTCTTTCTGTCCAATCGCCACATAAATACAGATGACGTTCTTTCCTTTCTGGTTGATGATGGTATCAACAGCGATGGCCGTTTTTCCTGTCTGGCGGTCGCCGATAATGAGTTCGCGCTGACCGCGACCAATCGGAATGAGCGCATCAATAGCGCGGATACCGGTTTCAATCGGTTGTGATACGGCCTTTCTTTCAATAACACCGGCGGCGATTTTCTCAATCGGATAGCGTTTAGTAGAAGGTATTTTTTCTCTGCCGTCTTGCGGCGCTCCAAGCGGATCAATGACACGACCAAGCAGGCTGTCAGAAACAGGAATGCTGGCGATAGTACCGGTAGTTTTTACAGTGCTACCTTCTTTAATATGAGAATAGTCGCCAAGCACAATGACACCGACAGAATCTTCTTCAAGACTGAGAGCCATGCCGAGAACTCCGTTATCAAACTCCAAAAGCTCAGAGTAGAAGCACTGTGAAAGTCCTGAGACGCGAGCGATGCCGTCTTTTATTTCCATGACACGGCCGACGTTTTCAAAACCAGCCTCCACCTTGCCCCCTTCAAGCTCTTTCTTTAATGCGTCTATTATGTTTTTTGCGCTATTCATGGTTTTTATTTTATTAATTTTTTGAGGACTGTTTTAATCGTACCGTCAAAGAGAAAATCTTGATAGGCAATGGAAACGCCTCCGATTATTTTTTCATTGATTTCAAACTGAATATCGTGGTCGGAAATGTTGGGAAAATTCTTTTTTAATTTTTTGAGAACTTGAGTTTGGAGAGATTCGTTCATTGGACGGGCGGAAGTAATGACCGCATTACTTTCGTATTCAAGAAGAGCAACGACTTTTTTCAATATCCTCGGATAGAGACGGGATTCCTCTTTTTTTTTCAGCAATGCTTTCAAACGGCTGAGTGCAGGCGAAAGTTTGGACGCAGGGATTCCGCGAATACTTTCCAAAAACGCTTTTGCATAAAGGGTGGTTTTATCCATAGAATACTTTTTGTTATTTTTCGTTCATCAGCCCTTCAATGAATTTTTTATCGTGAGCACTATCCATTTTTTCTCGCAGAATTTTTTCCGCAAGAGAAGAAGCGAGACCAAATACCTCGGATTTTACCTCGCCGAGCATTTTTCTTTTTTCTTCTTCAATACGGAGCAGAGCGGCATCCGTCATTTCTTGAGACTTTGCCGTTGCATCTTTCATAATGCCGTCGCGTATCTTTTCTCCTGAATGAACTGCATTTTCAACAATAGCCTGAGCCTCTTTTTTTGCTTTCTGAAAAAGCTCCGCGTGTTCCGCATCAAATTTCTTGGCGTCCTCTCCCATTTTTTTTGCATGAGCGAGACCTTCTTCAATTTCTATGCGCCGTTTTTCCAGCATGTCCAAAATCGGTTTGTAAAGAAACCGTTTGAGCAAGAAAAACAATATGGCGAAATTGACGAGCTGGGCGATAAAAAACGGCCAGTTCACTCCGAAATTTTTCAGGGCTTCCATACAAAATTACGTTAAAAATCTAAAAACTATTTGAGCATCATGAATGACAAAACGAGCGCGTAAATCGCGAGCGCTTCGGTCAAGGCGGCGCCCAAGATCATCATGTTGAAGATCTTTCCGTGAGCTTCAGGATTTCTTCCTGTTGATTCAATGGCTTGAGTAACGATTTTTCCAATTCCCAAACCTGCGGCAATAGAAGCAAGACCAATTGCCAATCCGATACCTACAAATTTTAATTCCATATTATTTATTATTATCTATTACTTATAATTTTATAAACTATTTAAACATCGTTCGCTTCACTCTCTGTGTCAGATGGCATTTCCTCCGGAAATGCATCAGTGAGCCATTTCAGTCGTGGCTATCTTGATGAATACGACGGTCAGCAAGACAAAAACGAGAGCTTGAATTCCTCCAAAGAAGAGCTCAAGCCCGAGAAATGGCAGGGGGACGACATACGGGACAAGTCCGGTGATAATGGTCAACAATACTTCGCCGGCAAAAACGCTTCCGAAAAGACGGAACGAAAAAGAAATGATTTTCGCAAATTCTGAAATAAGCTCAAGAAGTCCGACGAAGAAATTGATGGGGCTGCTGAAATTGATGAACTTTTTTCCGTAATGAAAAAATCCGAGCGCCATAACGCCGGATATCTGAATAATAATCACCGAAATCATGGCAAAAGCAAGCGTGGTATTCAAATCGGCGGTCGCGCTTCGGAAAAACGGGATGAGATTTCCTTCTTCAAAAAGACCGATGCTTCCGAAACCGGGCAAAAGCCCCATCCAGTTGGATACCAAAATAAAGAAGAAAAACGTGGCGGCGAGCGGGAAAATTTTGAGAGTTTGTTTTCTGTCGCCCATAAAACCCTCCATCAACCCCAAAAGCGATTCAATAGCCCACTCATAGAAATTTTGAATTCCGCTCGGAATCTTTCTCATGTGACGAGTCGCAAAATACGAAGAAATAGCCAGAAGAAAAATCGCTACCCATGCGGTAAGCATGGTATTTGAGACAGGTATTCCGAAGACGGAAAAGATTTGTTCTGCTGCAACACTAACGTGCATAATGCGAAAATTATACACCGCTTTTGTTTATGTTTCAAATTGACAAAGGTTATTTTTGTTGTTAAGGTATTAACCAGTCAATGTTCCTGAAAAACAGGTCTTCGTCCGTCAAATGGCGGACCACGGCGATACAAAGGAAGAAAAAATGGAAAGTAAACAAAAACATCGCATTAACTCATTATCTATCATCTTGACGGCCATTATCTTCGTCTTAATTTTAATTTCTGCAGCAGGCATTTTTGTGCAGTATCCAGATCCTGCGAATCAAGTAAAACCCGCTTCCGCTTCAACGGTAGCGATTCCGGAAATTAACCCGGTTCAGGTCGGAAAAAATGAAATTGCCATTCCTGTTCCGCCGACAAGAATAGTAATAACCGCTCAAAAAAACCAATCGGCCGCAATAAAGGAAGCGATAACCGTAACCGGCGAAGCCGTTGAAACAGAATGTCAATGGAATGATGAAAAACTTGCAAACGGCGATTATGATAAGTTTGCCACCATGCATATCTGGACGATCGGCGACATTGCCTTTTCTCAAGCCATAATAGACAAGTCAGTTTGCCCGGATAAGTAAACAAAAAAATCCCCGAAGGTTCAACCTTCGGGGATATTTGTATTATTGCTTGTCTTTGGGCATAAGACCGAGGCTTTTGGTCATCCAGACAATGACTTCTGACTTCATTGCATCTTTTTCGGCTTGTGTGCCAGAGGAATGTTGGTCAATGAAATGAAAGGTTGTGTCTATCCATGCCGTTGCTACCCACCATGATTCTTCGTATTTACTCGCGAATGGGCCAATTATGCCGTTTATTGCCGCATACGACGCGTCGGGAGTTGGAAGCTGTGTTCCTTCGCTTGTCGCCTTCATGTTTTTGAACGTATCGGCAATTCGTTCAGCACGAAAATCAAGATAAGCTTTCCCTCCGAAAGATTCTAGCAAAGAATTGGCGAGAGAATACGTACCTCGTTCTTCATTGCCATATTCGATTTCATTGGTTGGAGCCGGTGAATCGCGAAGAGCGTGAGTACCCTCGTGAGTGAGAATCGCTCCTTTTGTTTTGGTTCCATATTCCGGCATATCGCGAAGCACTATGGCATGCAATTCCGGAGAGAACCAGGCACCCGCTTTTTTTTCATCAAGATAGCTCTTCCATAAAGGATACTGGGCATCTTCGGGAAGCAGGGTTAACAGACGTATCGGTTTGCTTTGGTCGGCGACATACAGACCGTCAACAGCGGGGATGGCGGGAGAAGTTTTATTTTCAATAAGCGTTATCACCGCTTTTGCTTGAGCATTCCCGGTATTCGCCGTAATATACAGAGCGTCAATCCATGTTTTTTGTATCGCTTCTCTTTGAGAAAGCGACGTTTTTGTTTGACCTGCAATGAGATTTTGCTGAGCGGCTGGCACACTGTTTTTTGGGACGACAGAAGCAAAAATAGCGATGATGAGAAAAACTAAAAATAAAAAGGTATACCATTTCAGTTTCATTTGAAACCTCCTTTGAGGTTATTTGTCAAATTGCTTTCTTTCCTTGTAGTACCATAAGACGAGGAAAAAGTCTATCTCACATTTTGTAAAAAAAGATAGCCCGGTGACGGGCTATCTGTATTCTATTCTTGCGGACATCGGTATGAGCGACGAACGGTCGGACGCGGTATCAAAAATTTCAGATACGGTATCATACCGATACGCTGTGCAGTGAAGGCTTCTTCTTCTCTGCTGAGAAAATTTTCACAGCTTTTTTTGGTGAACTTTCCGCTCAAGTCTTGAAGAAAATGAACTGATTCATGACCGAGCAAGCTCACCGCTTCGGCGTGAGACTGGTCCGGTTTTACCGGATAAGAATTTTCGGAAAGAACAAGGTAATGCCTTTCATCAATATAAATAATTCCTTTATCGTTGTACCATCCTTGAGCGTCGCATTCATTTCCGCCACAAACTTTTTCAACAAAAAAACTATGGGGTTCAAATTGAACGCTCGGAAAATGTTCAGGCATGCGGTATCCGGTAATGGCAACCATCCAGCCGATAATCAACGCTAACAAAGTACTGCTCATAAAAACTCCTCAAGGTATGTGTAAATTGGATATCTTTGTATAGAATAACACAAATTATGTTTTGTATATGGGAAAGTTGCGGCGCAGATCCCGGCTCTCGGTCCAGGATGACGGACGGATAAAAAAAGGATAGCCATTTCTGGCTATCCTTGGTATTGGATTTCTATTTTGATACTTTATGGTATGCGGCACAGGCTCCTTCGGAGGAAACCATGAGCGCGCCGATGGGGTGTTCTTGCGAGCATTCTTTTTTGAAGAAAGGACACGCGGTCGGTTTCATCTTCCCTGTCAGAACGAGTCCGCAATATGGATTTGATTCAGCTTCTTTTTTGATGATGATATTTTTCCAGTGTTCTTCGGCATTAAAGTGTTGGTATTCCTTGCGAAGACCAAAACCGGAATTCGGGATTTCTCCTATTCCCCGCCAGCGGCGATTGATTATTTCAAAGTACTCATTGATGAGTTCTTTCGCAACAAGATTTCCCTCTTCACGAACAACCCAGTTGTAGGCATTTTCCACTTGCGCACGGCCGTCGCGAATCTGTTTCAGACAAGTAAGAACTCCCGAAAGTATTTCCACCGGCTGAAAACCGGTAACCACAATCGGAATAGCGTATTTTTGCGCGAGCGGTTCGTATTCTCCCGAGCCCATAATCGTGCAGACATGACCCGCTGCGAGAACTCCGTTGATAACACATTCTTGATCATTCAAAATAACTTCAAGAGCGGGGGGAACCCGAACCATCGCTGTGAGAATAAAAAAATTCTTTACTCCCCATTTTTTTGCGAGATGGATGGCCGCCGTGATGGGCGTTACGGTCGTTTCAAAACCGATGGCAAAAAAAATAACTTCTTTGTCAGGATTTTCTTTTGCGATTTCCACCGCATCAATCGGCGAATATACCCAGCGAATGTCGGCACCGTTCGCTTTCGCCTGAAACATATTCTCGTGTGAACCGGGAACGCGGAGCATATCGCCGAATGAGGTAAAAATAACATTCGGTTGTTTCGCAAGTTCCAGCGCGAGATTGATAGTTTCTATCGGAGTAACACAAACAGGGCACCCCGGACCGTGGACAAATTCCACATCCGGAAGCACCGCAGTATTAAGCCCGTATTGAAGAATGGAATGAGTTTGACCTCCGCAAATCTCCATAAGAAGAATGGGGAGTTTTATATTCGGATTTTGCTTGATTTGCTTTGCCGTCTTTTGTATTTCGGAAAGCACCCCATTAGCAACATCCTTGTCGCGGAATTCGGTAAGATATTTCATTCGCACGCCCTCTACTGAACGGAATAACTGTGAAGAAGAGTCATTGTCTCGCGCGCGAGTTCTTCATTTATAATCTCAAGCGCATTACCCGCGTGGACAAGACAAAAGTCCGCCACATTTGCGTTTGGACAGAACAAGAGCGAAATGTTGCTTTTGTTCAGTCCATCAAAATTTACCTTTGCGATCCGAAACGATCCTTCGCCTGCTATCTCAATGATCTTTCCTGGAATAGCTAAACACATACTATCACCTCCTTTAAGCTGAAATATATCAAAGTACCGTATCTATTTATGCACTATTGAAGAAAGAGTGTCAAACGACGACGTTAAAGAACAAAGGAATAAGAAAAAAGCAAAAAGGGGAAAATTTACTATCTGGTTATTCCTTTTAAAAAATGCCTGTTCACTTTCATGAACAGGCATATAGATTTGTTATCTTACGAGTTCAAAACTCTCTCTTATTGGTAGAAATAATATCCGCTATGGGAGAATTTGGCGATTTCGTCCCATATTGCCCATGAACCGACAGACTTCACAACTTTTGAAGTCCATGGCGTTCTATGGATTACTTCTTTTTTGGGAATGAGACATACTTGTTTGATAATATCATTCTTCGTGCTAGCGACGTTATAGAATTGAACGCATTTGCTGCCGTCCAAAGCTACGCCGTAACCGTAGACAATAACATCTCTCAATTGAGGAGCGCCATTTACCGTTTTATAAGGAACGGTAATCGTGACGGGAAATAAATGAGCTTGAGACGGAGTCTGCTTCACCAGTGATGTTGCAAAATTTTCTTCGGTTCGTTTTTGAGCCATCATCGCATCTTCTATCTCGGGATGTACCATGAGAAGGAACATTCCAAAGACGAAGAATGCCAAGAAAAATCCTAAGATCGCAAGAATCAATGCGGGACTTTTTTTTGTTTTTTGTGCTGCCATTTTCAATACCCTCCTTTCGGGTGAAAACACTGTTTTTGAAAGAGAACTTCCTTTTCGTTTCCGAGGTTCATTATAGATACTAAATCAGTCATTTGTCAAGATAATGCTGTTATTTGATAATATCCGGGTAAATTATTTTTCTTTATTTCAGTTTACTGATCTCAAAAACGCACCCACCAGTGGCTGGATTAACCGGCGTCGAAATTGTCGTCGGAGGAATGGACGCGATACCTCTTTTGGAATAGATCAAAGTAGAGCAATAGGATATACGACTGCATCGCTCATTATTTATGGATTATCTCTGAGGAAACATATGGTTCTTTTATTTTTTTAACCTCAAAACGACCCTTTATCGGGTCGTTTTTTATAGGGCTTACTCCGCTCATAAGTCTTGACGAAGCAGTGACTTGCGCTCTTTTAACTTTTGTGATATGAAAAAGATAGGCACTCACCTTTCCGAAGATGGAGGAAAAGACATGAAGAAGTACCTTAACATTTTTTTTGAAAAAACCTTTAGTTTGCTGGACGTAACGACTTGGTATAAACGCCTTGCCAACGGCTTTGAAAACGATAATACAGCCGGCTGGCTGATCGGGGTCGTTATTGCGGGAATGTTTTTGATGTTTTATTACACATCACCGCTCAATGCGCATTTCTCCATGATAACGCCTTGGATAACCGCTCTGCTTATCTTCCTGATCTATCCGTTCATTTATAAAATGATGCCGACGGGAGAAGAACACTGGGGACGCGCTCCAAAGAGGGTTGCCTCCAAGGTATTCAACTGGATTGCTGCTATTATCATAATCGCAACCATAGTTGGCGGTCTGCTATTCTACCACTTTTCAAGCATTGTCACTATCGGATAAGGTTTTTGAATAAAGACAAAAAGGCGCCGTTCTGCGGCGCCTTTTCTTTTTATATTTTTAGTAAGTGGCTTTGAGTCCTCTTTCAACGCGAGGCAAACGGGCCGGAGTGGGGTTATCGGGGCAATCAGTATTATATCCGCGAGAGTTAACAGTGGTTTGCAAAAGAGTTCCGTTCGCTCCTATACTTTTTGTAACAATTACCGTTCCGCATACAAGATCCGTACCAGAACCGAACTTAATTTTAAATCCATTGGCGGGCGGATTTTCCGTCCACGTAATGGTTCCGCCCGAACCGGGATTTGGGTTGGGAGTAAAAAGATCAACGACATTTCCACTGCAAAGAGTAACGTTGCTTTTCAACAAAGCCCCACTGCCGTCAACAGCAAGAGGAACTCCGGCCGGAGTTGTTGTGGAAAAATTTTTATTGTAAATGTCTCCGTAGAGAGTACATTCCAATCCGGCATCGGCGGCATAGAGAGCGCGGGAGGATTCTCGGTTTATGGAAGAGATGGAAAATTGTTTGAGAGCGATATCAAGTATTCCCATAGCGATAGTGAGCACCACCGTAATAAATAGTATGGCGTACATCATCAAAAATCCGCGAGTATTTTCGGAGTCTTTTCTTTTTTTATGATAGTGGTGGAAATGGAACATAAAGCGTGAGATAAATTTTATCGCAACCAATAAGCAAGAAAGCCTGATGAAGTAACTTTTTTCCTTCCGAAGGTTGTTTTCCAAACAACAACTGACCGAACAGAAACCTGATCTCCGAGACCTCCGACGGGCGTAATAAATATCCCGCGATAAAACGGGGTCGGCGTATTTCCGGCCGAAGTATGGGTATAAAAACCGTTTGCATCAAGATACAGACGATACGTAGCATTCGGCGCACTTGTCAGAGTTTCCAAATTTCCAGCACCGGCTGTTATCGCTTCACTGAGATCTATTTTGCAGGCAGTAGCGTTGCAACTCCAACCACTAAAACCAGTATTCCATGCACCGGAACCGTCGCGTACAACAGTCAAAACATTTTTATCGCGAACGCTTCGTAGAAGTTCTTGTCCCTCTTCCGCAAGATAGGTCGCAATAAGCTGATCTTTCTGGTAGGTACTCAAGCTTATGGATTTCATGGCAATAGAAAGAGCTCCCGGAAGAACCAGCAAGATAAGGGATATGGCGACCAGCATTTCTACCATAATAAATCCTCCACCACGTATATTTCTTTTTCCTTTGTGATTATTCATTTTTATTACACAGATTGAAACGATGAGTTATTGAATGTCGGGGCGTCTTTGAGTGATGGTCGTTTGGATATTGAAAGAAGAAGAACGTTTTAGCTGTCCGCCGACCGTACCTTTCATGACAATGTTTACTTTAGGTTGAGTGATATCAACTCCCGTATCAGTAAGAGGGGTTGTGCCGACAACATAAAAATTAAAGAGGCCGACCTGCATAATACTCGGGTCATCGGTTACCGGATAAAAAGTTGCGAAATTGTCGGAGCGCCACAACCGACCGCTTTCAAATTTGTATTGGATGATATTGTTGTCCGTCACCCGTTTAAAGGCAATATATTTTCCTCCAGAAGCGCAGTCTCTCGGCGTTGCAATATCAGCAGGAGCAGAAGCAGGAGGAGTAACTTCGCAATGGAAGTTCATACCTGTTTTTAACCCGCGTACCATGCTTTCCAGAGAGGTGGAAAGGTTGTCTATGTTTTCTCTTTGCGCCGTTATTTTTTTATACGAATCAACAATAACAAGAAATGAACCGGAAACGGCAATGATTACGGTGGCAAAAAGCGCGACGGATACCAAGAGTTCAACGATTGTGAATCCACCGTCTGCTGCGCGTCTCCGCATAATTTTTTTTTGAGGAAATGATATCACGGTTTTATTTTTATTGAATTGCCACCATTCCTGTTTTCCAAACAATGATTTTTTTGGTAAGAAGATTATCTTTTGACGTCAGCCAAATTTCCGCATAGTAGTAATCGCGGGTTATTAGGTCGTTTTCTTTTCCTTTTATCATCGGTTCCGGGTCTGGACGCTGAAAAGTAAAATGGAGAGAGTCAAGGCTTTTAATCGTTCCACCGGCGGTTCGTTTTGCGTAAATATGGGATATCTTACTCCCATCTTTAATGACGAGCCTTTCAGTGCATTCTCCCGCACAGGCAGCCCCGAGGTTGTTGTTTATAAAGTTTCCATCAGTATCAGAAAACATCATGTAAGCAGTCACATAGGTCGTATCAAAAGAAATGCCGATTGCTGGGGCGATATAGTTTGTGCCCGGATAGGATTGATTTGAAATACCTTTGACTTGAGCGCGGCGAATATCGGAAGCGATAAGATTGGCAAGCGAATTTAAAGACAAGGCTTTCGTGGTATTGCGGAAATTTCCCACCGCAAGAGTGGAGAGTATGGCAAAAACACCGACGGTGACCGCCAGTTCAATAAAAGTAAAACCTTTTTTTTGTGAGGGTGATAAATTCATGAGAATACTCGCATGAGTATTATATCAAATTCAGGAAACCTCTTCCATAAAACTTATCCCCTTTTCTTGGGAAACAAAAATCGCCCCCTGGCGACTTTTGTTAAGAAGCGAATCTTTCGAGAGTTTTAAAATTAAGCCATCGCCAAAACCGTTTGTTTTAATTCAATAAACTCTTTTTTGTCAACCTTATTTTCAAGTTCAATTTTTGTTTCAGAAGTATCTTCCATTTGTCCACCGATCATTTCCGTGTGCGAGTCTAATTTTTTGGTATGTTCATTCAATATCTCGGTGTGCAAATTTTGAACCTGTTCAATTCTATCAACTTTTTCATTAAGCAGGCCAACATTTTCTTTCAGTAAATCAAATTTTTCACCTAAACCGACAACCCCTTCCGCGACAGCTGAAAGTCTGCTCTGAAATTCCTCACTGAGAGCATTCGTATGGCGTTTCATTTCGTCATTATATTTTTTAAATAATTCTTCAATTTCGTTTTTGTTATCCACGCCTACATTTTATAACAATAGTTATATCCAGTCAACGAATATATTATTCCAAAAAAACAAAAAAGGTATTTCTGTCTCTTCCGTTTAACAGAGAGGACTCGAGTATTTTATTTTGGAACAAATTTGTGTTGGAATCTGCCAGATTGGCGGAGATTTTAAGGTTAAAAAATAAAAAAGTGTCGTACTATTCAAAAGTACGACACTGATAATTATTCGATTGAGATTACGCCTCAAAAACTTCCGCGACCCCATGGTCAACAACCACAACGGCGACCTGTTTCATTTCTCGCAACTTTGCTGCTGCTTCTTCATCGAAAGCTTCAAGCACCTCTTGGATACCTTCGCGACCTGCAAGTCCTCGTGTAAATGGAACTTCTCCTTTATCGCGAATTTCTTGCCAATTGAATCCGGGCATCAACATTTTGGCGATCTCTCCACCATTCGTATCATCGACGTTCAGAAGAATAATTACGACTTGTTCTGCCGTCATCCCGCGTTCAATCACTCGTTGCTTAAAGTTTTTAACACGTTCAGAATTCAATTCCAGTGTATTCTTACAGTTGTGCTTTTCCACAGCACGGAACATGCTCAGAGCAAGGGGGTCATCCAGTACTAATTGACCGTTAATCTCACGAACAACAGCTTGAGGTTGTTGAGTATCTTTATCTTCTCTTTTCATTTTCTTCTCCTCTTTAAAATGCGCAATCCATAGATTACAATATCCGAAAAACAGTATAGAATAATTCTGCTATACTGTCAACAAGATGGCCTAGCGGACTTGAGTCACGGATAAATTTTTGGACCTCCAAAAAATTTTCCGCTGCCCAGTCTCGCCTGCCCGTGCGCGGGCATGGCTCCGATCGTTCAAGTCCGCACGAAAGTCAAGCAGTTGTCTTGATTAGGGTCCACAAAAAAATCGCCCTATCGGAACGATTTTTATTGTGGACCCTAGCGGACTTGAACCGCTTGCCTCCTGAGTGCAAAACAGGTGCTCTAGCCAGATGAGCTAAGGGCCCAATACTTTTTTCAAAAATTTTCTTCCCGCTCCCGTTTTAAGATACAATTCTCTTTTTCTTGCCTCTTCAAACGTATTATGTTCCTCTTTATATACTATTTCAAGCTGATGCATTCGGCTTGTTGTTTGCGTATGACCCCGACGATGTTCAGAGATTCTTCTTTGAAGGTTATTGGTCATTCCTTTATAGAAATTCCCTTTAATATCTTTCAAAACATAAACTGTAAACATAGAGTTGCTGACTGGTGCTCCCCGCCCGACCATGCGAGGTCGCGCGGGCGGGTAGCCAGATGAGCTAAGGGCCCGACTATATATTTTGGTACTTGAATATCGTACTATAAATACATATTTTTTTCAAGAGTCAGCAAGCATAGTGATATGGATCCCGGCTTACGGGCCGGGATGACGGACAAACAAAACTATCTCAATGCCAAGGTGATGATGTGATCTATGAATTCGGGGAGAGAGGCGCCGACGGCTCGGAGAGATTTTGGCAGCAAGGATTCTCCGGTGAGGCCGGGAAGAGTGTTTACTTCCAGAATATAAATTCCTTTCGGAGTAACGATGAAATCGGAACGGGAATAATGGCGGAGACGAAGGGCTTTGTGGGCGAGTTTTGCCATATTTTGAATGACCTCGCTTTCTCTTCGAGTGAAATTCCCCGGGCAGATTTCTTGCGTGCCACCGTTGTATTTCGCGTCATAGTCAAAAAAAGTTTTGTCGGTAGCCGGACGTATCTCAACCGGCAAAAGCGAATAGGTATCTTGTCCGCGGAAAGAGTCAACAACGCCGCAGGTCGCTTCCCTGCCGTTGATGAATTCTTCAAAAAGAATATCCCAGCCCATGCCAGCCAATTCGGTCAGCGCGCGAGCAAGTTCTTTTTCGTCTTTTATAATATACGTCCCGACGGAAGAACCGCCTGATACCGGTTTGGCAATAAGAGGAAGAGGTACAGCTCCAAGGATTTCGAATAAGAGATATTGAAAAGTATCTTCGTGCTCTAATTCTTCATTAAGCCTTTTACTGGAAACAGAATAATGTAACGGCGTACGAAGTCCGACTCTTTTAAAAATATCTTTGGAGAGGACTTTGTTCATTCCGATGGATGAAGGAAGAGATGAAGAACCGGTAAAAGGAATGCCGTAATTTTCAAACAAACGCTGTACTTTTCCGTCTTCGCCGTATTCGCCATGGAGCGCGTTGAAAACAATATCAACTCTCCGAGAAAGTTTCGCGGGATCAATCGGCAAGCCGTTCGCGTGCCATGTGCCGTCTTTGGTCATAAGCAAATCAACCGGCAGATATTTGTCGTCGGGCAAATGACGCAAAACAGAATCACCTGTTTTGAGCGACACATCATATTCGGGACTGATCCCCCCTCGTAAAACTCCAACGCGTATTTTTTCCATATGTATATAATACTATATTTTTAGCAAAAAGGTTATGTGGATAGTTGATAAAAAAATGGAGACGGGAGTATATTCCCGTCTCCGTGTTCCTTTTTATTATTTTCTTGCTTTCTTTTTCATCTTTCCTGACACTATTTTTGCGACATTCGGGTGAGCGCTGCATTGTGGACAGACAATGAAATATCTATCTACAATAAAGGACGCTTTTTCTCCGCCTTCGCTGGCGGGGACGTCCCCGTAGACTTCGTTCTTTTTGTGCTGTACATCGTCGGCGTCAAACTGCAACGTATTTTTACATCCTCCGCAAGTAACGGTATATCTGGTTTTTGTAATGACAGTAACCATTTCTTTCTCCTTTTTTGTGATTGAATTCTGGTATTTATAGTACTCTAAAAACAATATAGTGTCAAGAATAGTTTTGACATTATTACAAAAATACTCTACAATAAAATCAGAAAAAGAAGAGGTACGTATGAAAAATTGGAGCTATGGAATAAACAGCCTGTATAAAACCGGGCACATCTTTTTGGAAGAAGCGCCGTGGTATGTCTTTGCTATCGCTCGTGCAGTAAAGTGGACTTGCGATTATATGCCAGAAATTCCCTTTTCCGATAGGTCTATCGTAGACGAAGATGGGAACGAAACAACGTTAAAAGAGTATTATGGGGATTTGAGTCAGTGGTGGCACTGCAAAGCTCATGACACGATCTTTCAATGGGCGGAAAAACAAAAAAGTACAACCACCATTGAAATGTCTTACGAAAAAATCAAAGAACTTTTTTACGGAAGCGATCGGAAATTCTTTGATGATCACGAAAAAATCGACGAAGAATCAGAAGAAGACTGAAGGAAAAACCCCGCGAGCGTTCAGCTCTTTGCGGGGTTCTTTTAAATATCAAAGCTACATCCAATTTCCTCCGTTGTTTTCTTCATCTTCACCCCAACGAGTCGGATGATCGGGGCTTTTTTCCCAGTCTTCTTTTTTCTTTTCAAAATCCCTCGGAATATAACTTTCAGAAGTTTCATCTCCCGTTTTTCTTCGGTAAATATGAAGCTGCCGTCCGGCATTATCATAAAACATCTTATCGCTTCCTCCCAAAGCTTTCGGTCCGATGATGACCGCCGGCTCAAACCCCAGGATGTCTGATATTTCTTTCGAGAGAATTTCAATTGATTTCTGGTAATTATCCCGATACCGTTTCGTGTACAGTTCTGTTTCGTTTATTTGTTTAAAATAATTTCCTCCAGCAATAACGGCATCTATGGTTCCGGGAATACATCGATTTTTGATTTCCAAAAGTTGAGCTCTTAAATCTTCAGTGAATTTTTTTGTTCCTCCTTCCTGTTCCACAAAAAACCACGGGTCTTCATGGCTTAAAAAAGAAATATCTTTTCCCGTATTTTTGTCTTGCCCCGTTACAATAACCCCGGTGCAATTTTTGAATTCCTCGGAGAATTTATTGGCGTCGTCTATTGTGGAAATAACGTACGTATATTCACCGACGTTTTTAAAACCCTTCCGTGAGAGTTCTATCGGATCTCCATAAAAATCCACATTCCTGATTCCGCGCGTATTGTCGGTATAAACGAGTTCTCTAAATTTTCCGAATTTCTTTTCTTCTTCTTCCTCACTCATTGAGTTTATGCAGGCGATAATCGGTTTGATACCCTCGTTTAAGTGCTCTGACTTGAGGGGATTTATATACTCCGGCACAATTGATTTTTCCATAGTGTTTTGATTATATCAAACCGCCAAGCTTTCATGCAAACCTATACACAAGGGATATTTTGTAAAAATAATCTTTTATGGCAAAATAGAGAAACTATGCCTAACACAAAATCAATTGAAGGACTTGAACCGAAACGTTTTTGGCACTATCTGGCAAAGATAGCTGAAATCCCCCGCGGTTCGGGAAACGAAACAGTTGTGAGATTCTTTGTGGAGAATGTCGGGAGACAAAACGGACTGGAATCCAAAACGGACAAAGCCGGCAATCTTCTCGTCACTCATCCGGCAACGGAAGGAATGGAACATTTTCCGTGTGTCGCTTTGCAGGGACATCTGGATATGGTGTGTGAAAAAAATTCTGATGTTATTCACGATTTTGAAGAAAACCCGATACTGTTCGTCCGAGGCGAAAGCCTTATGACCGCGCAAGGAACGAGCGCCGGTTTTGATAACGGCGTCGGTGTCGCGGCAATGTGCATGATGATGGAAGACAAAGAAAAGCACGGCCCGCGAGAATATCTTTTTACCATTCAAGAAGAAACGGGTTTGGACGGAGCGAACGGACTTGAACCTGGTTTTATCGCGAGCAAAATTTTGATTAATCTGGATACGGAAGAAGAAGGAAAACTCTATATCGGCTGCGCGGGAGGAAAACAAACCTCCGGCACGCTTCCCCTTTGTACCGAACCAATATCTCCGGGACATACAAAATGCAAACTTCTCGTTTCGGGGCTGAAAGGAGGACATTCCGGTTGCGATATTCACGAGAACCGAGGAAATGCGATAAAAATTTTGGCGCACGCCTTATCTCATTTACATATAAAAACCGGCGCAAAAATTTCTTCTCTCAAAGGAGGAGATAAACATAACGCCATTCCGAGAGAAGCGGAAGCGGACATTTTTGTCCCCGAGGAACAAGCCGATATTGCCATGACTCTTGTCCGCGATGTTTCCGAACAACTCAAAAAAGAATATGGAGAAACAGAACCAGTTTTGGCGATTGAGCTTGCTCTTATGGAAATGGAGAAAAACACCGAAGCGCATGTTTTTAAACCGGAACTCCAAACGGCGCTTTTGGAAATGTTTATTTCCATGCCTCACGGCGTACGTAAAATGAGCGAAGCGGTTCCCGGAATGGTGGAAACTTCCAGCAATCTTGCGTCGGTAAAGCAAGGAGAAAAGGAGATTTCCGTTTTGGTCAGTCAAAGAAGTTCCGACACGGAAGGACTGGAAGAAATATGCGAAGCGGTGAGAAATGTTTTTGATGCGGGGGAATTTCATATTGAAGAAGGCGATGGCTATCCCGGTTGGAATCCCGATATCAATTCTCCCCTGCTCAAAAAAGCGGTTGATGCCTACGAAAAAGAATTCGGGACCAAACCGGAAATAAAAGCGATACACGCGGGGTTGGAATGCGGAGTCATCGGAGAAAAATTCCCCGGCATGCAAATGATTTCTTTCGGTCCAACCATTAAGAATCCTCACTCTCCCGACGAATCGCTGGATATTGAAAGCGTTCCGAAATTTCTGAAACTTCTGACTTCCCTACTGGCGGAAATACGATAAAAAAACAAAAAGAAGGCGGGACTTTTGGGTCCCGCCTTGTCTTTACAGGGCTATGCCGTATTTTTGGCAAAGCCAGTTTTTTGTTTGTTTGCTTATCACACTGTCTACCACAAGCTTTTCTTCGCATTTCGGGCAGTGAATATAAAAGTAATCCCAAGCGTTGAAACGCAACCACCAAGGATCGCGATGCCACAGTACGTTATCTTCTCTGAACCCGAGAACGCTTCCGCACCTGCGGCATTCTATGACATTCAGTTTCTTTCCTTCTTCTAAAATTTCAATCATTTTTTTCTCCTTTGTGAGAAATTAGTTTTCCCCACCTTTTTTCTTGGGCGAAATAGTTTCTTGGAAAATAACTTTCCGAAGAACCATCACCGACGGATGGCCGAAGCAGGCAGAGCCGACGTTCATTGTTGCAATAATACAGGTTCTCAATACCATCGAGTGTTTTTGGACCGGTAATAACGACCGGTTCAAATCCAAGAGCTTCTTGTATTTCTCCCGAGAGAAAAGCGATGGATTTTTTATAATCATCACGATATCTTTTGTTGATTTCTGTATCATATCCGTCTTCAAAATAATTTCCTCCGGCGATAATAGCATCTATCGTTCCATGAGAGCATCTTTGATTCATTTCCCACAGACACCAGACAAAATCTATTGTGAATTTTACTTTGCCGTATTTCAAAAAATAATACGGATCTTGATGACTCAAAAAAGAAATATCTTTTCCTGTTTCTTTGTCTCTTCCCGCAACGATGACGGCTGTGCAGTTCGCGAACTTCCTGGAAAATTTATTTTTCGTTCCGATAGTGGAAATGACATATGTTCCTTCTCCTGAACCCAGAAAATTACTTTCCGCCGTCTGTCTGCCGTTCAAGTAATAGTCAACATCCTCTATTCCCGTCACGAGACTATCGGCAAAAAATTTTTTCTGAAAATCATAAACGTTATCGTGATTTTTCCCGAGAATATCCAAACAACCGATAATCGGTTTGACCCCTTTGTTCAGATGCTCGGACTTGAGTGAATTTATATATTTTTCCGCATCCATTTTTTTCTTCAAAACCAATTCAGAATGAAGTCCTCTAAGACGTGCGTAATAATAGCCAGCGAAACAACAAGAAATAATAAGTAACGGTATATGCCAGAGTCTCGGATATATGCCCACCCAAAACGCCGACGGAATATGGTCAAGATCAACCAAGACAGCAGAAATGCCACCGAAAATCCCAACAAGAAGTGCAAACCGGTATTCCTTAAAATTTCGCAAACGGATAATGTGCCTATCATAAAACATTCCATTTTTCTCCCCCATTGCCCGCCATAGCTCCTTGAGCGAAGGCTGGGTATGCTTTATCAAAAATCTTTTTCTGTGTCGTACGATACCACTCTTCATGCGTTTGTGCAATAAACGAAAAAAGTTGGGTCTCTCGTATTACTCAAATGTTTCAGTTCTGGGTATAACCCAGAACTGGCAATGACGGGGGGGCAGATTAATGAGAAAGAATCAGACGAAAGAAAAACGCGTTCGGATATATACCGAAACGCGTTTGATTTTCCTGCTATTTATGTTTTGTTTTTTTGGAAGAATGCTTTAAACTTTTTTTAAGCGAATCTGGGGACATCATTGTTTTTGACGTTTGTGGAGGAATTACCACATCATAGACATCGCCTTGTATTGAACGTCCGGTAAGTTCATATCGTATTCCTGCACGAATCAATTGACTCTGCGGATAGTAAGCTGTGTTTGCCAATTCATTTACATTGACGATTTTCACGCCGGGATACAAAGAAAGAATCGCCTCTTTTTTTTCCACAAAGTCTTGGCGTGTGGCATTACCGTTCAATAAGACGAGAAACGTGTATGCCCCTCCTTTCGCGGTATCAATATCTTTTGGAACCCAGATACCGGTCCAAGTAAATAACCCTTCTTCGTCATGTACGGCTTCTATTCTCTGTCGAAAACCAATAAGCGCCGGCATAGCCCGTTGAAGTTCTTTTTCACTAAAAGTTTTCCCTTCGGGAACACCTCCATTTTCATACTGTCGGATAACAGCGCAACTCAAAATACTCATCGCAAAAAATGCAACAAGAAGAAATGCTATAATTTTTTTCATGCGATCTCTTTCTCCTATATAGATAAAGAACAAAAAAACAGGCAAAATAAATAAAATTGCCAACACTCACTGTACAGGAGTGTAAAGTATTTATCAATAACGATAGTATCTCCTCATACCCCTATTCGTCACCCCCGTGCTGGGACATGAGATCCACGCCTATAAACAACGAACGTGGATTCTGATTGACCTAAATTTGACCTAAATTTTAATGACCGAAGGGAATATAAAATTGGAAATACTCTTGTGGTGTTCATCAGAATGACAAATGTTTGTATTTTTTTGAGTACTAAAAATAAGGATTTTTTAATGGGTGCGAGGAGATACTAACGATACTATTGACTAAAACATTATTTCAGTGTATAATCAACCGCGAATTAGTTTTTTGTCAAAACAAACCATGAGGACGCAAAAATGAAAGAACGAGTGCCATTCCAAAAAGACAGTGCCATTAAACGCATCGCCTGCATTACCAGCGGAGGGGATTGCGGCGGTCTGAACGCTTTCCTTCGGGGAGCCGCGATGACCGCCTTGCATCATGAGCTTGAGGTTGTTTTTATTCCGAACGGAAACGTCGGCATGTACAATCTCGTAGATTTCAAACCTTCAGAGCTGAAACCGGTGGATCTTGATTTCGTCGATGATATTGATATCGGAAAATCCGGCTCGGTCGCGGGCAACACTCGCATAAAAATCAAACATATTGACGAACCTCACGCATGGGAACGAGTCCATGCCGGCATGAAAAAACATAAGCTTGACGCGGTCATCATTTGCGGAGGCGACGGTTCCGGCCGTGAAGCAATTCGTTACGACAAAAATGGCGTTAAGGTTATTCATGCTCCAAAAACAATGGATCTTGATCTGCAATGCTATTCGGTTGGAGCGGACTCCGCAATCAATCAGTTCCGAAAATTTCTCCGAGAAGTGAAATATACGGGCGAAGCGCATAACCGCATCATCATAATGAAAGTGTTTGGCGCACTGACCGGACACACCGCTTTACGTGGAGGTATTGCCGGCGATGCGGACACGATTCTCATTCCCGAGATTGCGCCCGACTTATCCGTAGTGTATGAGCACATGAAAAAAACGTTCTTCGCGCGAGTAGCGTCAAGTCCCCACAAAAAAGGCACGTACATTATCGTCGTTGCCGAAGGATTGAAGGATATTGAAGAAGAACGCAAGGGGCAAACCGAACCGAAAGTCGGCGTTGAACAACAGATTATCCGCCGCTTGACGGAAATGATGAAGAACGACCCCGATGTGGAAAAGATGATGAAGAAAAATCATCTGTTCGTCAAAGGTCAAAACGAGGTCCCAGAAGTTCGTGCCGTTGAGCCGTTGTATCTGGCACGCTCAGGCGACGCTATGGCAATGGACGTCAACTTCGGAATGGAAATCGGCGCGGGAGCAGTAACGCTTCTTCTGCAAGGATTAAGCGGGGTAACCGTTCTCGGCATTAAAGGCAACGAGGTGCGTTATATGCCAACCAAAAAAGCCACCGAACGCCGCTTCGTGGACGAAAATCTCGTCCGCTGGTACGAAATGATGGGCTTCTGCTTCGGCCGAAAACCCGTTGAATGCGAACCTCTCGTTGTAAAAGCGCACTCAAACAAAACACCAACCAGAATGTACTAAACCCAAGCCCCTGTTTCTCCCGAAACGGGGGCTTTTTTATTGACAAATTAAATACAATGTGCTATTCTTTAGTCTGGTATTTTTTGTTTTTTCACATAAGACATTCATAGATATGAATAAGGGGAAGTAAAATGGTGACTTCTGATATTGCCTTTCAGCTTATACTCGCTCTTCTTTTTGGAGCAGCCATAGGCTTGGAACGCGAAAGCAGTCAAGATTCGGAAGAAGGCTCCGTGGGAGGAATGAGAACGTATTCTCTGTTTTCCCTGCTCGGCGCAGTATCCGGCATACTCTATATGAATCATGCCGTTCTGCTCGCGTCTGCGGTGGCAATTGTTTTCTTTTGCCTCGTCCTTTCAGGATATATCGTAAGCACGATAAGAACCGGAGACTTCGGCATGACGACCGAAGTGACGATTCTGTTCACTTTTATTATCGGACTTTTTCCGATGTTGAACATCATGCCTCTTCATTTGGTCGTCGCTTTGTTTGTAGTGTTTCTCACGATTCTCTCCATAAAAGCGCAAACCAAAATGCTGGTAGCCGCAGTAACGACAAAAGAACTTCATTCTTTTATCAAGTATGGAATTATCTCTCTTGTTATTCTGCCCTTCTTGCCGAACGCGGGATATTCGCTTGAGAGCATTCCTCTCATCGTAAAAATTTCCGAAGGATTGCATTTCGGGTTGGGACAGCTTGGCGCGTTAGAACTGATCAATCCGCAAAAGCTTTGGCTCGTTGTGGTATTGATTACCGGCATTGATGTTTTCGGGCACGTACTCCGAAGGGTTATCGGCGACAAAGGAGGATTTACCGTATCAAGCTTTTTTGGAGGATTTATTTCTTCTACGCTGTTCACTCAATCCATGGCAAAAAAAAGCCGAAAGCTGAACAAAGTAAACAGCCTAATCGGAGCGGCGCTTTTGGCGAACGCAGCCAGTTTTGTAGAAGTATTCCTCATCGTCACACCGCTCAACGGAAAATGGCTTATAACCATTTTCCCAAGCTTAGTGATAATGATGATAACGGCAGCGCTTTTTGCTTTCTATTTCTTAAGGAAACACGACCCTGAAGAGCAAGACGAAAGCGGAGAAATAAAGACATTCAAAATCTTCTCCATTGAGTCGGCTCTGAAATTCGCCGTACTGCTAACCGCCGTCAAATTGATGACCAAAGTATGTTTGCTCTATTTCGGACAAACAGGATTTCTCCTCTCCGCCGTTTTTGCCTCATTCTTCGGAATGGGCGCGATTATTATCAGCATTGCTGAAATGGCGGGAACGGCCATCACACTGAAGTTTGCGCTTTTGGCTTTTCTTCTCATTAACACGACAAATCTGGCAAGCAAAGCGGCCACTTCTTACTTTTTTGGTAACAGGCAATTCGCCCGCAGTTTCCTTATTTCCGTCGCTGTTGTCGTTCTGGTAAGTTTCGCAGGTCTTCTCCTCGTTCCATAAAACAAAAGACAACGCCGCACTCATAAAGTGCGGCGTTTTTTTATTTTCTTATTTCGGCAACGGTTCCATCCATTTTTTTTCTTGCTTGAAATACATTTTTAGAACATAACTCTCCGACGAAACGTCACCGACTTTCTTACGAAAAATATATAAACGGCGATGTTCATTCTCGTAAAAAATATGTTCTTCTCCTTTTACTATTTTCGGACCCGTAATAATTACTGGTGGAAAACCGAGGATAGCTGACATGTTCCATGCGAGCGCATACACAACGTTGCGATAATCGTCGCGAAACGGTTTTTCAATTTCTTCTTTCCAAACATGAGTGAAAAAATTTCCGCCCGCAATCACAGCATCTATTGTTCCGGGAACGCAACGCTCTTTTACTTTATACAAACTCTCGCGAAAATCGCGTGTAAAGTTTCTCCAGCCGTGTTTCTGAAGATACTTCGGGTCTTCATGACTCATAAAAGAAATGTTTTCACCCGTTTCTGCATCTTGCCCCGCCGCGACGACGCACGTGCAATTCAAAAAAGTTTTGGAAAACTTATTCATCTCATCAACAGGAGAAATCACGTATGATTGTATCCCGTCATTTTTCAGACCCTCTTTCGTTAAAAACACGGGAAGCCCGAAATAATTCACATTCCACGCGCTGCGTTTATTGTGAAAAATAAAGCTTCCTTCAAAGGCAGTGACATTCATATCCACAGCTCCGCGTTCACTCAAACAAGCCACAATCGGCCGAACGCCGTCATTTAAATGTTCCGACCTGAGCGAATCTTTATACCACCCCATTTTTCACCCCCAAAACAAAAAAGCCCAATTCTGCCAAGAGAATATCACTTTCCCGAACCAGAAGCAATTTCCAACCAAAAAACCACAGAACCGCGTCAAATAGGAGCAAATGACCCGATTGCTGGTTATCAACACCTTGACTTGACTAATTTTTTATTTGATATATTATTTAATCGTGCTTGTGGGGCGTCAGCCCTATTCGGCTAATACATAAGCTGAAGGCAGGCATAACAAAGATTCCGCCAAACTGGCGGCATTTTTGTATCAATTTAATCCTCGTCAGGATTGCCTTTCATAGTGTTAAAAAACTTGATATCGCGGTATTTATTGGTTACCCACGCCGGAACGATGCTCCAAAAATGAAAAACTCCGTTGTCTCCGATTTTTCTTACTATCACTTTAATTTTTCTCCCGTCAACGATAGCGATAATTCCCCAATACGAAACTGGCTTGGACTTTTTAACACGCTTTTTATAAGTCTTTACTTCAAATTCTTTTATCGTTTCTTCAAATTCCTGATAAGTGGTAGAAAGATTAAGAAGTTTTACCGCGAGAGGAAGCAGTTTAAATCGAAGCATTTGAGATGATTGTTCCCTCTCCGACCGCGCCCGTTTGAAAATGATGTGATTGAAACCCTCTGAGGAAAAATGCACATTCTGACCAAGAGCCGGAGAATTTACACCACCAATGGTAAAGTAATATCTTTGTGCGTCTTCTTTTAGTTTTTCATAATTTGAAACATCTTGCATGACTAGTATTTTAACAAATAGTTTTATATTGAGCAAAAAAAACACAAATACCCTTATTGAATAATTTTTGTGTTTTTTTGACAGGCATAAGAATACATGATACATTAGCTCCGGAAACTTTTACCTTAACAAAAGGACAGACCATGAATGCCAGCGTTACCTCCTATACAGAATTTCTTGCCCGCCGCCAAGTTCGCGAAGACGAGAAAAAATTAGATTTTCTCTTATCAACCAAGACCGAACAACGAACAGAAGAAGAGGAAATGGATATTCTCGCGGCATCGCTTGAACTTCTCTGCGAACCGACACATCATCGCCCCGGCTCCATATCGGCGCAATTCTCTATAACAAGAGAAACATGGGAGACCAATCCCCTTTCCGCGATCTTTCAAAATACAGCAGAAGGCATCGGATACGAGATAGAAGAATACCCCTTTGGCAACATCGTAAACATAATAGTGCGAAAAGAGTATAACCCGCAAAAAAGAGAGGGTGAATAGCCCCCTTCTTCCATCCCCGCCAAAAAAAGCGGGGATTTGTTTTGATTCCTTGTTACCAAAAAACCTCTGTGATATAGTAAACATACAACTTAATATCCAATGGCCTAAACCGTTAGTATTTTACTGCGGCATGGCCGAAAATCATCAAGAACAAACAACCCGTTATCAGGGCGTTCTTGATGTTATGCAGGGAAACTTGCATAGGGGCTTCGGCCCTCCTGGTAGCGGGTTTTTTGTACCCAAAAAAACAGCGCGCCCGGGAAATTTATTCGTTCATTTTTTATAACATGAAAAAAGAACCTATCATTTCCTTCCAAGGGAA
>JAPLYL010000003.1 GCA_026395595.1 Candidatus Parcubacteria bacterium | reverse complement strand
CCTAATTCCGCATTCGGAAAAGATATCGGGTATCATGCGGTCGTAATATATTTCGGATATGTTGCGACAAAAAATACTAACATTATCTTAGACAATCAGCACAGCGATTACAAATGGTTTGATGTAAGCGATAAAACCATTCACGTGTGCGTTCAAGAACGAATAAATACCCTCATTCCAAAACTATGATTCCACTCATGAGAAATGCTTTTTTACACGAAAGCGAAACAAAAAAAGCTCTTGCCGACTTTATCATAAAAAGCGACAAACTCAGTATGGGAGAAAAATGTGTTGAATTTGAAAAAGCATTTGCAAAAAAACAAGGACGAAAAGAAGCCGTGCTTTTTAATAGTGGAGGGAGTTCTAATCTTGCTATTCTCCAAACCCTAAAAAACCTTGGAAGACTCAAAGAAAAAGACGCGGTGGGATTTTCAGCGCTCACCTGGTCGACAAATGTCATGCCTATTATACAAATGGGACTTATTCCGGTCATCGTAGACTGCGATTCGCTGACACTTAATGTCATGTCCGAGCAGGTGAAACAGACACTGCGAGAAAAAAAAATACAAGCGCTTTTTATAACGAATGCGTTGGGATTTGCCGGAGACCTTGAAAACATTAAAAAACTTTGCGAGAAAAACAAAATTATTCTTTTAGAAGATAATTGCGAATCTCTTGGTACAAAATTACAAGATGGAAAAACGGGAAACTTCGGCTTAGCTTCAAGTTTTTCCTTTTTTGTCGCACACCACATGTCCACCATTGAAGGAGGAATGGTATGCACTGATGACGAAAAATTCGCTGAAATGCTCCGTATCGTTCGGGCGAACGGATGGGATAGAAACCTCACTTCAAAGCAACAACAAAAGTGGAGAACAAAATTTAAAATACTATCAGAATTTCAGTCCAAATATTCCTTTTACGATCTTGGATACAATCTAAGACCGACGGAAATAACCGGATTTCTTGGACTCTTTCAGCTCAAATATCTTGATGAAAATATACGTGTTCGCGAAAAAAATTATCTCCGCATAGAAAAGGCTCTTAAAAAAAATGATGATTTCTTTATTCTCAAAAGAGACCACATAAAAACTCTTTCTTCTTTCTCTTTTCCTTTTATTTGCAAAACACCAAAACTGCGAGAAAAATACATTGAGAGATTTATCAAAGCGGGAATAGAAATACGCCCGATGATTGCGGGAAATATGCAAAAACAACCTTTTTATAAAAAATACATTAAAAAAGAAATTAAACTTCCTCACACGGATATTATTCACAAAAACGGATTTTATTCGGGAAACTACCCGGAACTCACGGAAGACGATTTTATCACCATTGAAAATTGCTTGAGAAAATAACTTTTACTAAAGAAAACCATGAAAAAAGATTCAAAAATCTACGTTGCCGGACACAAAGGACTCGTCGGAAGCTCAATTGTCAGAGCTCTGCAAAAAAAAGGATACAACAACCTCGTTTTGAAAACGAGAAAAGAACTGGATCTTCTGGATCAAAAAGCCGTTGAAAAATTTTTTGAAAAAGAAAAACCAGAATATGTTTTCATGGCAGCAGCCAAAGTTGGAGGCATTATTGCGAACAAAACCTACCCTGCGGATTTTGCCTATTCAAATCTTCAAATACAAAACAATATCGTTCACAGTGCTTATCTTTTTAAAGTAAAAAAACTTCTTTTCCTTGGAAGTTCTTGTATTTACCCGAGAGAGTGTCTTCAGCCAATAAAAGAAGAATATCTTTTAAACGGATATCTCGAACCGACGAACAAGGCTTATGCGATAGCAAAAATTGCCGGAATAATACTATGCGAATCATACGACAAGCAATATGGTACAAATTTTATTTCCGCCATGCCAACCAACCTCTATGGAATAAATGATAATTTTGATCTTGAAAATTCACATGTCCTCCCTGCCATGCTACGAAAATTTCACGATGCAAAAATAAACGGTTCAAAAGAAGTAATGCTTTGGGGAAGCGGAAAACCAAAAAGAGAATTCTTGTTTGTGGACGACCTTGCCGACGCCTGTCTATTTTTAATGAACAAATACGATAATTCAGAAATAATAAATATCGGCACGGGGATTGAAACCTCCATAAAAGAACTAGCCGAACTCGTCAAAAAAACCGTCGGTTTTGAAGGAAAAATTGTTTGGGACAAAACAAAACCCGACGGCACACCAAGAAAACTTCTCAATGTATCAAAACTTAACAAGCTCGGATGGAAGCACAAAGTTTCTCTAGAAAAAGGATTAAAATTGTCATACTCCTGGTTCAAAGAAAACTACCAAGACGCTAAAAAATAAATAAGCATACAAAACGCCATTTTCTTGTAAAGAAAATTTAAATTTCAGTTACAAAAAATCCCGGCAGAGCAATAGTCTTTCCTCTCCATTTTTTTTCTTGGTCATTCACAAGAGAAAGAACGGATGAAGCCACGTTCTCAACGCTGGCAATATCCTTCGGGTCGCTTTTTTGAAGAATAAAGTCACGAGCAATTTCCGGCAAATCATTATTCAGTCCTCCGGACATAAAAGCAGGTGCGACAGAATAGACGCGAAAAAATGATTCGGAAGAAATTGAGCGCAACAATCCTTGTAATCCGTATTTTGCGGAAACATACGAACCACTTTTTGAATGTGGAGTTCCTTGCAGAATTGCCGACGAAGTAATACCGATAATGGATCCGTTTTTCTCCAACATTTCTGAAAAGTATTTAAAAAGATGAAATCCTCCCTCCACGTTTACGGAAAACTGTTGCGTGAAATCATCTTCAGAAAGAGATAAAACCGGCTGACGAACAAGGGGTGCCGAGGCGGTATGTATAATAGTACAAATTTCCCCAAACTCCGCTTTCACTTCTTCTGCTATTTTCTTTACCGCCGAAACATCAGAGATATCCGCGATTTTGAACCGTATATTTTCGGTGTCCAAAATTCCTTTGTCTTCCCTTTCTATGGCGATTACAAAAAATCCATTACGAATAAGCTCTTGAGAGATAGCGCTTCCAAGGTACCCACCCCCACCGGAGATTACGGCAATTTTTTTATCAGTATTCATTTGCTTAAGATAAAACCCTTACATACACGGAACCGGAAACGAGCAATTCTTTTTCTGTGCTTATTTCCATTAAAAGTTCTATAAGGCGAAGCGATTCACTTTTATAGACAACGGTTCCCTCAACAGCAACTCGGTCGCCGATGCGTGCCGGTTTTTTGAACTCAAGCATCTCTTTCATTAAGAGCGCTTTTTTTCCGGGTAATTCCATTCCGACAAAACGAGAAACCAATGACCCGAGAAACATTCCATGAACCACCTGCCCGCCAAATTCAGTTTCTTTTGCGTATGCTTCATCAATATGAAGCGGATTATAATCACCGGAAAGTTCAGCGAATTTTTGCACGTCGCTTTCCGTTATGGTCACCTCAAAAGAGGAATGGTCTCCTTTTTTGATATCTTCAAATTTTATTTCTTTCGCAATCATGCAACAAGTCCTTTAGTCTGCAATACCGCTTTTATATCACCGAGAGATTTTGCATTTAACACTTCGTCCATACTGAATGAAAAATTGAATTCTTTTTCCAGAGCCGCGATGAATAAAAGAAAATTCATAGAGTCCCACTCGGGTATCTCTTTCGGTGTCAAAGAATCCTTTATTTCAGAAGGCGCCATCTTAAAAGCTTCCCCTGCCATTTCATTAAATTTTTCCATATTATTTGATGGTAATCCACTCAGGAAGAGGGGGTGTATCTTCAACCATTGTTTCATTATTAATAAAACGCCGATTGATAAATTCTTGAGCCGGCGCGTTTTTCTCCGTTGGAATAAAAGTAATCGTCAGACGCTTCGCCCCTTCTTTTTTTGCAGAATCGGCAATGGACGTCAAAAAGGCATCTTCTATCCCCCTTCCGATTACTCGACAGCTCATAAGAAAGTGCTCAATACCCCAATCCTCGCCATTTTTTTTCACAATCGCCAAATTCGTAATACCATGTTCTCCAAAACGATCAGCGACGTGTCCGTGAAATACTTTGTATTCAGGGTGTTCAATAAAGCCTGTCATTTCTTCTTCTGTCATAGGGATTTTATTCACATTGAACTGATTGGTTTTTCCCGTCATCTGAGCAAGGCGGGCGATAGAGGATGAATCGTCTTCAAAAAAATGAAGTTCCAACCCAAGATTTTTTAAAAACTCTTCTTTACTTGGAAATGATTTTTCCGCCTCTTGACGCAACCGTTCCGTTACATACAAGCTTCCGCGCATTTTATCTTCATCGGTCGTCGCGGAACTCGGAAAGTACGGGAGAGAAAGAAGGAACTTTGCGTATTCTTCAGGATTTATCGGGAGCTCAGGCACTTCTACTTCGTGGACCATGGCTCGAACAGTGGCGCGATTAGTCGGATCATCATCAAAAAATACCATGGAATCCAATCCGATATTGAGTTCTTTTGCCAGCTCAATGATATTCGTCGCCTTATCATTCCAGTTGATACGCATCGCCGCGAAGTGCGGTTCTTTCAGAATCATATTCGGATGAGAACGAATCACCTTCATCGCGTCTTCAAAATTATTTCGGCTATTTACCGCCAAAATAATTCCACGATTATAGAGATCCAAAAGAGCTTGTTGAAAAGCAATAAAACTTGCCCCGGGATGAGACAAGGAAAGTTGTATCCCATCAAAACCATCCTCGCCAACAATGCCTCCCCAAAGAGTGTTGTCCAAATCAAGCACAATGCATTTTTTTGTATTCATAAATAAAATAATAATATAAAAGTAAAAAAATAGTAAAATAATAAAATAGAAAGATTGCTAAAGTGGTTATATTTTGTAATCTTTCTATTTTTCTATTTTTATTTTTTTCTATCCGTCATAATTGCGACGGCGACCGCGGTGTCCGCCGTATGGCTTATAGAAAGTAAAATGGTTTTTTGTTGCCGATTTTTTATCCATACCGTCGGACACCCGGAAGTATCCCTCCTAATCTCAAACAAAGATTGAAGGATATCGGTTTTCCCCAAAGCTTTCCATACCGCTTCCTTCCCTGCGAAAGTTCCCGCAAGATGAACGCTCGAGTCGGAAAAAGAGAAACAGTATTCCAACTCTTTTTCTGTAAAATTATTACTCAAAAATCGATCTTCCCCTTTTTTTTTAAAAGAAGCAAATCTTTTAACCTCCACAATATCAATGCCAATTCCTTTTACCTCCATATCTGACATGTTACAGGAACCGGCGAGCCTTTTCAACTTGAAAACCGGTGACTTTTTCTTTCCCCGACAGTTCTATAAATGAACGCATTTCCACTGGAAAAAGTCGTTCAAATAGCATAAGATATAATGACATGCAAACAACTATCATAAAGCCTAAAAAGATCTTCCACTGGCACGATCTCCAAGAAATTTGGCAATACAAAGAGTTGCTCTATTTTTTCACCTGGAGGGATTTAAAGGTCAGGTACAAACAAACCGCTCTCGGGGCGGCATGGGCGATCTTCCAGCCTTTTATGACGATGGTGGTCTTTACCATCTTTTTCGGAAAACTGGCAAAAATGCCTTCCGATGGGGTTCCCTATCCGATCTTTGTCTACACAGGACTTCTCTTCTGGCAATTTTTTTCCAGCGCTCTTTCCAGTACCAGTTCTTGCTTGATCGCCAATCAATCCATTATCACAAAAGTTTACTTCCCTCGCCTTATTCTCCCCATCACATCAGTCATTACTCAATTGGTTGATTTTGCCATCGCCGCAACCATCCTTGTCGGAATGATGGTTTATTACGGATATCATCCCAATATGATTGGGATTCTCATTCTTCCGGTTCTTCTTATCATCTGTTTTATGGCAGCTGTTGGTCTGGGTCTTTTCCTTGCCGCGATTAATGTAAAATATAGAGACGTCAGATACATTCTCCCTTACTTCATACAAATGTTAATGTTCCTAACTCCCGTTATATACCCCGCCAGCATCGCCGGAAAATATTCATGGATACTCGCTATCAACCCGATGACCGGTGTCATCCAAAACGCTCGCGCCGCTCTTTTAGGTACTGCGCAAATAAACGGACTACTTATCTTTATTTCTTTCATCGCCACGTCTGTTCTCCTCGCCGTCGGCATTGTTATGTTTAAAAAAACAGAGCGATACTTTGCGGATATAATATAAACGGTATGAAAAAAGATTTTGAAAATTGGCATAAAATAAAATCTGAAATTCATGAAAATGAACGAAGTAAACGATACCATGCCAGAGAAGTTTGGTGGTGCTCAATTGGCGCAAATATAGGTTTTGAACAAGATGGTGACGGAAGTGAATATCAAAGACCGGTTCTTATCCTCAAAGGATTAAGCAAAGATACCTGTTTAGTAATTCCGCTTACCACATCACCGAATAAACACCCTATGAGAATACAGGCGGGAATAGTGGGAGAAAAAAATGCATCTGTCATTATTTCGCAACTACGAGTGGTAGATACGAAACGACTTACCAACAAGCTTGGTTTTATTGAAAAAGATATTTTTGAAAATATAAGAAAAGCCGTTAAAGACATGCTTTAACGACTTCTCCGCTTTTCTCCCTGTTTTCACAGGGCAAGCCCGAAGGCACTTATGAACAAAGTATATCACAACCTCAATAAAAAGCAAGCAATACATCTTATGGAAAATCAACCAATAATCGAAATTAAAGGTATCGGCAAACGCTACAACATCAACCACCACCGGGGCGGATATGTTGCCCTGCGAGACGTCATAATGTATGCCCTAAAATCACCGTTCACTTTTCTAAAAACAAAAGTGAAAAAAATTGCGGGCATTGATACTAAGGAAGAGTTCTGGGCGTTGAAAGATATAAACATTGATATTAAAAAAGGAGAGATTATTGGAATCATCGGACCAAATGGTTCAGGAAAATCCACCCTGCTCAAAATACTCTCGCAAATCACCCCTCCAACGAGAGGAGAAATAAAAATACAAGGAAAGGTCGGGAGCTTACTTGAAGTAGGAACAGGCTTTCACCCTGAGCTTACGGGGAGAGAAAACATTTTCTTGAACGGTGCCATATTGGGAATGGGGAGACAAGAAGTTGCGAAGAAATTTGACCGTATCGTTGAATTCGCAGGCATTACCCAATTTTTAGATACTCCGGTAAAATACTATTCCAGCGGAATGTATGTGCGTCTCGCTTTTTCTGTGGCAGCGCATATGGAACCGGACATCTTGATCGTTGATGAAGTGCTCGCGGTTGGAGATGCCGAATTCCAACAAAAGTGTCTCGGAAAAATGGACGAAGTCACCAAACAAGACGGACGCACTATTCTCTTTGTCAGCCACAATCTGGAGGCAATAGAAAAATTGTGCACGAGAACCATTCTTCTCAAAAAAGGAGAGATAATAAAAATAGGAAAAACAGAAGATGTCATTCGTTATTACCTCAACAAAGAAGGAAAGCGAGACGTCAAAATCACTCCGGATTCCAACAAAGATGTTTCTTTTTCTAAGCTCACCATTGAAAACAGTAAGGGGAAAGAAATGAACACCATCAATACAGATGAGGACTTTACCATCACTCTTGATTTTGATGTACACAAAGACATTGATACGGCTGAAATAAGCATCTTTTTAAAAAATTCAAAGGGGGTCAATATCACCTTTACCAGTCTTTCTGATTCCTATGGACAAAAGTTCGTTTCAATGAAGAAAGGAAGTTATACAACAACAACAACGATTAAAAAAAACTTCCTCATGGAGGACAACTACTTTATCTCAATAAGTGCTCACGAAAGAAATGTCAGAAACATTGATTATTACGAGAATATAACAACACTCACCGTAGTAAACAACAACTCTCCGATGGAGGCTTACGGGAGATACGCCCCTACACTCGCCATAGTTTCAAGTGATGCCCATTGGAAAATTTCAAAAAAATAATTATCAAGAACCTCGCCATACATGAAAAAACTACAAACAGAAATACTGCAAAATGCATTTAGTTCCAAAGAAGGTCACATTCCAAGTTCTCTTTCTATATTAGATATTTTATGGGTCTTGTATTCAAAAATACTAAAAGTTAATCCGAAAAAGCCACATGATCCGAACCGCGATTATTTTATCTTAAGCAAAGGACATGCTTCTCTCGGCCTTTATTCCGTACTTGCAGAAAAAGGGTTTTTTGACAAGAAAAAACTAAAAGATTTTTGTCGGTATGAGAGCATTCTCGGCGGTCATCCAAATCGCAACAAAGTTCCCGGAGTAGAGGCTTCCACCGGCTCTCTCGGCCACGGACTTCCTATTGCCGTCGGCATCGCCAAAGGACTCAAAATACAAAAGAAAAAACAAAAGGTCTTCGTCATTATCGGTGACGGAGAAAGTAATGAAGGTACGATTTGGGAATCAGCACTTTTGGCCTCCCATCACAAGCTAGATAATCTTTGTTGTATTGTTGACCATAACCATTCAGGAGATAGAGCTCTTGATCTTGGAAATTTAGAAAATAAATTTTCTTCCTTCGGCTGGGATTGCATGACAATTAACGGACATGATCAAAAAGAAATTGAAAAAGCATTAAAAACAAAACATGCAAATGTCCCGCTTGCTATTATCGCCAAAACGATAAAAGGCTACGGAATCAAAGCTTTAGAAAACAATTCGGCATGGCATCATAAGTCCCCAAACCAAGAAGAATTCGAAGGATTAATGAAAGAACTTTCCTAACCACAAAAACATGAGAAAACAATTTGTTACCACCGTTGAAGAAATTCTGAAAAAAGACGAACGCGCCGTTCTCCTTCTTGGGGATATCGGAGTATTTGGTTTCCGAAATGCCTTCAAAAATTATCCCGACAGAGTCTACAACATCGGAATTTTAGAACAATCCACCATCAGTATGGCTTCCGGTTTAAGCATTACCGGCCTCATACCGATTGTGCACACGATAGCGCCATTTCTCACAGAGAGATGTTTTGAACAAATTAAAGATGATTTTGGATATCAAAAACTCGGAGGAAATCTCGTAAGCGTTGGTGCCTCATACGACTATGCAGGCCTCGGATGCACCCACCACTGCCCTGCGGATGTTCCTATCCTCATGAATATACCGGATGTTCAAATAATTGTTCCGGGCACATCGGAGGATTTTGATACGCTCTTCAAAGAATCATATTCAAATGGAAAACTAAAGTATTTCAGGCTGAGTGAAAGAGAAAACCAAACGAAAGTTCCTGTAAAATTCGGTAAAGCTAATGTCATTAAAAAGGGCAAAAGCGGTACCGTGATTGCTGTTGGACCACTTCTTGATAAAGTTATAAACGCAACAAAAGATATTGACGTAACGGTTATATATCTCACCACACTCCGACCATTTGACACAGAAACGGTTCAAAAAAACATTACCGGAGGAAAGGTGTTCATCTGCGAGCCCTATTACAGCGGTGCCATTACTGAAGAAATCATCAAAGCATCAAAAGATCCTCTCAAAATTGAATTCCTGGGAGTTCCAAAAGAATTTTTAACAAATTACGGAACGAAGGAAGAACATGACGAGCACCTCGGTTTTACCGAAAAAAATATCCTTACGAGAATAAAGAAACTGATCCATGAATAAACTGGAAAAAATCTTACAGGAAGACGCTGTCGCCGTAAATAAAAAAGTAAATTTAACAGAGCTTCTCGAAAAAGAAATCATTATAACGGGAGCATCAGGTCTTATCGGCATCAATTTCCTCATGTCTCTCAAGGAATTTTCCCGTAAAGTCGGCATTCAAAAATCCCCAAAAGTTACCGCTATTTTTCATAATGAAATTCCAGAATATCTCAAAGAAGTTTTGAATTTTGAAAATCTTTCCATAAAAAACGGCGATGTGACTGATGAAAATTTCATTAAATCGCTTCCTTTTGCCGACTGCATTGTTCATGCCGCCGGGTACGGACAGCCGGGAAAGTTCATGCGGGACGAAGTAAAAACTATCGCGATAAACACAACAGCGACGATTTCCCTTCTCAAAAAATTGAAACCGGAAGGAAAATTTTTGTTCGTGAGCAGCAGCGAAGTATACAGCTGTCTGCCTCATCCGCCGTATAAAGAAGAACAGATTGGTACAACGAACACAACCCACCCGAGAGCCTGTTATATTGAAGGAAAACGGTGTGGAGAGGCTATTTGCCATGCTTATTACAAAAAAGGTATAAACGCCAAGTCAGCAAGACTTTCTCTCGCCTATGGACCAGGAACAAGAGCCGGGGACATGCGGGTGTTGAATTCATTCATAGAAAAAGGAATGTCCGGAAAAATTGAAATGATGGATCGGGGCGAAGCGAAAAGAACCTATTGTTATGTCTCCGATGCCGTGGAGATAATGTGGAACATATTACTTTCCGGAAAAAATCCTATTTATAATGTTGGTGGATTCTCAATACTAACAATCTCCGGTCTTGCAAAAAAAATCGGAAAAATAATGAATGCTGAGGTTATTTTTCCAAAAATAACCAAAGAACTCACCGGAGCGCCGAGCAACGTAAGGTTAGATATGGGGAGTGTTTCCAAAGAATTTAAAAAAACAAAAAAAGATTACAAAGATATTGATTCAGGATTAGCAAACACAATTGCATGGCAAAAAGAAATTTATAAATTTTAGTATTTCTTCAAGTCAAAATGAAAAAAATTCTTTTACAAGTACCGAGCATTCATCTGGCAAACAACCGAATCTTTGAAACCGATACAAATAACGCAACAATCCCGTGGATTAAACTAAAAGAAAGACTACATTCTTTGGGGTATGATTTAACGACAGCAGACAATCATCCTCTCAAAGATGTGGAGTGGATTTTTTACCTTGATGCTCGAAGTTTTGACGGTGTCTATATTAAACGAGGTGGAGTAAAGGCGTTGATAAAAAGTCTTTTTGGAATTAAAACGAGAAGATTATGGCCATATCGTTCTCTCTATCAAGAAATAAAAGAGGTGGGACTAGAGGATAAAATAGTGTTATTCCAGTGGGAATGTAAGGCTATAAATCCACACAATTACGACCCTGCTATTTTAAGTAAGTTTAAATACGTATTTGCATGGAACGATGACGTTGTTGATAATAAAAAATTCTTTAAATTCTACCTTCCTGTCGCACAAAAAGATTTTCCAAGATATGCATCTGCATTCAACGAAAAAAAACTCCTTGCTAACATGTCTATGAATAAACGTAGCAGTCAACCGAATGAATTGTACACAGCAAGAAGGAAAACGATTGAGTACTTCAATAATAAATATCCTAATGATTTTGATCTCTATGGGTATATTGATAACCCGCAAACCAAACTGCAAAAAATATTTTCATGGTTTAATAAAAAATACGAAACCAATCGTGGCTCAGTACGAAATAAGATAGAAACGCTTTCAAGATACAAATTTACCGTATGTTATGAAAACATGAAAAACGTCAAAGGATATGTTACTGAAAAGATATTTGATGTTCTTGTTGCGAGATCTGTTCCAATATACTGGGGAGCTCAAAACATTGAAGAATTCGTAGACGCTGACACCTTCATTGACAGGAGAAAATTCAAAAACAACGAAGAACTCGCCAACTATCTTTTCTCAATAACAGAAGAAAAATACAATGAGTATCTCGCTGCCGGCGAACGATATCTTCAAAGTGAAAAATTCAAAAAGTTTCTACCGGAGAATTTCATAAAAACCATCCTGCAAATTTTACCTATAGAAAAATGCTAAATTTGCATTGATTTTCAAAATATCTTACAGTAACTATGTAATAGTATAATTATATTCAAAAATATCATGAATGAAGCAATTCTTAAAGGAAAAACAGTACTCATTACAGGGGGAACCGGATCTTTCGGAAAAAATTTTGCGAAATTTGTTTTAACAAAATGCAATCCTAAAAAAGTCATTATCTTCAGTCGCGATGAATTCAAACAGCACCAAATGCAACAGGAAGTAAAAGACTCTCGCATTCGGTTCTTTATAGGAGATATTCGCGATCTTCCCCGACTTCAACGCGCTTTTTCGGGAGTAGACGTCGTTGTCCACGCCGCAGCTCTAAAACAAGTTCCAGCAATGGAATACAATCCTTTTGAAGCGGTAAAAACCAATATTATTGGCACGCAAAATGTTATAGAGGCAGCTTTGGACCAAAAGGTGGGCAAAGCTGTTCTCATATCGACAGACAAAGCGGTTTACCCCATCAACCTCTACGGTTCAACCAAACTGGCAGCTGAAAAACTTTTTTGCTCCGCGAACATGTATTCTGGGGACAAAATACCTTTTAGTGTTGTGCGCTACGGTAATGTAATCGGCTCAAGAGGCAGTATTATAGAAACAATCCTAAAAAACGGAGAAAATATAAAAACAGTCGATGTTACCGATCCGGATATGACGCGTTTCTGGCTTGCTCTCCCCCAAAGTTTTCAACTCGTACTTTTTGCACTCAAAAATATGGAAGGACGAGAGATATTCATTCCCAAAATTCCAAGCATGAAGATTGGTGATCTTTTTGACGCCATGGCACCGCTGGCGAAGAAAAAAATAATAGGACTCCGACCCGGAGAAAAAATGCACGAAATACTCATTACGGAGAACGATATCAACACCTATTCCCTCGGTGATTATTTTGTAATCCTTCCGGACATTAGTTTCAATGAAGGTATGTACAAAAAATACTACGCAAAAGGGAAAAAAGTAAAAGAAGGCTTCAGTTATACCAGTGACAAAAACGATATTTGGCTGACAAAAAATGAGATTAAAAAATTGGTAACGGAATGATAATGACCCCAAAAAAAGTACTGATTACCGGAGCTGGCGGAATGCTTGGCTGTGATATGACAAAAATTTTCAGTGAAGACAAGAAATATGCCGTTTTTGGACTAATAAAAAATGATGGTTTCAATAAAATTCCTTCGGTTCATTATGTCACTGCTAATGTAAAAGATTCCAAAAAAATAAAAAGTATTCTTGAGGATATTCACCCCGATATCATTATTCACTGTGCTGCGCTGGTGGATGTCGGATTCTGTGAAATAAACAAAAAAGAAGCGAATCTTGTCAATGTAAAAGCGACAAAAGTTTTGGCTGAAACAAAAAACAGACATACAAAATTTATATACATTTCAACCGATTCACTCTTTGACGGAAAAATAGGAAATTATGGAGAGACGGAACCGACACACCCGTTAAATGTTTATTCAAAAAGCAAACTTGAAGCGGAAAAGAGTGTACTCTCTGCAGACAAAGATTCACTTGTCATCCGCACGCATATCTTCGGTTTTCATACCCCTCCGCGAAATGCTATAGCTGAATGGGCACTCCAAAACTGGAAAAATAAAAAAACAATAAATGGTTTTACTGATTCTTTTTTTAATCCCATTTACACAAAACAACTTGCACGCACAGTTAAGCATATAGTAGAAAAGAAAAAAATCTCTGGAGTTTTAAATATCGGTTCCGAAGAAATTTTAAGCAAATATTTTTTCTTGAAATTACTTGCAGACGCTTTTTCTTATGAGACGAACAATGTAAAACCGATTTCTTCCAATGATATTCAATCAAATATCGCTCGGCCAAAGAACACGTCCTTAAACACTTCGTTTTTTAAAAAAACGCTGGGTCAGAGTCTCAGTATTTTTGACGGATTAAATGAAATGAAAAAAGACTATCAAAGTAACTCCTCACACCCCTCAAAAAACCTTATTTAAAGACTTGCTAAAATAACTCATTGTCATCCTCGCGAATGCGGGGCGACCTAATTTTGACCTAATTTTTAAGGAGCGAAGCGACTATAAAAATGGAAGTACTCTTGTGGTGCTCCAGAATAGGTGCGATAAACCATGGATTCCCGTCTTCGCGGGAATGACGGGAGTGAGGAGTTACCTATCAAAATATATATTGACCAATCACAAAAAAAAGGTTATTCTGCTTGTCAGAAATAGTGATTTTTGAAACAAAGGAGAATCGAAATGAAAATCGGTCAAATATCTATTACAAAAAGCGGACCGTTATACTTTATCGCAGATATTGCCTCTAACCATGACGGCGATATTAATCGCGCATTCAAACTTATTGAACTCGCAAAAGAATCAGGAGCACATGCCGCCAAGTTCCAGAATTTTCAGGCAGAAAAACTGGTCAGTGTGGTTGGGTTCGATGCTCTCGGAAAACTATCCAACCAAGCAACTTGGAAAAAATCAGTTTTTGAGACCTACAAAGACGCAAGTATCTCATTTGACTGGACAGCCAAATTGAAAGCAAAATGCGATGAAGCCGGCATTGAGTACTTAACAAGTCCATACGATTTTGAGTCTATTGACCATGTTGATCCGTTTGTAAATGCCTACAAAATTGGATCAGGCGATATCACATGGCTCGAAATTATTGAATACATCGCAAAAAAAAGAAAACCGGTAATTATTGCAACAGGAGCTTCTTCCCTAGAAGATGTTACTCGATCAATGGAAACGATTCAGAAATATACCGACAATATAGTACTGATGCAATGCAACACCAATTACACAGCAAACATTGAAAATTTCAAATATATAAATTTGAATGTCTTAAAAGTCTATCGGGATATGTATCCCGATATAATTTTAGGATTATCAGACCACACAAAAGGATACTCAACCGTTCTTGGAGCTATCCCCCTCGGTGCGGTTGTATTTGAAAAACATTTTACAGATGACAATTCTCGTGAAGGACAAGACCATAAGTTTGCTATGGACCCAAAATCATGGAAAAAGATGGTGCGATGTGCAGAAGAAGTATATATGGCGCTTGGCGACGGAATAAAAAAAGTGGAAGATAATGAAAAAGAATCCTCTTTATCTTATAAAAGATCAATCCGAGCAAAATACGATATCCGCAAAAATTCTATAATAACATCAGAGATGCTGGATTTTCTCCGACCTTTATCAAATAACGGGTTACCTCCCTATCGCGTCTCCGAGATAATCGGAAAAAAAGTTATAAAAAAGATTAAAAAGGGAGAAGAATTAGTTTTTGGAAAGCTCCAATAACAACAAAGCACCGACTCGTATGGTCGGTGCTTTTTCATGTATTTTTAGCGAGGAGTGATGGCAATATCACCTTTTTCAATATATTTTAGGATTCGTTCTATTTCACCATTAATCGCATTCTGTTTATCATACAGTGAAATATCATTTGGAACGCCAAAAACATCAAAGGAAATATTTTCAGGAATTAAAAGCGACGCTGTTCTCCTGACTCTGGGAACGTGATACGTATTAGTTATAAAAACTATTTTTTTCATTTTACTGATAATGGGGTCGTCGCGTAAAGCCTCAATCTGTTTTTTTGTGTTTGAGGAAGCAATATCACCCCCATCTAAAAGATAAATTTGATCTTGTCTAACACCGAGACTAGTAGCTCTTTCCTGCATTAAAAGAAGCTGTGAACGACATCCGTCCATAATCAAAAAAGGTTTTAAAGAAGAATCTAAAAACATTTTTGCGCCATATTCTATCCGAGAAATAAGCTCATTTGAGAATTTACACTGCATGTCCTCCGTATCAAAATTATAATCAACGTGAGAAAGAATGACTACCCCCTCAATATCAGGAGAATTGGTTTTCGGAACTGACAGATAGCACTGTTCAAATTCCTTTTGAAGATTTTTCCTCATTTCTTCTCTTGAGATATTCATGATTTATATTATCCCTTTTTTCTAAAACTAAGCAATAAGGCAATCATATTTTTTAAAAATACAACTAAATCCTTGACCTTTTCATTAAATATGGGATATACTTCAAACGGATTTTCGTACTTTGATAGTATCATTTTATTTGCAAAAAAACAGATAAAACCAGAAAGAAGGAGCAACTAAAAAATGAAGATACTTGCCATCATTCCCGCGAGAGGCGGGAGCAGAAGAATACCTCACAAAAACATTAAAAAGTTCAACGGCCAACCCATCATCAAATACTCAATTGATGCAGCCATTCAGTCGGAGGTTTTCTGTGAAATTATCGTATCCACCGATGACCAAACTATTGCCGATATTTCCCTTGCTCTTGGAGCAAAAGTTCCTTTTATGCGTTCACAAGAGAATTCGTCAGACACAACGAGTACTGCGACAGTACTTATTGAAGTGTTAAAGGAGTATAAAAAACTCGGACGCGAATTTGATTATGTGTGCTGTATTTACCCTACATCTCCATTTCTTACCCCTGAACGGTTGAAAATGGCCGAACGTATGATTATTGAAAAAAAAGCAGACGCAGTATTTCCTGTGATGAATTGCCCTGCCCCGATTCAAAAAGCGTTGAAGATAGAGGAAGGTATGGTAAAAATGTTTTGGCCGGAAAATTACACAACAAGAACCCAAGACATGGAACCATCGTACAATGATTCCAATCAATTTTATTTTCTCAAAACCGATAGTTTTTTGGAACAAAAAACACTCTATCTCAAACATTCTTTACCGCTGATAGTTCCACAGTTCGAAGGACAAGACATCAACACAGAAGAAGATTGGGGAATGGCAGAGTTGAAATATGAACTACTGAAAAAAATTAGGAGGACAATATGAACGAAAAGTATCACGAAGTATTCAATTCGAAATACTTTAGAGACAGGGTCGGGAATAACCCGAAGAGACAAAAAAGTTTTTTGTCTGAAAAAAAATTCATTAACAAATATATTTATTCAGGAAAACTTCTGGATGTTGGATGTTCCACAGGGGAGTTTCTTGATGTTCTAAAATGGGATGGAGAAACCTACGGAATGGAAATATCCGAATTTGCAAAATCCATCGCAGTAGAGAAAGGAATACGGTTTGATAAAGATCTTTTTAATTCAAAAAACTTCTTTGATCTTATTGTTTTTCGCGGAACAATTCAACACATAGACACTCCATTTCTGTACATGAAGAAAGCATTTGATTCCTTAAAACCGGGAGGTTTTGTCGTCTTTCTTATGACTCCGAATACAAACAGTTTATATTTTAAACTCTGGAATTCTCTACCTCTTCTTATCCCTGAACAAAATTTTTACCTTCCGTCTGATGATAGCTTAAAACAAGCTATGGAAAATTTTGGCTTCAATTTCAAAGAAATCAGGTATCCGTATCTTGGTAGCGCTTATGCAAACCCAATTAAAGACCATCTCTGCTTTCTAAGAAAACTCATTACCGGACGCGGGAAATTCGCTTTTTGGCGCAATTCAATGGATCTCATATTTCAAAAACCCACAGAGAGCAATTAAAGCCATGAGCAAACGATCGATAATAACTAATGAGATACGACAATATATGGAGCTTCTTTTTCCTATTTCACGAAGCCTTACAGGAATTGGAAATAGAAAAACACTCAAAATACTGCAAGATATTATTCCTTTGAAAATAAAAGAATACCCTTCTGGACAAGAAGTCTACGACTGGATAATTCCAAAAGAATGGAACATAAAAGACGGCTGGATAAAAAATTCTCAGGGAGAAAAAATTGTTGATTTCAAGAAAAGCAATTTGCACGTGGTGGGATATAGTCAGCCGGTAAAAGGAGAATTTACTTTTGAAGAGCTTGTTTCCCATTTGCACTATAAAGAAAACCTTCCCTGTGCGATACCCTATAGAACTTCGTATTATAACGATTACTGGGGATTTTGCGTGAGTCATAATGACTTCAAGAAATATTTTAGGGAGGGTGAGAAATACGAAGTTTTCATTGACTCAAAACTTGTGGACGGATCGCTTTCTTTTGGTGAGTTACTCATTGCTGGGAGAAAAAAGGATGAGTTTCTGATTTCAACTTATATATGTCATCCTTCCCTTGCGAATGACAATCTAAGCAGTGTTGTACTTACGTCGTTTCTTGCAAAAAAAATGTTAACAATGAACCTAAATTACAGTTACCGGATTATCTTTGTACCCGAAACAATAGGCGCGATTGCTTACTGTAAAAACAACGAAGATATGATGAAGAAAATCAAGGCAGGAATAGTCGTATCTTGTGTGGGCGGTCCGGGGAATTTTTCATTGAAACCTTCTTTTGAGGAAAAGAGCTTCGTTGATTTCGCGGCCAGAAAAGTACTGACAGCATCAAAACAAGAATTCAAAGAGTATGAGTTCGTACCCCAAGGAAGCGACGAACGCCAATACTCTTCCCCAGGGTTCCGCATACCCTGCGTTACTATTTGCCGAGATAACTATTGTGAATATGATTATTACCACACCTCATTAGATAATCTTGATTTCGTTAAAGCTGAAAATATTTTCAAAAGCCTTGAAATATATCTGAATTTAGTAAAAGAACTTGATTCCCTTATATTTTACGAACGAACAGAACTTCATTGTGAACTGCAGTTAGGAAAACGTGGTCTTTACCCAAAGATTGGTGCGGAAAATCGAATAGATTATGAAAAAATACCGTGGAGAAGCACAGAACTTGATGCTCTTGCTTGGGTACTATTTTACGCTGACGGAAAAACAAGCCTTGATCAAATGATTGAAAAATCTCGAATGAAAAAAACACAAATCCTTGATGTTATAAAAAAACTTGAAGAAAAAAAATTATTGCGAAAAGCATAGATAAAAAATTTATATTCTCAATAGTTAAGTATTATTCAAAGCGCTTTCTCTTAGAGGAAGCGCTTTTTTATTCATGTTTAGGTATTTTTATAGACAAAATAAGTCCTTCGTGCTTTAATTTTTTTGAGTTTTTAGAATGAGGTAAGGGGTTATCACAGAGCCAAAAAAGGTATATAATATAGACTCAAACAAAAAAATGAAGAAGATAAAAAAAACGCTAATTTGGTTAAAAAAGAAAACCCGCATACGGTCAAGAATCCTTCTTTTTTTTGGAAAGATCCGAACTGAAAAGGATTTAAAAGAGGAAAACACCAAATACAAAGACATTCATACAGGAGAGCGGTGCTTTATTTTAGGAACAGGGCCATCAATAAAAAACCAAGATATTACGCTATTAAGAAATGAATGGACGTTTGCAGTAGCCGGATTTTATCTACATCCGCAGTACGATCTTGTGCATCCGAAATTTTTCTCAATCATTTGCTCTGACATTTTTGGAGAAGACGAAGGAGCAAAAGAAATTCTTGAAAGCACTTCCAAAAAAGTACATGATGATACAACAATTATCATGCCATACCAATATAAAGATCTGATAGAAAAGCGCAAGCTCTTTTCTAAAAATAAAAAATTATATTTATCACAAGACCGCGGTTTTACAGAAGATGGAAAATTCAATATTGAAATAGACAAACAAATACCCGTTCTTCAGAATATAATATTTTCCTCTATGATTTCGGCAAATTACATGGGATTCAAAACAATGTATCTCATGGGCGTGGAGCACGATTGGCTCATAAAAAAAAGTTACATAGAAGGAAAAACCCCTTATTACCAAGAACATCATTTTTACGAAGCGGAAGAGGTTCCAAAAATACCAATAATGGATACTATTGTTCCATATGAAAAAACCTGTGAATGTGCGAGAATAACATTTCAAACACACCGTCTTCTCAAACAAAAAATGCCAGACGTAAAAATTTTCAACGTAACACCAGGATCATACCTTGATGTTTTCCCTTTCAAAAAATATGAGGATGTAATGAAGAGTATTGCTAATGAAAAAAAATAAGATGATTCCCAAAAGTCCGATTACAGGAAAAGATAATGTTGTTTTGGAAAAGGAAATTCCCTCTTCTTTTTTAATAAACGAATACAAAAGAGAATTTGGAATGAATGTGGAAAAATTTTTCAAAAATATCAAAACAGTGTGTCTTTACCGTTGTTTTGATACCGGGTATCGCTTTTTTACTCCATTTACCGTTGCAGGCGACGATGCTTTTTACCAAGAGCTCCAAAAATTCCCATGGTATTATATGGATGAAAAATGGGAACACGGAATTGCTTCTCAATTCATAAAGAAAGAAGACAAAGTTTTAGAAATAGGCTGCGCCCGCGGTGGGTTTCTTAAAAAAATATCAAAAGCGGGAGCAAAAGCAGAGGGACTGGAAATGAATTCTGATACTCTTCTGTACTGTAAAAAAACAGGCCTTGCCGTTTATCCTGACAGTATTGAAACTTTTTCACGCAAAAAAGGATTATACTACGATATAGTCTGTTCATTTCAGGTATTAGAACACATCCCTGAAGTAAAGAATTTTTTGGAGGCCTCGCTTGCCGTTCTAAAACCCGGGGGATTAATGATTATAAGCATACCGAATAACGACTGCCTTATTTTTACAGATGATAGCATCCTCCTTAATATGCCACCGCACCATGTTGGACGATGGAATATAAATTCTCTTATTACTCTCCAAAATCATTTCGAAATGGAAATAGAAGCGATATACATTGAACCATTCCAAGAGTACCACCTCGGTTACGCTTTAAAAATAGCAAACCGTTCAGTAGAAGAGAGACTGAATAAAAAAATCGGTCTTTTTGCTTTTCTGTTCAAAAAAATCTCAAAACTTATCACATATACGGGAATTTCTGCGGTGTCAAAACACTTAATTGGCCACAGTATACTCGTTGTTTTCAAGAAAAAGTAATATGGACAAAAACTCAAAAATCAGTTTCGTCATACCGGCATATAATTGTGCGGACACCCTAGAGGAATCAATTGATTCCATCTTTCACAAAAACTTTGAGAACGGAGACGAAGTGGTTATCGTCAACGATTTTTCTTCTGATGACACTGGGAAAAAAATTGTTGAATTGCGAAAAAAATATCCGCAAATCGTTTACATCAAAAACGACCAAAATAAAGGCTGTCCCGCGTCCAGAAATATCGGCATACGAAAATCAAAAAATCCTCTTATTTTCAATTTGGATGCCGACAACATTTTAGCAGAAGGAAGCATCAAAAAACTCAAAGAATATCTCACTTCTGAAAAAGCCGATGTTGCCGCTTTCAGTGAATATCACTATTTCAAGACTGATACAAAAAAAATAGACCACAAATGGGTATATAAAGGAGGGGTTATGTCGCTGGCTGATTTTCTTGCCGGCCCAATAAATCCGGGGCCGGGCGGAAATTTTCTTTATACAAAAAAAGGCTGGGAAAAAATCGGCGGTTACTGGGAATACGGAAAAGGGCTTCACGAAGCTTGGGGATACACCCTAAAACACCTCGCAAATGGTTCAAAATTCGTCGTACTTCCGAATTCTTTTTATTTCCACCGTTTTGGAGGCGATTCCCTCTTTGTGAGAGAATCTAAAAAAACCGACGAAAGTTCCCTTATGGCAACAAAGATGCTCCTCAACTTTGCCCATCTCCTTACAGACGAAGATGCGGAATATCTGCGAAGCGATTGGGGTTCGCGAAATTGGTTTGAACTCTTTCCTGAAAGACCATTGCATATCAAGTCAAGAGAAGTCGGTATTACGGGGAATAAGATATCTAGAAAAAACCATAACAAAGGGATACTTCTTGTAAAAAAATTGATTTCAGTTTTTATCAAAGCAAACGTAAAAAATTTTCAAATAAACAGAACTTTCAAAAAAGATTTTTCTCGATTTCAAAAACTTTCAAGTATTCGTCCTGAGTTTGTGGTATCAAAAAAAGAACAAAAACCATCGCTTTCCGATAAAACACTCTCGACTAATTTTGATGCCCATTATATTTACCACCCCGCGTGGGCGGCAAGAATTGTAAAAAAAATAAATCCGTCCGTTCATACAGATATTTCTTCGACTCTTTCTTTCAGCACGATGTTATCTGCGTTTATTCCCGTCAACTTTTATGATTATCGTCCAGCAAACATCAACCTAGATGGACTCACCTCTCTAAAAGTAGATCTTCTTGATCTGCCGTTTAAAAACGAAAGTATTTCTTCCCTTTCTTGCATGCACACAATCGAACACATTGGTCTTGGAAGATATGGCGACCCCATCGACCCTGAAGGCGATTTAAAAGCCATCAAAGAGCTGAGAAGGGTGCTCTCAAAAAATGGGGATCTACTTTTTGTCGTCCCTGTCGGGATACCGAAAATATGTTTCAATTCTCACCGAATATATTCTTACGAACAAATTGTGAAATATTTTAATGGTTTTAATCTTATTGAGTTTTCTCTTGTACAGGACAATGCCTCAAAAATCGGAATGATAACGAACGCGACAAAAGAACAATCTGATGCCCAAAGCTACGGCTGTGGATGTTTTTGGTTTAAAAAAATATAATGACAATGAAAAATATACTAAAAAAAATATATAAAGATAATGACATCGGTACAAACAATCAAAGAATAAGAGAAATGTGGCTTAAAGAAAAACTTAAAAATATTCCAGCAGGCGTTTCTATTTTAGATGCCGGCGCGGGAGAACTGCAATACAAAAGTTTTTGTGAACACCTCAAATATACTTCTCAAGATTTTGGAAAATATAACGGGGAGGGTGACAGTAAAGGCCTTCAAACCAAAAAATGGGATAACTCTCGGCTGGATATTATTTCAGACATAATTAATATTCCCCGACCCGATGCTTCTTTCGGGGCAATAATGTGTATTGAAGTTTTTGAACACATTCCAGAACCGGCAAAAGCGATCAAAGAGTTTTCACGGCTATTAAAAACCAAAGGAAAACTTATAATCACTGCGCCATTTTGCAGCATGACGCATTTTGCTCCATACCATTTCAGTACCGGTTTTAATAAATATTTCTATGAAAAAGTCCTGAGAGAAAATGGTTTCAGAATAATAGACATTGCTCCAAACGGAAATTACTACGAATACTTAGCACAAGAAGTGCGCAGAATTCCATCAATAGCGGGAAGATACTCACACTCTAAGACCAGTATTTTTGAAAAGATAGTCTTCAAAATAACACTAAGTATCTTAAACAAGTATAATAAAAAAGATTCTGGATCAAACGAATTGCTCTGTTTTGGGTATAACGTTTTAGCAGAAAAAATATAATGATTATTGTCAAACTTTTTGGAGGAATCGGCAACCAGATGTTTCAGTATGCGCTGGGGCGCGGACTTTCCCTTGATCAAAAAACCGAACTTGCCTTTGACTTATCATGGTATAAAAATTCACCAGACCGACAATTCACTCTTGAGAATTTTAATATCTCAGGGAAACCGATTACCACATTTCAAAAGATAAACTCACTATCTGTTCAACGCATAAAGGAATCGTCCTTTGCTTTTGACTCAAAAATTCTCTCCACTGAAAAAAATGTTTTTCTTGACGGGTATTGGCAAAGTCCAAAATATTTTGAAGGGATAGAAGATATTTTGAAAAAAGATTTCACTCTCAAAGATGTTCAAGACGAAAAATATGAAACTCTGCTCAAAAAAATTTCCAGAGTAAACTCAGTTTCTCTTCATATTCGGCGGGGGGATTATCTCTCGGAAAAAAACGTGCGAGTATACGAGAACTGCCCACACGAGTATTATGAAAAAGCAATCAAGTATATAAAAGAAAGAATGGGAGATATTGAGTTGTTTGTTTTTTCGGATGATATGGATTGGGTGAAAAAAAATATCAGGTTTGATTTTTTAGTGACATTTGTCTCTGATTTTGGTTTTACTGATTGCCAAGAGCTCATACTTATGAGCAAATGCAGACACAACATAACAGCAAACAGCACATTCAGTTGGTGGGGAGCTTGGCTCAATCAGAATAAGGGAAAAATCATCGTAACACCCAAAAAATGGTTCATAAAAGAAAGGGAGAGAGAAAGAGACCTAATTCCCTCTTTATGGATAAAATTATAAAATTTGACACCCTTATTTATTTTTATTTTATATTTGTATGGAAGAAAAAGAACAAATCAATAACTACTTGGAAAAAGTAGCGTCTTGCGTCAAAGCACTGAGCCGAGACGAAATCAATCAAGTCGCGCATGTTATTTTTGAGACGTATAAAAATGACAATATCATATTCGTTTTTGGAAATGGTGGCAGTGCTTCCACCGCCTCGCATATCGCATGCGACCTGAACAAAGGAGTGAGTTATGGCAAACACAAAAAATTTCACGTCCACTCGCTTACTGATAACATGGCAACCATTACCGCCTATTCAAACGACCTATCCTATGATGAAGTCTTTATTGAACAACTAAAAAACTTTCTGAATCCGGGAGATCTCGTCATCGCATTATCGGGAAGCGGAAATTCTAAGAATGTCATAAAAGCGGTGGAATATGCCAACGAACAAGGAAACGCAACCGTAGGACTAACCGGGTATGACGGAGGAAAATTGAAAAAACTCGCAAAATACTCAATAAATGCTAATATCAACGACATGGAAATCTCAGAAGATGTCCACCTTATTCTCAATCATACGATTAAAAATGTCTTTATGGATCTGCTGAAAGACGAGGGTTAAAAACATGAAAACCATTCTTGCTACCGGTGGTGCCGGATATATCGGAAGTCATTTTGTGAATAAAGCGAAATCGCGCTACAAAATAGTGGTAGTGGATAATTTTCGCGAAGGGAAAAATAATGTTATCAAACACGAGAACCTTGTCTATTCTCAAACAGACATCCGAGACAAAGAAGCGCTTTTGAAGGTTTTCAAAAAATACAAAATAGATCTAGTGGTCCATTACGCCGCGCTCGCGAGCGTGCCCGATTCAATGAAAACCCCGGAAGAATACTACCATACGAACATAAAAGGAGGATTAAATGTACTTTCCTCAATGAAAGAAACGGGTGTAAAAAATATCGTTTTTTCTTCTTCTGCTTCCGTCTATGGAGAACCGGAGTCGGAAATAATCAAAGAAAATCACCCCAAAAATCCGACGAATCCTTACGGAAAAACAAAACTTATCTTTGAAGGAATACTTAAAGATTATCACCAAGCCTATGGAATCAACTCCATATCCTTCCGATATTTCTGCGCTTCCGGCTGTGATGAATCAAAAAAAATAGGAGAACATCATACCCCTGAAAATCACGTAATCCCTTCTATCATCGAAACAATACTCGGAAAAAGAGAGGTATTTTACGTGTGCGGAAATGATTTTCAAACCAAAGACGGAACAGGCATCCGCGACTATATTCATGTAAACGACCTCGCTTCCGCTCATCTTTTGGCCGGAAAATTGCTTCTTTCAGGAAAGCCGACTTGTGAACAATTCAATCTTGGTATCAACAAAGGATTTTCTGTTCTGGAATTAATCTCTGCTGCCGAAAAAATTTCGGGGAAAAAACTTCCCTACCAAATCAGAGATCGCCGTCCGGGAGATCCGTCAAAGCTTATTGCGGACGCAACAAAGGCACAAAAATTTCTTGGCTGGAAACCGAAGTATACGGATATTTCCGAGATAATAAAAACAGCATACGATTTTAAAAAAATAAAAAAATGAAAGCGCTGATTCTTGGAGCAGGATTCGGTACGCGTCTTCGTCCGCTCACCGATACAATACCAAAAGTACTCGTCCCTATCGCTGGACAACCTTTACTTGCCTATCATCTCAATTCTTTGCAAAAACACGGGGTACATGAAGTCCTTATCAACACCCATTATCTCGCGGATAAAATTTCAGAGTTCGTGGAAGAATATAAAAAAAAGAATCCGGAAATAAAAATTACCATAGCCTACGAGTCATCACTTCTCGGAAGCGCGGGGACACTTTTTCATAACCGCGATTTTTTCAAAAATGAAGATGATTTTTTCGTTGTTTATGGCGATAATCTTACCAATATCAATTACTCTGAGTTTTTAAAAGCGCATAAAGGTACCGCCACGATTGCCTCGTACTATGAAAAAAACCCTTCTTCAAAAGGCATTATTGTTTTTGATGAAAACAAAAAAATCAATAAATTTATTGAAAAACCCGCAGAGAAAGATATAATAAGCAATCAGGCGAATGCGGGAATATATGTTTTGAATAAAAGTATTTTTCAGCATTTGGAAAATATGAATAAAGAGCTTTTAGATTTCGGACACGACGTCTTCCCTTCTCTTCTCTCAAAAAACGAAGCCTTGCATGTGTACCTGATGTCAGAATTTTTACTTGATGTCGGTACGCCCGAAACATATAATCGAGCGCAACTCGAAATAAAGAACTTCATTTTCTAAAAACAACATGATTATAGTAAAGACACCACTGCGAATAAGTTTCATGGGCGGAGGAAGCGACATTCCTCAGTTCTATAAAAGATCCCCTGGAGCTACACTTTCCACAGCAATAGATAAATATGTCTATGTCTGTCTGAATAAAAAATTTGACGAGAAAATTCGCGTCAGTTATTCTCAAACCGAAATAGTGGATACTCTTCAAAAATTGGAACATACCAGAGCAAAAGCCTGCATGAAGCATACTGGAATAAACAAAGGAATTGAAATCGTCACAATCGCAGATATACCTTCCAAGGGGACAGGCCTCGGATCCAGCAGCAGTTTCACTGTCGGTCTTTTAAAAGCGCTTTATGCCTACCAAGGAAAAACAGTGTCAGAAGAACAACTGGCAGATGAAGCATGCCAAATAGAAATCGGAAAACTGAAGGAACCTATCGGAAAGCAAGATCAATACATCGCAAGCTACGGTGGAATGAAATTTATGGAATACTCCCCTAACGGTCATGTTTCAGTGAGTCCTATTATCTGTTCTTCAAACACTCTAAAAAAAATAGAGGATTCTTTGTTGCTTTTTTATACTGGAATCACGCGCCAAACAGGGAGTCTTCTCAAAAACCAAATTGCCGGATTAAGCGATAAACAAAAATTCCAAAATACTGAAAAAATGGTGCAAATGGCGCACGAGATGAGAAAGGCGATAGAAAATAATAAAACAGGAGAAATTGGTGAAATGCTCCACGAAGCATGGCTTTTAAAAAAAACTTTGAACGGAGGAATTTCCAACGGAGAAATTGACTCCATGTACAACACGGCAATAAAAAACGGTGCCGAAGGAGGAAAGATTCTAGGAGCTGGCGGTGGTGGTTTCCTTATGGTGTATGCTTCAAAAAACAATCATGAAAAAATAAAATCGGCACTCAAAAAATACAAAGAAATGCCGATTAATTTTGAACCGGAAGGCAGCCGGGTGCTCTTCGTTCACAAACATCACGAATAATGAAAAAAGTTGCCTTTTTTGACAGGGATGGGGTCATTAATAAAAAAGCGAAGGAACACCAATATATTACGGGTGTTGAAAATTTTGTTTGGAATGATGGAATTTTTGATCTGATGCGCCGACTTCAAGATCTTGGTTTTGAAATAATCATTATTACAAACCAAAGAGGTATTGCCAGAAAAATAATGACAAACAAAGACCTAGAGGCCATCCATTCACACATGACAGATACGCTCAGACAAAAAGGTGTCAGTCTTTTAGATGTGTTCTTCTGCCCGCATGAAGAAAATTCCTGCGAATGTCGAAAACCCAAACCCGGACTCATCAATCAAGCCCGAGAAAAGTACCCAATTGAAATAGAAAGTTCTATTTTAATAAGCGATTCGCAAAAAGACATTGAAATGGGGATGAAAGCCGGTCTTAAATACTCCATTTTCATCCCGTCCGACAGGCTGGACGTCGCAATAAAAATACTTGATACTGTATCATTATGACCAACAACCCGAAAATATCCGTCGTCATGTCGGCGTATAACAGTGAAGGATACCTTCGCGATACGATAGAGAGTGTTTTAAATCAAACCTTCAAGGATTTTGAGTTTATTATCATGAACGACGCTTCCACAGACGGAAGTCTTGGTATTATAAAAAGTTATAACGACAAAAGAATTCGTCTTATTAACCGTGAAAAAAATAGAGGACTGCAAAAAAATCTTTTTGACGGAGTAAATCTTTCCAGAGGAGAATACATTGCAAGAATGGACGCGGATGACATCTGCCTTCCCGACCGTTTTGAAGAACAGGTAAAATTCATGGATACACACCCGGAAATCGGATTGTGCGGAACGTGGTACAAAACTTTCGGTGCAGGAAAATCGGTCGTGGATAAAGTACCTATCAATCCTGACGACCTCCGTGCCAATATGCTTTTTTATACTTCCATAGCTCATCCGACCGTCATGTTCCGAAAAAGCCTTTTTGAAAAATTCAACCTGAACTATGATACCTCTATCCGATACTGCGAAGACTATGAACTTTGGTCTCGGTGCCTGAAACATTTTCCCATAACCAACATTCCAAAAGTCCTTTTACGCTATCGCATCCATCCGGATAGCGCTTTTCAAGCTCACAAACAAGAAACGTGGGATATTGCGTACCTCGTTCGGCGTAAAATGCTCAAGAAATTAGACATTGAACAAACCGACAAGGAAAAACGTCTACACAATTTCCTTAAGCCGGCAAAAAACGAACCGACAATTCTTTTTCTAGAGAGAGAAGAAAAATGGCTTACGAAGATATTAGAAGCGAATAAAAAAAATCCGGTTTACAAAACAAACTCTCTCAACAAGGTCATCTATGAAAGATGGCGAACCCTTTGTGGAATGAATGCTTCAGGAGGATCTTCTGTTTTTAATATGTTTTTCTTCTCCCCTCTTTTCAAAATAGGCGAAGTGAAAAAGTATTGGGACGGTTCAAAGATATTTATTAAATGTCTCTTGCAAAAGCGATAATCTTTTCAGCTCGTTTTTTCCAAGTAGAATCTTGCGCTTTTTCATACGCGCGTTCAATAAAATCTTTTGTTTTTAAAGGAGAATTTTTTATTTCAAGTATTTTTTCAGACAGGTCTTTTGAGACTCCGGGATTAAAAGAAATTGCGCAATCAGAGAGAACTTCTCTAATGATTGTCAGATCAGAATAAATAACCGGTTTTTTTGCAGCGAGATATTCATACGTTTTCATAGGAAAACCATACTCGCGAAAATGTGGTTTGTCGGGATATGGAATAACGAGAACATCAACCGCCTTTTCATAAAGAGCTAACGTTTCTGGAGAAACGACAGGAATAAATATCACTCGGTCAAAAACTCCTTTTTCTTTGGCAAAATTTGAATACTCTTCAATGTCTTCTTTTCCTCCTCCAACAAAAACCATCTTTACCGTCTTATCAGAAATAAAAGACAGAGCTTCTATCATAGTATCTAGTCCCTTAGACATTCCCATAGTTTTATAGTACCCAACATACCCAACCAAGAAATCGGCGACTGGCAAATTCAAACGTTTTCGTAAAGACTCAGGAGACTCCGTTATTTTTGAAAATATATCCATATCTACGCCCCCATAAGCCGTAAGTATTTTATCCCCAGGAACCCCAAAACGGCTTTCCACGAGGTCTTTCAGATGTTTTGTGGTAGTTACCAACCCATCACTTTTTTTAATGATATCAGACTCTTCTTCATCATCGCGGAGCATATGCCAATCCGAAACCACACGATATTTAAAATGTAAAATACTTTTCCAGAAAAAGAGTATTCGCAACAAAGAACGGTCATTGGTAAAAAAGACAGTATCAGAAGTATACAATCTTCTCGTAAAAACAACGAATAAAAATTTAAAAAAAATGAAGATTCGCTTCCCTCTTCTCATTTTCAAATTGAAAGAATAATGCGGAATATCACGAAGTTCGTCATTGTGTTCCGCTCCAACGATCAACAAAAAATCCGCATGAAGAAGTGAGGTAAAAGCTCGCGCCATTTGAAGTACAAAAAAATGGTCAGCGGTAGAAGCGGGAAAAATTTTTGAAGTAAAATAAATAAGTTTCATAAAAGGTGTTTGACTCCTTGTCAAAAATGTATAATTGCACCGCTTTTCCTATCATGATACCATGGTATCACTGCAATGAAAAACATAATTAAAAAAATCTGGCGCTTTTCAATGCTCTTATATGTATTGGCCTTTACTTCCAAAGATTCAAAAAATGTAAAAATTGGAAATTTTATTATTACAATGAACGGAGACCATGCTCTCCCTAGGCATCTTAAAAATAACCCCGGATATTCAGCAAATCTGCCGAGACTTATCGCCCACACAAAAGAAAAATATCCCGATTTGAAAATGATAGATGTTGGGGCAAATATCGGTGACACTGTTGCTCTTGTCCAGACAATAATCCCAAACATCCCGATACTCTGTATAGAAGGAGACGAAAAATACTTTAAGCTTCTCTCTAAAAATCTCTCGAAATTTAAAAACACAAAAGCCTGTCAGTGTTTTCTTGGAGAAAAAGACGGTACAGTAAATGGAACATTAGTAAGTAACGAGGGAACCCTCCATGTTCAAGAAAAAAGAGAAGAAAAACCCATATCAATAACAACGCTTGATATCATTTTAAAAAAGTATAACAATTTTTCTCGCGCTCATATTATTAAAATAGATACAGACGGCTATGATGTAAAAATCATTCGCGGAGGCTGGAAGTATCTTTCGGAAGAAAAACCTGTCTTGTTTTTTGAGTGGGACCGTTTCTTCCTGCAAAACAACAAAGACGACGGCGTTGATATTCTTTTGGCTCTCGCGAAAATAGGATATGAACGAGTGCTGTTTTACGACAATCTTGGCCGTTTTCTTGTATCCTGTACTCTTAAAGAAACAGAAACGATCAAACAATTATATTATTACGCATACAGAAAAACAGGTTCCTTTCCTTATTATGATATCGCTGTGTTTTCAAAAGAAGACAATCTCCTTGCTCTATCTTTCATACAAAAAGAAATGGACTTACAAAACAAAAACACTTTCTAATCTACAAAAAGAAAACGATGAAAATATGAAATGCAAAGTTTGCCAAAATAAAACAAAATTAATTTTTACAGCCATCGTTTTAAAAAAAATTACAGCAGTTTTTTTTCGTTGTCCTTTTTGCGAAGCGGTACAAATCAATAAACCGAATTGGCTTGAGAAAGCCTATACAGACCCAATAACCAAACAAGATACGGGATTGATATCAAGAAACATCGCATGCGCTCGTTTAACTCTGTACGTAATCAAAAAATGTTTTAATCAAAAAAGCTCATTTCTTGATTATGCCGGTGGATATGGAATGTTCGTACGACTCATGCAAGATAGTGGTTTGGATTTTTATCTTTACGATCAGTATTGTTCCAATCTTTTTGCTAAAGATTTTGAAAAAGGAAAATTATCCTCAGGAAAAGATTATTACGAGATGATCACCTCTTTCGAAGTTTTTGAGCACTTAAACGAACCAATGATTGAAATTGGAGAGTTTTTTCGACACACAGACAGCCTTCTTTTTTCCACAACTTTATTGCCAAAAAAAGAGCAAATAGACGAAAAATGGAATTACTTGAATCTTAATAATGGTCAACATATTTTCTTTTATTCCGAAAAAACATTGGAATTTATCGCAAAAAAATTCCACAAAAATCTCTATACTGACGGCAAGAATTTTCACCTCATTACTTCAAAAAAGTTCCTCATCAATCCCCTTTGGTTCTACATGATATCGCCAACCGTCATTTATCGGCGCATCTGGAACAAACTAAGCACAATACTCAAATGGAAACCCATACCGCGAATGAATCATTATGAACTTCGACCGTTTAAATCAAAATAATATGAAAGTACTCTACGATCATCAAATTTGGAGTCACCAGCGGTTTGGAGGGGCTTCGCGCATCTTTTCTGAGGTTACCCGCCATTCAGAGGGAATTCCCGGCTATTCGTACGATATAGCGCTTCAGCATACCAATAATGACTATATCAAATCAAACCCGAAGGTTGCAAAAGCAACGAAAATGTTTTCGGACAAAAAAAGTCTTCTTTCCCGTCTTCGTATCTTATTGAGAAATTCAGCAACGGCAAAAAGATGGTATACGACACTCAAGGAACGCGCGAATAAACGCACTTCAATACGGGCTTTGGAAAAATCAGACTTTGATGTTTTTCACCCTACGCATTACGACCCGTACTTTCTTCCCTATCTTAAAGAAAAACCATTCGTCATTACTGTCTACGATATGATCCATGAGCTATATCCTGAATACTTTGTCAGCAAAAATATCACGGCTCCGCAAAAAAAACTTCTCACAGAAAAAGCAACGAGAATCATCGCCATTTCTGAGAATACAAAAAATGATCTCGTAAAAATTCTCGGGATTGATCCCAAAAAAATTGACGTCGTCTACCTCGCTTCTAACTTCAACGAAATAGAACCGAAAAAAATAAAAACACCAAAGCGATATCTTCTCTATGTCGGAAGCCGAGTACGGTATAAAAATTTCTCGGTAGTGGTTCGTGGAGCAGCACCCCTTCTTCTTTCGGAAAAAGATCTGTATCTCCTCTGTGCAGGAGGAGGAGTTTTTACCAAAGAAGAAGAATCACTTATCCGAGAACTCGGCATTGAACGTAAAGTTGTACGCCAAGAAGCGGACGACCGTGAACTTTCCTATCTCTATCGCCACGCAGAATGTTTTGTTTTTGCTTCGCTGTATGAAGGATTCGGCATACCCATATTGGAAGCACTCTCCTCTGGGTGCCCCGCAGTGCTGAGCAACGCCAGTTGTTTTCCCGAAATAGCGGGAAATGCCGCCATATACTTTGAACCCACGGATCCGACCTCCCTCACCAAAGCGCTTAAAAAAATCTGCGGAGACCGAAATTACCGATCACAGCTTATACAGCTCGGCAATAAAAAAGCAGAGGAATACTCATGGAAAAAAACCGCCGAAAAAACACGGGCTGTATATTATTCTTGCCTCTCCTGATTATTTTTTCTCAACAATAGTTAAAATAGAGACACCGAACGGAAAAGAAAGGTATGGAATCAAAAGCGATTCCAGATGGAATATCTCATAGAAAATTCGATTGGAAAGTTTTCCACCGACGTTGTTTTCTGAACGCATGGGGATTCGGAAAAATTTAACAAACAAACGCACCCCGGCAATAAAGGGGAATAAAAAAGTATTAAAATAGGTGGAGTATCGGATAATCATTCCTGTTTTTTTCAAGACTCCCTCTATTCCTTTTTTGGTATACCGGCTATAATGTTCTGAAAGCACATCCGTAACGCTCCATAAAAACATAAAAGCGGGAACCGTAATAAGAGCCGTTCCTCCGGGAACCAAAACTCTTTCTATTTCGGAACATCCTTTTGCGTCATTTTTCAGGTGCTCCAAAATATCCATAGCAATAACCAAATCAAACGATTCATCTTTAAAAGGAAGAGAAGTCGCATCAGCGACAACCATTCCCGTAAGACCACGCTCTCGGCAGTAAGAGACGGCGCGCTCCGAAAAATCAATTCCTTTTACCTCGCCAAAAGCCTGTAATTCCTGAAAAAGACCCCCTGTCCCGCAACCAATATCCAAGATACGAAGAGGATTTCCAGAACCTCGTTTAGAGGCATAGGAGGCCACCAGACGGCATATTAAGGCGCGGCGAACACGATACCACCAGTGGGAATCCTCCGTTTGACGCATCATATCATAGTGTTCTCTTTTCATGTCAGTTTCTTCTGGAGATTAGCCCGAATTTTTCTTTGCGGTCAATATCCATCCCATATTGTTTTTTGGTTTTTTTACTGAAAAGTTCTTCAAACCAGCCGATTTTGCAAGTGATTCCACTTCGCCTTTTTTCCAATAATTTGCAACAGAAGGTATCAGCTGATCAAAAACAATACAGTGAACGTGTTGAAGAGTAAAGGACGAAAGTTGTTTCATGTACGGCGTTGGTCCGTGAAATATCTTAACAAAAATCCACAAAGGTACAGAACACAAGTAAGACAAAAAATGAACGATTGGCAAAGGCAACCGCGATGTAATTTTTTTCCTAATTGGATTTACAAAACGAACAATCCATTCATTTCCTTCATAACTGTAAACCCAAATCACAAGTTCTCCCCCATTTCGTAATGCCTGAACCATATTTTTCAAAGCAAGTTCCGGTCGGCGTACATGATGAAGAACTCCAATACACATAACAATATCAAATTGGTTTTTCCAACCAATTTCAGACAAATCATGACGTTCAATTTTTGCGTGAGAAAATTCAGAGAGGGTTTGTTTTACTGAAGCAAGCGACCGTTCGTCATTATCAAAAGCGACCACAGAACGGGCTCCATATTTTAAGGGCCAATAGCTATTTCTTCCCATACCGCAACCGGCATCAAGAATATCTTTTCCTCGCCAAAACTCTGCAGGTTTACCCGTCCAATTTTTAAACTGTTCTTCATAGATCGGGTCCATAAAGTCATATTTATCCCATTCGTATCCAAAACGTTCTTCTGAGGCCATGATGAAATATAAAAAATTATTTGATAACAAAAACATTAGAAACTTTTCACCCACGCATTATACCACAATTGGAAGACGAGCAAAGTCCAGAGTTTTTTGGCGTGGTTTCTCTCTTTTTGGAAATGTTCTCTTTTTAGTTTTTCCACATAAGAGTAATTAAAAAAACCGGCATTTTGGATAGCTCCTCGCGAAAGAGTGTTATCACAAAATTCCTTCAGTTCACAGGAAAGCCAGCTTGCCACCGGTATGCCAAAACCTTTCTTTTTGCGATAAATTATATTCTTCGGTATTTTTTTCTCCATTAACTTCTTCAAAATATATTTCGTCGTGAAGCCATGTAACTTATAGGAAAAAGGAAGTGAGTTCGCGAGTTCAACGAACTCATGGTCAAGGAACGGGGCCCGCGTTTCAAGCGACGCGCGCATGCTTGCACGATCCACCTTTACCATCACGTGATCCATCAAGTAAGAGCGTTCATAAGAATAGAGAAGTTTCGTTCCTTCGCTTGCCTTATCGGCCTCTTTTTCATACGTTTTAAGATCTTCATACCCATCAGCTTTTCCTTTTTCCAAAAATTTCCATTTTTCTGGTGCAAACAACTCTTGTCTTTCCTTATCAGTAAAAGCACCCAACCATTTCTGATGGCGGACAAGCGGGTCTTTTTCTTTTGCTCCTTCAAGAAATTTGAGCAACTGGAATATGGGGCCGAGATTTTTATGAGAAACAGGAAGTCGGCGAAGAATTTTCTCTGCCGGAGAAATTAAAAATTTTGGAAAATACTTCCATAAAATATCCGCTTGAAATGTCGGATAACCGGCAAAGAGCTCATCTCCACCGTCGCCTCCAAGAGCGACCGTCACATGTTCCTTTGCAAATTTAGACAAGAGATAGGTCGGAATGATGGAAGCATCAGCAAGTGGTTCATCCATCATTTGTGAGAGTTCCGGAATAATATCAAGAAGATCTTGCACACTCACTTTTTTCTCGTAATGTTCCGTTCCCAGAAAATCCGCGACTTCCCTTGCGTACCCCGATTCATCAAAGCTTTTTTCGTCAAAACCAATGGAAAATGTTTTTATTTTCTGTTCTGAGTTTTTTTGTGCATAATAGGCGATGGCGGAACTGTCCAATCCTCCGCTCAAAAATACACCGAGCGGAACGTCCGAAACCATTCGTTCCTTTACTGAGGAATCAATTCCCTTATCTAAAGAAACCAGTGCCTCCTCAAAAGAAATATCGCTTTCCATAAAATCAGGCTTCCAGTATTTTTCTTTTCGTATCTCCCCTTTTTCATACACTAAATACTGCCCAGCTTCTAGTTTTTTCGCGTGTTTAAAAATGGTTTGCGGAGTAGGAATGTGCTCATACAAAAGATATTTATTGAGAGCAAAAAGATCTATGTCTTTCTTAAAAGAGGGATGTTGCAAAAGACTCTTCATTTCTGAAGCAAAAGCGAGCGTTCCGTTCAAAAAAGACCAATAAAGGGGTTTCTTCCCCATTCGGTCGCGTGCCAAAATAAGGCGTTCGTTCTTTTTATCGTAAAGAGCAATAGCGAACATTCCGTGCATTTTTTCAAAACATTTCTCTCCATATTTCTCATAGAGAGCGAGTATCACTTCAGTGTCAGAAGTGCCTTGAAAAAAATATCCTTCTAAAGAAAGCTCAATTTTAAGCTCCTGAAAATTATAAATCTCTCCATTAAAAACGATGCTCACCGCCTTGTCTTCTGAAAACATCGGTTGATGTCCAAGCGGTGAAAGATCAAGAATGGAAAGCCGTGTATGCCCAAGAGCCACACCGTTTTCAAAAAAAATCCCTTGGTCATCCGGTCCGCGGTGCGTTAAAGAACCAACCATCTTTAGAAGATCGTTTTTTGTTCCTTGTCCGATGAATCCGGAAATACCACACATATATTTTAAGCAATAAGAATAAAGCAAAAAGAAAAAAGGTTAGCTTTCAACACCCTGAATCCTTTTTTGAGAACTTTTAATAAGACCTTGTAACATTTTGTGCGTATCAACTGTTTTCTTTGCGATCCTTTCAAATTCTGATTTTGAAAGGTAACCGATATCTTTTGAAATAAGAAGCTGGTTTTGCAATTCTGTTATTGAACCCCGCGCAATCGCGTAAAACTGTACTTTTTCTTTATACGAAAACCGACCAAATCCTTCTGCTATGTTTGAAGTAATGGAAACAGCGCATCTTCTCATTTGAGAAGTTATTCCAAAAATTTCCTCTTTTGGAAATTTTTTAGTAATAAGATAAACATCAAGAACCGTTTTATGTCCCGTTTTCCAAACTTCAAGTTGAGTAAAAGAAGTTATTTTCCCGTCGTCCGTTCCTTTTTGCTTTTTGCTTTTTTCTTTTTCCATATCTGTTTTACAGATTAATCTTCTCTTTTATAGAGTACGCTGTTTTATCCTGCGACTCGTAATAGGTTCTCATTATCATTTCTGCAAGCAGACCCATAACGACAAGTTGTACTCCGACAATAATGAAAAGCGCGGTGAATAACGGTAATGGAGTTTGAACAAAATCGCGAATACCGAAGATTTTCAATCCTATCGCGGTGATCCCTGAAAGGATACCGAGAGCAAAAGAAATAAAACCCAAACCGCCGAAAAAATGAATCGGGCGATTCATGTACTTGATGAAAAATTTAAGAAGAACGAGGTCGGGAATGACGCGGAAAATACGGGACATTCCATAAGCACTTTCGCCGTATTTTCTCGGGCGATAATTGACCGGAATTTCCGCAACTTTTCCTCCTTTCCACACGGCATAGGCCGGAATAAATCGATGCATCTCACCATACAATTCCACCTCGGCGATAATATCGCGTTCGTAGGCTTTGAGCGTACAACCGTAATCGTGTAAATATACTCCGGAAATATGAGAGATGAGCCAATTCGCGCATACAGACGGGAGCTTTCGGGTAAACGCATTATCTCCCCAACGATCCTTTCTCCAACCGGAAACGACACTGTATCCCTCTCTCATTTTTTTCAAAAGTTTCGGAATATCAGCGGGATCATTTTCAAGATCAGAATCTATCGGCACAATAACATCACCCGTAGCATTTTTTATTCCTGCCGACATAGCCGAAGTCTGCCCGTAATTGGAACGGAAGTTGATAGCTTTTATTCGTGTATCGGAAGATGCAAATTTCTTGAGCACCTCCCAGCTATTGTCCTTGGAAGCATCATTCACCGCAATGATTTCAAAAGCCAATTTCTCCCGTTCCAAAACCTGAATAATCTCTGAAAAAAGTTCAGGGAGACTTTTTGACTCATTATACACGGGAATAACTACGGATATTTTCATGTGAATTTTATTAGAATTTAACGACAGAATAGACAGTCCCCTTTGTTTTTATCATACCCTTCCCTTCAAACTCTTGCTCAAGAGGAGACCCAACCGTGACCAAAGCATAGCTGGCTTTTTGCTTTTTTGCAAAATCAATCAAATCTTCGGATTTATTGAAAGCGGCGTCTTGCTGCCAAAAAGTTCGATACCACCAAACCATCTCAGATTTCCCAGCCATAAGGTATGATGACCCTTCCTCTAAAGTGGCGAGAAGTTTTGTTTCGCAAAAATACCGCAGAGGAAAATCTCCGGAAAGTACGAGGTCTGTTTTTTTGATCCCGGCATTTTTCATCTCTTGGCAAATTTCCGGATACATTTTTGTGTCTGCTTTTGCAAAAGTCTTTTTTTGCAAGGCAACGGGAATAAATCCATCGCAGTAATTTTTATATCCGATAAGAAACTCAAACCATTCCAGACCAAAAGAAGAACTTGTCATTCCGATGATCACAATAAGAGCAATGACATATTTTTTGGGAGAATACTTTTTTATGTATACCGATAATGCGACCGCAAAAAGAAGGAATACCGCCAAATAATAGTACTTGAACATGCGACTTCCTTGTTGAAGAATGAGAGGCCAATTATACTCGCGCATAAGCCAAATCTGTAGAGACGGGAGAACAATGGAGAGAACCGCAGAAAAAATGATAAGAGGAACAGCAAAACGATAGATCTCTCGGTAAAGAGTATTTTCCTTTGACGGTTTCTGTTTGCAAATTTGGAGATAGGCCCAAATCGCTCCGGCAACGAACACAAAACTGATAATAAACACAACGCGCAACCATACCGTACTCGCCGGAGGAAAATCCCAACGAATCCTTGAAAATACCGCCTGTGCATATTCCGCACTGGTAACAGGAAGCATTCCCTCGTGTTTTGAGGCAATACGAGAAGTCGTAGTAAAAATCCTTTGAAGGAGAAGAGATGCGCCAATACCGAACATAACAATACTTATCGCAAAATCCTTTATTCCTTCTCGATAATTTTTTTCGCTTATGATCTGGTACAGCATAATCAAAAACAGCATTCCACCGAAGAAAATAATACTGACCGGATGTACATAGGTCGTGAGACCCAAAACGGCAAAGACAGGCCAGAGAGATTTTTTCTCATGTTTTCTTTTAATGAACCATGCCGCCAAGAGCCAAAGAACAGGAAGTCCAAAGGTCCTCCCAAGGGTATCCCCTGGGACAAAAACTCCCCAAATCTCAGAACCAATGCTGGACCGTGGAGGTAAAGCAATTAAAGACACGACGAAAGAAACGGTTCGTGAAAATCCAAGCATACGAAGAGCGACATACCCGGCAAACCCGGTAGCGACGACCAGAAAGAAAAGAAAAATAAACGTATAGTCATGGGGGGTGAAGCGGTCATTGAAAAATTGAAGAACGCTGGGGTAAAGATACGGTCTAAAATCATTTCGCAGAATCATCTCTCTGTCCGGATAACTGATATCTGCCGAGGCTTTATTCGCGAGGAGGGAAACATAGGTGTCTCCGTTTACAGAAAAAGGAAGGGTGAATCCGTAGAGAACACATCCGCCGGCGACGACCATAAAAAAGAACAAAGCGACAAAATCTTTCTTGTGATTTCTTACCCAGGAGTTAATTGAAAACATCATAGTATTATTTTTCAGCGAATATAAAATTTCTATTAATAAAAAAGTTTAAAGTGGCGAGTACGGCGGTAATAAAAGCCTGCGAAAGCAAATAGTGTATTCTCGCATAATCTACCAAAACGTACATAAACAAAGTATTAAGGATTAAGCAGGAGCAAGCGACAAAAAGATAAAAAATGAATTGTTTTTTTGTTTTTTCATTTGCTGAGTTTTCAAACACCCAAAACTTCTGAAGAGAAAAATTCAAAATAACGGAAAGAGTATAAGAAAGGACAGAAGAAACGAGGTACCATATTTTAAACGCTTCGGTAAACAAAGAGAGGACGGCTAGGTTGAACAAAAAGACAAAAATGCCCGTTGCCAAAAACTTTATGACCGACCGATGTTCGTGTAATAATTTCTTCATATTTTTTCAAAAAAATCAGCGAGGTTTTTCGCGAATTTTTCCGCTTCACTGTATTGAACGGTAAACTTTCTCGCGCCTTCTCCGAGACGTTTTCTTTTGTCGGGGTCGGAAAGAAGTTCGTTTATAGCTTTACGAAAGGCCAACGCGTCGTTCTGCGGAACCAAAATTCCATTCTCTCCGTCTTGTATATAGGATTCCATCGTGGCGGAACGAGTCGCGATAATTGCCTTTCCCATGGCCATCGCTTCCACCAGAGTAGAACACCCCATAGCATTATAGTATTCATCAGAGATATGAAGCGGTAAAACAACAATTTTCGCTTTTGCATACATGTCAACCATTTCTTTGGCCGTGAGGTCAGATGGTTTTACATTTTCAGGCAATGAGTATTTTTTCAGTTTTTGCGGTTTGGCGGTAATGATTACCTGTGCAGGAATACCTCGGACTGCTTCAAAAAAAGTTTTATAATCACGGCCGGGATCTCTTCCGGGAGAAAAAATAAGATTTTTCTCCTGAATGCTTTGAGGCGCAAACCATTTTGTATCCGTCCCGAGCGGAATGAATTGCGTTTTTTCCTTCAATTGAGGAAATGCTTTTTTTATTTCTTCCGCTCCTTCACGAGAAATAGTAACGATTCCGGAAGAACGGGAAACGAGGAAAGAAAATATTTTTTGTTTCAAAGTTTTCTTCTCTCCAATAATCCCTAAAAGATTAAAATCAAACATTACCCATTTCGGTTTCTTGAACGGATACAAGACCCACAGAAAAAATGTTCCAAAGGCTGTGGAAGTAAAGACGATATCGTATGACAAAATTTTTCTAAAAAGAGGGGTATGAACAAAATGAATGTTCAACAGGTGTTTGCGCAAAAACTTGCAAACCGCAGGAGAAAAGAATTGCTCAATCTCCAAGTATTCCGCAGGATAGCCAAAATGCGCCAGGCGAAGCATTCCAAAATAAGAGTTGTCACTTTCCTCCCCTTTTGCTATTCGTTCCAGAGAACCCTCTCTGACACGGTTAAAAAGACAAAGAACTTTCTTTTCATGAGCCGATTCTGTTGATGATTTCTTATCCGCCATAGTAATTATCCGCGTTTCAAATACTTTCTTAAAAATCGTAAGAACCGAAGTTTGAAAAAGAAAAGAATTTTGGCTTCCAAAAGATAATCTTTGAGAAGAGTTTTTTGGAGCTCACACTTGGTCATTTTTTCACGATGATACAGAGCGTCTCCCCACTGGCGAGGTTTCAGGTTGGTTTCAATCCTTCTGAATCCCTTTTTTGCCAAATAAGAATCCACCGCGTGCATAAGCGGAGTGCCGTGGTAGAATTTCACAAGATTTACTTCAACGCAAAGCCACTCTATACTCTCCAGAATTTTCCCCATTCCTTCTATCGCTTTCAATTCAGCTCCCTGCACATCAATGATCAAAAAATCATACTGTTTCGGGTCAAGATGCTTTTCTTTAAAAAGCGTATCAAGTCGTTTTGTTTTCAGTGCGAGCTTTTCGGAAACAACGACATCAGGAAACAGCGTTTTCATTTTATCCAAAGCAAACATGGAGGAAGACTGTCCGTTGCTCGTAACCTGAAAATCCACATCCTCGCCGTCAACATCAGAAACAAGAGCCTGAAAAGCGGTTTGTCCCGGATATTTACTTATGTTCTTTTCCAACTCCGGCATAATGTCAGGATTTCCTTCTATCCACAAAACATGTTTTACAAAAGAATAATCTTCCGCTTCCTGTCCGATATGCGCTCCGAGATGGATAATCCCTTTCGGAGTAAACTTAAATTTAGAGGCGATATTTTTGAGAGTAAAAAGCATAAAATTAGAGGATATCGTTAATGGATAGAGTATTTTTCATTTGCACTTCTACGTATTCCCGCGCTCTCTTTTTCATTTCTTCTATTTTTTCACCGCCGGCAAAGCATAAGTCTATTTTTTCGGTAATGCTCAGTATATCATCTTTTTCCCCCACCAGAAAACCCCTCTCTCCATCACTCCCGATAGTCTCCAAAATACCCGTTGCCCTACTCCCGATAACAGCAAGACCCATATACATGGCTTCCCAAAACACTAATCCAAGCGCTTCAGAGAGAGACAGTAACATAAAAACATCGGCGTCCAAATAATAATTCCAAAGGTCTTTTCTCTCTACCAATCCGGCAAAAATGACCCCTTTTTCAATCCCGAGTTCTTTTACTCTCTTTTGAAATTCAAAAAGAAGACTTCCGCTTCCGAGAATAATAAGCAGATATTTTTCATCCAAACGAGAAAGTATTTCAAAGAGGCGAGGAAAATCTTTTTCAGCCTCCAATCTTCCGACAGAAAGAATGATCTTTTTCTCGGGCGAAATGCCGTATTGTCGTCTTATTGTTCCGCGAACGGAATTTTCAATAAAAGGAATGTCACGACGGATAGTATCGCAAGAAAATATCTTTATTTGTTCGCTCGGAAATCCAAGAGATTCAATATAGCGCTTCATGGAGGAATTGATGGTGTAGACGATATCGGCAGAATGAATGAAAAACTTTTCCCCGAGGAGAGAGTACCACGCTTTTACTAAAGCGAACTTCCTCGTTCGGGCAAGTTCTTCCGGCCTGTTTATAAGACAGAGAACTATTTTCCCTCCGAAGCGTTTTTTTACCGCTTTTGCCGTCGGCAAAAAACCGAGATCATACACTAAAATAATATCAGGGCGAAACGGATGTTTTTTAAGAGTGAGAGGAAGAGAAAAAATGGAAAAAAAATCAAACATCGGACGGAATTTTTTCCAGACGGTTTTTTTATGCACGGAAAAAAATCTTTCGCCGTTTCTCTTTTCGTAACTTTTATCCGACCACGAAAAAAAGAAAAAATTATTGAGTTCGGTGTGCATGAGGCACCGATCCATCTTTTTGAGAAGTTCATCAAAATCCGTTTCAAAAAGGTTTCTCCAGTCGCAATTGATAACGAGAATGTTTAAAGGTTTATGATTCATTTTTATCGGAAGTTATAACGGTCGCTTTTACGATAAAAGACAAAGCAAAAAGAGAAGGAAAAAGTCGGCACAACCCTTTCATTACCAAACCAAAAAGAGACGCATTCTCCCAAAAAGTATTTCCTCTCATTTCTTCTATTTGGAGATTATTTTTTTTCAAGAGTTTTAACAACACGCCATAATTAAACCAGTACAAGTGCCCCTTATGAGGAAGATTATTTTCCGGCACTTTTCCTAACAAAACCTGAACGCGCGCCGGCAAAGAATTAAAATTCGGAACGCCGATGATGAGACTCCCTCTTGAAACGCGAATGGCTTCTTTCAAAAGAACTTCCGGCGAATAAACATGTTCAAGAATATCAAGCAAAGTAACCACATCAGCAGAATGATCAGGAAAAGGAAGTTTCTCATGAGAAGCATCAGAAACAGAGGCTTCAAGACCTTTTGCTCGGCATTTCTTCACCCCCTCCTCCGAGATATCAACCCCGGAAACGACGGCACCCTTCTTAACCAGTGCCTCTAAAAGAAGCCCGTCCCCGCAACCGATGTCCAAGACATTTTGCCCCTTTGAAACCATTCTGAGGGCTTCGGAATGGCGAAAACCGCAGGTCTGATCGGTTCCTCTCCACCTCGCATCTTCAAATTCTTTTACGCTGTTTTTTTCCATAGAAAAAGTGTTTTTACTGTCGGCAAGGTTTCCCTCCGGCATGTTCAAAAAGTTTAACGAATCTCTTAACCACAGTACCGGTGGCAAATTCCCGAGCTCTTTCTCTCAGCTCTTTTTGCTGTTTTTGTCTCTGTTCGGAATTTTGAGAAAGAACCATGTTGAGCGTTCGGACAAAACCGGAGGTATCATTCGGGTGTACGATAAACGGCTTCATGGAAACGGGGATGATTTCAGAAACAGAGCCGACATCGGAAGCGACGATCGGAACTCCCGATGCCATGGCCTCAAGAACGACGCGAGGAAAACCCTCTTCTTGAGACGGCATGAAAAACACATCCGACGCGGCAAAATATTTTTGAATTTCACGATTGGGAACGGCTCCAAAAAAATGAATGGCATGCCGCAAAGATTCGGAACCCTGCGCACGCGCGCGGAGTTTTTCTTCATCAGGGCCGGTTCCGACGACGGCAAAAAAGATGTCATTCCTCACAGAAAGAAGGTCTCTTGCGGCAGGAAGGATCATCCGAGAACCCTTCCGAAGAGAAAGACGGTGAGCAAAAAGAATTATTTTTTTATCAACGGGAAGTTCCAATTCTTTTCGCAGTTCCCTCTTGTTCGGCTCCTCTTCAAATCGTTCAACATCTATCCAGTTCGGCATCGCCAGTATTTTCTCCCGCGGAATATCATAATGCTTGGCATATTCACCGGCAAGATGATCCGTACCGGTAACGACAAAAGTTACGAGACGATACGTCCATCGTTCAAATCGCTCACGAAGAAAAGAACGTTTGTATTTCCATGGTTCTCCGCAGTTCCAATAAAAAACCCTGCCTCCAAAAATCTTTGCGATAAAAGAAGCGGTAATGGCGGAAAGAAAAGAATAATGCACATAAAAATCGCAGTATCCGTAAAAACGCGCATATAAAAGCCAGAATTTCAATTTTATGGAACGAAGCAGAAAATTGGAAGAACCGATTGTTTTTATTTTTACGCAGCCCAAATTACCTCTCGGTACATTGCCTTTTTCAATAATAAGAAAAACCTCAAGCTCTTTGGTCGCTTCGCAGAGGAGGCGCTCAATATAGGAGAAGTGGGTCGCCAGACCTTCTTTGTATTCGGGAAGGACATAACAAATTTTGTGTTTCATAAAGTGTTTTTCTTTGTTGTTTTAATGAAAGAAAGTATTTTTGCGCAATGAGACGAAACGGAAAATTTCTCTAATTCTTTCTTCATATCTTTTTGATATTCAGCGAATATCTTTGGATTCAAAAGAAGGGTTTTCATTGCTTCTGCGAGATCTTCTGAATCCTGTTTTCTAACGATTAAACCATTTTCTCCGTTTCGTATCAATTCTTCTGCTCCGGGAAAATCTGATACAATGACAGGAAGTCCGGAAATGAGAGCGGGGACAAAAACAGAGGGAGGTTCTTCTTTTTTGGAAGGAAAAACTATCGCCCCCGCTTGCATTAAAAGTCCTGGAACATCCGAATAGGTTTTCATAAACAAAACCTTCTCTTTTAAACCCAGACTCTCGGAGAGAGATTCAAGATTTCTTTTTTCAACGCCATCGCCGATAATAAGGAGCTTTCCTTCCGGTACTTTTGAAAAGGCACGAAGAAGAACGTCTGCACCTTTTTCAGGAAGAAGGTCTCCGACAAAAAGAAAAATAAATTCATTTTCTCCAAAACCAAATTCACTTCGTATTCTGAGAGCGGGGGGTTTTCCGTAATCATCAAAGGGGATTCCGGCAGGAATGACGGCGACATGAGAAGAAGATAACCATTGAGAAAGAATCTCTTCTTTTACCGAATCGGAAGCGACGATAAAAAGATTGGCAAGATAATCAAAAATACCTCCAAAAAATGATCGGGATGATTGAATCATTTTTTGATCATAGGAAAAAATAAAAAGGTTTTGAACATGAGAAAGACGCGCGGAAATAATTCCGAGTATTTTTATTTTTTCTTCTCCGACAATAATAAGATCGGGTTCTTCGTAAGAAAGACGAGCGATGAGTTTTTTCCACTCTCTCGGGTCCCATTTCCGGCCGAAAGAAACGCAAGAAAAATTTTCTTTCGTGAACAACGATTCGCTGTAAAGAGTTTTTCCGGGAACCTCGTGGGAAAGAGTCAAGATTCTCGCATCAATGTTCTGCTGTCTTAAAAAAAGAACGTCATCCAGAAGATGCTTATTCGTATCAGTGGGTTCAAATTGATTAAGAAGGATAATGATTTTCATGTCGCGTAAGAATTATAGTATACCCCTTTTTAGGCTGATTTTCCACGGCATTTTTATTTTGTCTGTGTATTTCTCTGCGGTTTCCAATTCTATTGCGTTTTCTTTAAAATGTGTTATGCTCTCCCCTAGCCTTGTACTTTTACAAGATTACTGAAAAATAAACAGGAGATGTCCAGATGACAGAAAACCATTCCAATCATCAAATTGAAGATATATCCACTGTAAGTCTCGGGAGAAACGAACTCTCCGGTCACTGCCTCCGATTTGAAACCGAGGGGGTCACACAGGCAAGATATACGAAACACGGCGCCATTCGCGTCATGACAGGAGAAAGAACCGGGCGCTCGCAAGATGCCCGATATTTTGTAACCGGCTCAAGATATGACGAGCATATCAACTGGGGCGTTAAATTAAACCAACCGTTTGATGACAAGCTTTTTGAAATGGTCTGGCAAGACGCGCTCGTTCATGCGAAAAATGCGCCAAAACCGCTTTTCCTTTCCAACTTGTATGTCGGTGCAAACACAAAACATTCCCGCAAATTAAAAGTATACACACACTATGCGTGGCATGCGATATTTGCGCTCAATATGTTTATTGAATTGCAAAAACATACCAACTTGAAAACTTCAGACGAGTGGACGATAGTAAACGATCCATCATTTCTTCTTCACCGAAGTTACGGGGTGAAAGAAGGACGCGGTATTTTTATTGATTTCACAGGCAGACGCATTCTGCTTGCCGGCATGCACTACGGTGGAGAAATGAAAAAATCCGTCTTCACGATGATGAATACCGAATTGCCTCTTGAAGGAAACCTCACCATGCACTGCGCGGCAAACGTCGGCGAGCATGGCGATACCGCGCTTTTCTTAGCGTTGTCCGGCGGAGGAAAAACCACCTTGTCTGCCGACCCTGAACGATATCTTATCGGCGATGATGAACACATCTGGTGCGACGAAGGCGTTTGTAACATGGAAGGCGGATGTTATGCGAAAGGCATCGGTATCTCTCTGGAAACAGAACCCGACATTTACAACGCGATTTACGACGGCGCCATCGTGGAAAATGCCGACGTAACGGAAGACAACATTCCGAGTCTGCATAATCCGCGCATTGAAAACGTGCGAGTGTCCTATGATCGTTCGCACATCAAAAATGTCATGCCCGGCAACAAAGGAGGACACCCCGAAAACATTTTCTTCTTAACCAGAGATGCCTATGGCGTGCTTCCTGCCGTTTCAAGATTATCGCCAGAAGCGGCGCTCTTCCATTTTGCCAATGCCTATACAACAGAAGGCGGCGGTACGGTGATGGGTCAAGAAAAAGACACTGTGAAGCATAAGTTCAGCTTCGGTTACGGAGCGGCTTTCTTCCCTCTTCATTTCCATCACTATACCGATCTTTTGGAAGAACGCGTTAAAACACATCAACCCCGAGTCTGGCTGGTAAATACCGGTTGGCAAGGCGGGACCGCCGATGGAAATGGACGAAGATTCGCTCTTGCAACAACAAGAAGAATCATCCACGCGGCGTTAAACGGCGAATTGGACGATGTTCCGACAAAGCATCTTGACGCGCTCAACCTGGATATTCCAGAACATGTTCCCGGCATTGACGACAACTTGCTTAATCCGGAACTCGCGTGGGGCGACAAAAAAGCCTACCGTGAAATGAGGGAAAAACTTATCGGATACTATCTGGAAAATCATAATGCAAAATTTGCAGATCTTCCTGAAACCATTCGCGCAGCAGGACCTCATCAAACAGGCTCTGTATAATTCAGTGAATCTAATGTAACGTAAAGTTATACCGCCCCGATATTTGGGGCGGTATTTTTTATAACTCTTTCACCATATAGGTTTCTTCCAGTTCGTAACCGAGTTTGCGGTAGTATTCTCGTACACCGACACCAGAAATAACGGCGAGTTTTTTGTAGCCGTTTTTACGCGCCAGTTTTTCAGCCTCTTCCAAAAGGAGTTTTCCAAAACCGCGATGCTGACCTTGTTCTCCTTCTTTGTGAATCGGCACCAATCTTCCGTAAGTATGAAGCTCTCGCACGAGCGCTGAATTTTTCAAAACCGGTAAAGTAGTTTCTGTATTTTTATCGGGAAACCGTAAACGCAAAAAAGAAATGAGAATGTCCTTCTTTTCATCTTCGTAGCTCAGAAAAAATTCTTTTCCTGAAAGCGTATTATATTCTCTTTTTATGAGAGAACATTCGGAAACATCCACTTCCCTTTCCCTTACTTCGCGACAGCGAATACATCGACATTTCCAGTTATTTTTTTTCTGGTCTTCTTCCAGCCATTGGCGCATATTGGAAATGATACTTCCCGCTTTTACATAATCAGCCGGAATATCTCGAATAACACGCAAAATGCGAACATACGGGGGAACGAGTTTTTTTGCTTCACGGAGAACTTCCATAAGCTCATCATTGGTATAGGTGCGGAATTTTCCGGATTTCCATATTTCATACAATTCACTTCCCTCCAAAACCATGCATGGATAAATTTTTAGCATGTCGGGTTGAAACCCGGAACCATCCGCGAAAAGCTCTCGGAACATTTCAATATCTTTTTTTACATCGCTTCCCGGAAGGTTCGGCATCATGTGGTACACCACCTTTATTCCGGCATCGCGGAGTAATTCTGTCGCCCGTGCGATATCAGCTTTCGTCATATCGCGTTTCGTCTCGGTGAGAACTTTATCATCTAAATGTTGTACGCCTATCTCAACCTTTGTAACACCATAATTGCGCAGACGTTGTATTTCTTCGGGGGTAATGTAATCGGGGCGCGTTTCAATGGAAAGTCCGACAATCCGACATTTTGCCTTCTCGTTTTGCTTTTGAAGTTCGTCAAGTTCATACACAGGACTACCCTGTGTACACAGGGTAGTCCTGTGTAATTCCGGATTCGGATTCAGAAAGGTTATGGGATCAAAATCATTGCAGGCGCGGAAACATTCTTTGATAACAAATTCACGGTAAGCTGAATGATAAAAACTCCACGTTCCTCCGATAACGATTATTTCTATTTTATCAACGGCATGTCCGTTCGTAATGAGCGCCTCAAGCCGGGAAGTTATTTGTTTCCTTGGATCAAATTCATTCGTCAGTGCGCGCGCGGCCGCCGGCTCTTTTGATAAATAACTTTTCGGCATATTCGCTTCCGTCGGACAATAGGTGCATTTCCCCGGGCAAGGAAAAGGCTTCGTAAGAAGAGAAACGACCGCCACACCCGAATTGCTTTTTGTTTTTATTTTTCGCAACGCCAATTCAAGAACAGGATTTGCCGGTTCTTCTCCCGAAGCGCGCATTTCACGATACAAACCAAGCACCTCAGCATTGGTCGGCATATCGTAAGAAGAACTTTTTACCGCCGAGTCTTCCCTCACCTCGCCGAAGCCTTTGGCGGAGGTAGGTTCTCCTCTTCGGGAGTACTTCATTTTTTTGCGTATTTCAATCAGACGTGCAAAAAGAACCGCATCTTTCGTGATCCGTTTTTTAAGTTTCTCTACATCGCTTTCAGTTCGGATATTATCAAATACCATAAAGAAACCTTACCAAAAATGAGAAAAAACCACAACTATTGGTAAAGTCAATGGACCGGGAAAAATTCATCACGCGCCGACGCTTTTTCCAGCATATCGCGGTATTCAGAGAGATATTGTTCTTTTGTTTTCGGAGTAAAATGTTCCGCGCTGGCGCGAGCGGAATGTTTGAGTTGATCAAGACTCGCGGGCTCTTTTGAAAGCACAGACAGATTATGAATAAGACAGAGTTCATCCGCTTCATCACAGACTATTCCATTGGTGTTTCCAAGAATATCTTTCGCGGCGCCGACATCATGAGTAATGACCGGACACCCCGAAGCGAATGCCTCAAGGAACATTCTTCCATACCCCTCATATAAAGAAGTAACAAAAAGAAGATCTGCCGATTTGTAATAGGGAGCAAGATTATTAACCTTCCCTTCAAAAAAAACATGATCTTTCAGTTTTAGTCTTTTAACAAGAGAGCGAAGAGATTTTTCTTCGCTTCCGCTTCCCGCAATAACCATGCCGATACGAGAATCAGAGGATCTCTTTCGCGTTTCCGCAACAAGACGAATAGCGAGACCGACGTTCTTTTCTTTTTCGAGACGTGAGACAACAAGAATAAGAAGACTGTGTCCCGGATATTTTTCGGAAAGAAAACGCGTTTCGGGAGTTTCTTTAAATCTGGTTACATCAACAAAAACCGGAAGCGTTATAATGCGAGGAGAAAGCTGTTTTCCATAAAACATCTTTTCCAAAATGGAGAATTTTATTCTCTCCGAAACGACTCTTATATTTGCGCGGCCGCGAAGAAGGAATTTTGCGATAATCACTCTTATGCGATTCAAGAGCGATTGCGTCCGGAAGTTCTCGTTCAAGAAATCGGTATGAATTTGGAAATGAAGCGGGGCATGAAGTTTTTTTGAAATAAAATATCCGGCAAGTCCGCACTCAAAAGGATCTTGCGTTGTAATAAGATCAATGTTTGAAAGAAAAGGAGAAAGATCCTCACGAGGCAATAAAAACAATTTCTTCGCCAAAGCGTACGCGCCAAAAATATAAAACCACCGAGACAAAGAATTGGTCGGATAGGCCCATACATTTGACGAAACCTGTCTTTTTTTCAAAAACTTGAAACCTTTGGTGAAAACGATAATGTGAAGCTCCTCAACGATAGAGCCGAGATCTTTCATACGCCCTTCCGCCTCGCTTCCCTCTCTGAAAATGTCACGATCGGTGGAAATGGAAAGTATTCGCAATTTTTTATGTTCGTTCATAATTATTGGCATTCTTTAATAAACGAATCAACCGCTCTTTTGACCGTAAATTGTAATAATTTTTCTTTAGCTTTTTGTACTACCCCTTCAGATATGCCTTTATCCAAAGTTTTTCGAAAAACAGAAAGGAAGGCTTCCTCGTTATTGTATTCAACCAAAAAACCTTCTTTTTGATCTTCTATCAATTCAGGATTCCCTCCGACGTTGGTTGAAACCACAGGTGTTCCAACCGACATCGCTTCAAGAAGCTGATGAGCAAAACCTTCGTAAAAAGTATTCAAAACAAAAACATCTGAAGCTTTTATTCTTCGCAGTAATTCGTCTTTCGGTATGTTGCCTAAAAATATAACTTCATTTTGAAGAGAAAGTTCTTTGACTAAGCGTTCCAATTTTTCTTTTTCTGGACCGTCTCCTGCGATATGCAAAATGGCATCGGGTATTTCTTTTTTCAATTTCGGCAGTAAACGGATGATCATTTCAAAACCTTTCCATATCACCATTCTGCCGGCGCTCATAAAGACCGTACCTTTCATATCAAATTTTTGGCGAAGCATTTCTTTGCCTTCGAGAATTTCAATTGGTTCAAAAGCGTTGTAGACCACTCTGATTTTTTCTTTTTTTATCCCCCAGTTTGAAATCACCAATTGGAGATAACTGCTCGGCACTATTATCCTCTCTGCCATTTTTGCGCACCGTGTTTGACCGAATTTTAAAAGACGTATCGGTAAGGAATAATTCTTTGATGCGGAAAAAGTGTCCAACGATTCCGTTATGCCGAATTTCTGCTGGGCAGTTTCCCATGCTCTATCGCCGGCAATACGCAGAAAAAATCTTTTACCGCGAAGTTTTGCGACAAAACCCGCCGGCAAACCAACGCCTAACGGATCAAGCGCATACACCATATCCGCTTTTTTTGCGCAACAAAAAACTTTCCAAAAGAAAGCAATATGCCGAATAATGTACGGCAAATGTTTTACCTCGCTAAACCGAACAACCTCAATTTCAAATTGATCTTTCGGAAGATTTTCTTCCAAAAATTTGGTATACGTTGCCGGCCCGCCGATCTCCGGAAAATAAAGAGGTGTGGCAATAAGAAGTTTCATAATTAGCTTTTAGGTATTAGCTATCAGCTTTTAGCTTTTTCAAAAATAATCGTTTTAAGCTCATACCTAAAACCTAACAGCTAAAAGCTCTTGTTTTTATTCTTCTACTTTAAGCATGCCTTTCAATACATCTTCGGGGATTTCTTTTACCGCGCTTTGCGTTGAGGTCGGAGTTGGCGTCGGTTTCTGGGTCTGTGGAATTTCACGAACGGGAATTTCTTCTTTCTTCGCTTCCTCTTTTTTCTGAGAAGCGTTTTGAGCTTCTTTCGGAGGAAGAATTGATTGCAAGGCTTCTTTCAGAGAGTTTCTGTTTTGAGAAGGTTCGGGCGTCTTCACGGCGTCTCTTCGGAGCGATGAAAGCGAGACGCTTGGTGTTTGCGGAGGGATATCTCGGCGAACCTGTTCTGTGCGGGGCATAATACGAGGAACACTTCGTCTCTCAACCGGTTCACTCTTCTTGACATAAACGCTAGCGCTTTGCTCTTGGGGAATTTCACGCTGGACAGGAGGATTATTTCGCGGTACAAAAGGCGGTCGGGAGGGAGTGGTTCCTGTTGTTCCTTGATTTGGACGATACGGTTGCACTGGGGGACGAAAAGTTGAGGACGGTTGAGAAGGTACCGGGCGAGAACCCGCCTCTGTCAAAGGCTTCGGCGAGGCAAAGGAAGCGCCGGTTGAAAAACCGCCGGACGGAGGAGTGAAGGTTGAAGGAATAACCGGATTCTTTTTCTCAGCAAAACTCATCTCGTGCCATTCCATTATTTCTTTTTCCACCTCTTCCCTTTTCTTGGCGAATACGTTTCGGGAATTTTCAAGAATTTGCTCTTTGAAAGAAATACCATCTTTTTTGATTGGAGGAAGCGCTACGGCGGAAAAAGGCCTTGACCCGACGCCGTCAATCATGAGTTTGAGATACAGCTGATATTTATCAAGATTCACAATATCTTCGGCGGAAAATGCCGGCAAAAATTCTTTTTCCAAGACATCGGCATCGTATGACCCAACACGGAACGTAATCATCGTTCCAACGTTGCCGAATACGGCCGCTCTCACTTCTTCAGGCATCTGTTCTATGTACTGATGAGCGATAGTAAGATTAAGTTTGTATTTTCTCGCCTCGGAAAGAATGTCCGCAAAAGATTCATTGGCAAAAGATTGGAATTCATCAACGAAGAAATAAAATGGCGGCAGTTCCGACATTTCAGAACGGGAAGCGTCAGCGCGAGACATCGCGGCGAGATATATTTTTGTGATGAGCATGCTTCCGAGAAGGCTGGTGTTCTGATCGCCGACTCTTCCCTTTGAAAGATTCATGATAAGAATCTTTTTGGAGTCCATGACATCGCGAATATCAAAAGTGGATTTTGACTGTCCGATGATATTTCTGATGAGCGGATTGGAGACGAATTGCCCGACTTTGTTTTGAATGGCTGGAGTCGCTTCCTGTGTATATCGTTCGCCGTATTTTGCGTATTCGTCCACCCAGAAAGATTTGATGGACGGGTCAGTGATATTATCAACGACTTTTTTGCGATAATCTTTATCCGAGTACATTCGATTCACACCGAGAAGCGTCGCGCCGGGAAATTCCAAAAGAGCGAGCAGCGTATTGCTCAAGATATATTCCATACGAGCCGACCATGCATCCACCCATATTTTTTTGAAAGCGCTCATGAGTCCGGCCGCGACGAGATGGCGTTTATCTTTACCGACATCTTCCATGACATTGAACGCCACCGGATAGTCGGTATCAAAAGGCGCGAAATAAATAACATCTTTGATACGGTGCTCAGGAACGTAATCCAACAAAAGTTCCGCCGTTCCTCCGTGCGGATCTATGAAAGCGCAGCCGTTTCCGCTCTGAATATCCTGAACCACCATGTTTTCAAGAAGTGTAGACTTCCCCATTCCCGTCTTTCCAATGACGTACACATGGCGAGTTCGGTCTTCCGCCTTTATGCCAAACTCAGTCATCTTATTGCGGAAATCCGCCTTAGCAAAGTAAGTGATTTTGTGAGGATCCATGTATGTACAATACCATATTTTTGAAAACTTGAAAAAGGAAAAACCGCCCCGACAAAATGCCGAGGCGGTTACAAACTTTATTTTCTCAATCCAACAGTTGTCACCTTCTTTCTTTTCTAAAAAACTCGTAAAGTAACAGCAACAACACTTACTGCTATGGCCATATAAAAAAAGACTATTTCCAGGTTACCAGAGAAAACTAAAGAAGCGGCGAACAAGGCCAAAATCACCCAAAAAAACTCACGACGACAATTCTTTGAAGACAATAAACTCATATTTTTTCCTTCACCAATTTGTGAAAAACAAGTATTTTTTACCAAAACAAATCCGTACTGACTTTATCATATATATATAGTTTGTCAAAAGAAAGTTCGTTGAGATTTTTTGAGTTTTACCACATATACAAAAACGAGGATTTTTCGATGACCCTCCTTCGCTAAAGCTACGGCAGGGCAAGGATTCACGTTAATTTTTTCAGGAAAAAAGCCGTGCGACTCTAACAGAACATCCCACAGCAAAAAAGGATAAAAACCTAAGATTTTCATCCGCCAGTTTCCAAACTGGCCCAGACGCCATAGCGAGCCACGCGAGCGATCAATCAGATAGACCGCTCAGAAATTATAAACCTCTTATTTTATCCTTGACTTTTTGGATAATACTGGTAATATCCCAATCCGCTTTGACCAGATAATCCTTCACCCCCTTCTCTGCAGCAAAAGAAACTTTATCCGCATCGCTTAGGTTCGTAAGCATGATAACCTGCGCATCCTTGCCCCAGTGGTCTTCTCTCAATTTTTCCAGCATGGCGATACCGTCCATTTTCGGCATAACGACATCCAGTAAAATAAGATCGGGGTGCTCGGCAACAGCCGTTGCTAATCCGGCGGCCCCGTCTTCCGCTTCCACAACAGTAAATCCTTCTGATTTAAGATTATCCACAATAACTCTTCTTAAGACGCGGTCATCTTCAACGACAAGAACTTTTTTATCTTGATTGTGGTTCATATAAATAGAGTTTTTATAGGTGGTTACTCAATTAGTATATCTGATTTCCCGACTCAAGCCAAGTCTTTAGCGCCGGAAACAGCGGTCATTCCAGAGAGAGGCAGGTCTACATAAAAAGTCGTTCCTTGGTTCTCAACCGATTCAAATCGTATTGCTCCTCCTCCTTTTTCTATGATGGATTTTACGATATACAACCCCAATCCCGTTCCTTCCGACTCAACGATACGAGCATTATCTGCGCGGAAAAGTTTGGTAAATATCTTGCTTTGAACATTGGTCGGGATGCCGACACCATTATCTGAAACTTTGATACGCAAATTTTGAGCATCTTTTGAAATAGCGAGGGAAATGTTTCCTCCTTTTTTCGTATACTTCACCGCATTTGATAAAAGATTTTGGAAAATAATCCTCACGAGTTTTGGATCAGCGTTCACCTTCGGCAAATTTTCTTCAAAAGAAAAAGCAACGTGCATTTCCGCTTCCTGAATTTTTACGAATAATTCATGAAGAACGCTTTCGGCAACTTCTTTGAAATCGGTCGGTTCCGGCTCAATGGCAAAAGTACCGAGGTCAATGCGAGAAACATTGAGAAGCGCGTTGACCAGCTCAACCATGTGCTTATTGCTGTCATAAATTTCTTTGAGATAGCTTTTCTGTTGATCATTAAGCGGTCCCAACTTTTCCGACGAGAGCATTTCTGAATACCAGCGAATGGCGGAAAGAGGAGTCCTCAACTGATGTGAAGCAAGCGAAACGAATTCTGTTTTGCTTTTATCGACTTCCTTTTCGTGAGTAATGTCTCTAAACACGACAATGGCGCCGATAATTTTTCCTTCCAAAAATATTGGAGCGGAAGTAACTGATGCCGGAAATTTCGTACCATCGGAGCGGAATAAGTAGGACACTTTCGTAATGCGAACGCCCCGCACGAGTGTTTGAATAACGGGTCTGTCCCCAAGAGCCAGCAACTCTTCTTTCTCGTTCTGTTCCATCGGCATTATTTCGGCGAAAAATTTTCCGAGAGAAGAAGCAACATCTCTCATGAGCATTTTCCCGGCCTGAGGGTTCATCACCACAATCTTTCCGTCTTCATTTGTAGCAATCATTCCATCACCGATACTCGTCAAAAGCGCTTCGTCTTTAACTTTCTCTCGTCGTACGATTTCATTCGCCTGTTCAAGTTCTTCTGTTTTTCCGTGGAGTACGTTTTCAACTTCTTTCAAGTTTGAAATGTCTGTGGTAGAACCGGCGAGCCGAAGAACTTTATTGTTTTTGTCCCACACGGCATGCCCGCGATCCAACACCCACCGATAGTCTCCGCTTACCGTCCGTACCCGATGTTCCGAACGAAAAACAGCGCTTCTTCTTTCAATATGAAGCTGTAATGCCTGCTGAAAAGAAGGAATATCTTCGGGGTGGATAAGAGCAAACCACTCGTTCGGGTCGTCAGACATCGTTGTCTGTCGATACCCAAGCATGTCGTTCCATTGCGGAGAAAAATATATTTTGTTCGCGACCATATCCCAGTCCCACACGCCGTCATTCTCCCCTTCAGTAACAAGAGAGAACATTTGATTTTGAAAGTATAGAGCTTTGGTTGTTTTTAAGACCGACAAATATGAACGTATAAAAACAATAAGTAGGAGCATAACGCCGACAGAAAAAAGCGTAACGACCGAAAAAATAGCGAGAACGGAACGAGGAGAAAATACTGAAACAGGAAAAACGGAAGTCGCATACTTCCATGTGGAATATGATCCGATAATCAGAAGAATGAATACCGTAAAAGGAAATAATTTCCATGCCCAAGGAAGATGAGATTCGGCGACTTCTTCCGCTCTATCAAGAAGAACGTTTCGCTGAAGTCCCGCTCGAGTAAGATTAGTTTCGTTTTTTACGAGTGGTTCCATATGGTTTATTATATAGGAAAAAATAATTTATGACACGGGAGAAATACGCGATAAAGTTTTCAATTTACAATTTTTAATTTTCAAACACGGACGACGCTGTGTTTGAAAATTGTTATTTAAAAATTGATTGAAAATTAAAAATTGTAAATTGAAAATTTTATTTGAAACCGGCCAATTCAACAAAACAAAAGCCCCATAATGGGGCCTTTGCTTTGGGTATAACGTTTCTTTATTTAAGCGTAACTTTTGCGCCGACTTCTTCCAATTTTTTCTTCAAAGCTTCGGCTTCGTCTTTTTTCAATCCTTCTTTGACCATAGCAGGAGCCGCTTCAACGAGATCTTTCGCCTCTTTCAAACCGAGTCCGAGAACCTCTTTGATAACTTTAATAACTCCGATCTTCTGGTCTCCGGCAGCAGTGAGTTCAACATTGAAGGAACTCTTTTCGTCTGCAGCTTCCGCAGCCGGGGCTGCCGCTCCGGCGACAGCAACCGCAGCCGCTGATACGCCGAATCTTTTTTCGAGCAATTTCACGAGCTCATGGAGCTCAAGAACGCTCATGGTTTCAATTTTCTCAACGAGGTCTTTGAACTTCGCCGGTACTTCTACTTTTTCTTCTTCCATAAATTTTATTATTAGTGCTTATATATTTTAGACTGCTTCTTTCTTCTGTGCGATACCATCCAAGGAGATAACCAATCCTTGTATCGGAGAATTGATAAGGTTAACGAATTGTCCGTACAAAATCTGTCTCGTCGGGATGGAGGCGATGACTTTCATTTCATCCGCTCCGACAAAACGATGTTCAAAAACCCCTCCGAGAATGGAAATTTTCTCTTTCAGTGTTTTTTGAAACTTCTGCATTTCTCTCGCCGGTGCGATCGGATCTTCTCCGTAAGCGATAGCGAGCTCTCCGGAAAGTTCCGGAAATTCTCCGTCTATACCCGCTTCATTGAATACTTTTCGCGCGAGAGTTTTTTTGGACACAAAGTATCCGATTCCTTCTTGGTGAAGGGCTCGGCGTATTGCGGTAACATCGGAAACGGAAACTCCGTGGAAGTTCACAAAAACGCGAGAACCTTCCCCTTTGGCGATTCCTTTCAAATGCTCCAATATCTCAACTTTCTTTGCTTTGTTTATTGCCATATATACATAAAAAAACGGCTAAACAGCCGTGCTCTGTATGGAAAAATTCCATACAACCGAAGATCGACCCACTCGAGAGGGCTTATGGATGCCTCTTTTCTTCGCGGCTTAGATACACAATATAGTGTTTTTCAAGAAAAAAGTCAACCACGCAGACATTGCGGGGTTTTGATTGGCTATTTTATTGCTTTTGTCCGCAAAACGAACACCGTTTCGCTTCAAGAGGAATCTCGCTTAAACATTCGGTACATTTTTTGGTAAGAGGAGCAGTCTTTTTTGTGTGCTCAACCAAAACGTTCATCGGTCTGACGACAAAGAAAAACAAGGCTAGAAAAATAAGAAGAAAAGTTATTCCGGAGTTAATGAAGTCTCCGTACATGAACCGGCTTTTATTTATAACAAATGAAAGATTGGCAAAATCCGGAACTTCTCCTACCACTGCGGCAATAACCGGAGTCAGAATATCTTTAACAAGAGCAGTAACAATGTCGCGAAAGGCCGTACCAACAACGATACCGACGGCGAGATCCACGGTGTTTCCGCGAAACACAAATTGTTTGAATTCTTTGAACATGGTTTTTTAATTTAGTTATCTTGTCTTTATTATAACAGTATCTGCTGTATTCACAAAGAAAAAGCGGTCGGATAAACCGACCGCTATTCACAAAATTTACTTTTTCAAAAGGGCTTTACGACGAGCACGCTTGCTACGCACCACGCATTTCTTTTTCCCGACAGACGAGATTAAAAGTCCCGGAACTCGGATCAAAGAAAGCAAAAGAATCAATACGCCGGTTCGCCAAAAAGGTTCTCCGGATAAAGTAAAAAAAACAACCACAATCAAAGCGAGTACGACCATAAGAATCGTTAAAACTTTTTTAGGATTCGGCAGAACATCATTCATGTCTTTTCTCCTTTTCGTTAAAAATCAAAACCGAAGATTATAGTATCACTTAATACAATATTAGTCAAACGACGACAGTCTTGCAACGCGAGAAAAAGTCCTATATCCTTTCCGTTAGATTCACAAAAGAGGAGATATTCATAATGGTTCTTTTTCTCATACTGGGAATGATTGCCCTGCCTTTTATTCTTTGGTTCGCCGGATTAACCAAACTTGCGGGTTTCGTCGGATTATATGTCATTTTTTCAATACCCTCATTCATCGCCGTAGTACGAATGCGCGTTAAAGACGGCCAATGGCCAAAAATAGCAGAAGGTCCCGGCATTCCCCTTGGAGGCAAACGATACGGACTGTGGTAAAAATTTCTAGAGTAAAAGCCCCGAACAACGGGGCTTTTTTTAAAAAAATTTACGAGTTTGATATTCGAACAAGCAACCGAATTCCAGTATCAAGGTTGTAAGGATCTTTTACTCTTGCGATCACTTTCCCTCCAAGTTTTTTATGAAGATTAAATGTCGGTACCAATTCTGGGTCAAGAAAAGAAACGACGTTCATGCCTCTCACTACGCGCAATAATTTTCTAAAGAGTTTTTTTCCAATTTTCATGCCCTGATATTGCGGATGAACGACAATATCGCTCACATAGACTTCATTCGCATTCGTTCGGTAACCATAGCGCCGACAATTTTATCTCCGATTTTTGCAACAAAAACATACCCGAAACGAACAAACATTGGCACATCATATTTGTTGGTCACTTCTTCTTCCCAAACAAGGGTTTCCAATTCCCGTATCTCTTGGGACTCAAAAGTAACCGCCTTGGTAATTTTTATCTCTGTGTTTTTCATAAATTTTAATCTCGATTTTTGTGAGTATGGCTATCGCTTTTCCACTGCATTCCAAATCTGCGTACTACTCAGGTTCAGTACCAGCGATTTCAAGCAATATAAAGATGTTTTAGCATACTTTTAGCGAACAGAGCAAGACATTTAATATATTGGACTTTACGAGGCAAATCCGATAATATTGAAAACAGAAATTTCATTAAAAAAGGAGATAACCTTATGATTATTCCATATGTCGGAATCACTGATTTCATGACGTTTGAACAGGTTCAGCAAATGCTTGCCGTGTTTAAATCAAACCTTGCTCCGAGCCAAAACCGCAGGCTTCATGTCGGTGTGATGATGAGCTACAAGACGCTTCATAATCTTGAAACAAGATGGACAAAGGCTTTTCCCAAAAAAGAAAACATTGCGGACATCTTTTCTTCAAGTGAGACAATGAACTGTCTTCATTATGCAGATTATGAAGCCATTGATGTTCAGTGCAGTATCGCTAAAGCAATAAGCTACGGCGGCAACGGTATCAATGCTTTGCAACTCGATATGATATGGCCGAATCCCGATTACATCGCCAAGGCAGTTTTTGCTTCAGGGGTTAATTTAGAGGTTATTTTGCAAATCGGAAAGAACGCCATTGAAGAAGCGAATGACGATCCAAAAGAAGTTGTCAAACGGCTTTCGGGTTATAAAGATATCGTTCAGTACGTTCTTCTTGATAAAAGCATGGGACAAGGACTGGGTATGGATGCGACAGGACTTATCCCGTTCGCAAAAGCAGTCAAAGAAGCATTTCCCGAAATCAGCATTGTTGCAGCCGGAGGACTTGGTCCGGAAAGCGTAGGACTTGTTAAACCTCTTGTTCTAGAATTTCCCGATATCAGCATTGATGCTCAAGGAAAACTGAGACAAAGCGGAAACGCTCTCGACCCGATTGATTGGAATATGGCCGAAATGTATCTCATCAAAGCACTAGCTCTTTTGAAGTAATTTAGCAGAAATCCCATTTCGTGATTACACGAAATGGGATTTTAATGTTTACAGGTCATGCCGATATTTTTTTCTTAAGGCGGGCCACTCGGGTTCAGTACTAGCGAGTCCAACAACTTGTAAGGGTATTTTAGCATATTTTTCCTACGTACGCAGAGGTCTCCGAGTATGTCTGTTTTTATGAAATTGAGGCAATCCTCATATCTTCTTTATGGTACGCAGAAAATTGCAAAAAATTTCGTCCCCGCATGTCTTTTCCACAAACATCTCCGGGTGAAATTGTACAGCGTATATGGGTTTTGTCTTGTGCTTTATTGCTTCAATGCCATCTTTAGAAACTGCCAATACCATCAAATTTTCGGGCACCTCTCTCACTACCCACCGATGGTTTTCAAAAACTTGGAAATTGAGGATATCCAAAAATATACTATCGGGTTCGTTTATTTTAATATCAATAATGTTGTGCTCTTTGTTTTGCATTCGCTCAAGTTTTGCCCCAAAGGCATGCGCGATAATTTCAAAACCGAAACAAATGCCGAAGATAGGCTGTTTGGAATTTTTCACCAGTGTTATTTCCTCGCAAAAAAGGCCTTCATTCCCTTCTATTGGAAGACGATGTCCGCCAGAAAGGATAATCACATCAAAATCATCAATATTGATTGATGACAACTCAAAATATTTGATAACCTGAAAGGAGTATCCTGAGAGAAGATTTTTGAGCTGCGAAAGATAGCTTGTACCGTTATCGATTAGTAAAAATTTCATATAGAATTTAAAAATTTTCCAAAACCAAGCCTCGCGGCACAGATCCGATAAAAAATACTACGAGCGGGCCACTCGGGTTAAGTATCCAGGAGGCAAGACCTTGTAAAGGTATTGTAGATCATTTTCCCGAGTGAAGTTAAGGCACTCAGGTCGGGACGGTCAAGAGGAAGAAATTTGTTACTTAGTAGAGGAATTCTTATTGCAAGAATCTCTCATCTTTTCCATGTTAGCAACAGGGTCTCCTGTGACCTCCCATTTGGTAAGTCTTTGTAGACCAGTAGGTTCTGACACTTGCTTGATTAATCCAGCATTGGACGCTTTCTTAAAAAGACTCACCCCCGGTCCTGTAAAATCTGTCGACAAAAAAGTCTTTCCTGTTCCTACTCTCCGTAAGAAATCGTGAAAAACAACATATCCTAACCCGGACCCCGGCTTTTTATTCCAAATGTTTATAAACAAAGGTTCACTTCCAGAAAAATCCGCGTCGTAGTCTGCCATAGTATCTACATTGAACACCTCGAACCTGTTATCAATAACATCTTGCAGAATATCCCACATATTTTCTTCTTCACTATGTTTCTTTTCGGGCGAGTTATCTATTGTCTCTATAGTAGAGTCCGAGTTTTCTATTGGTGCTTGTTCAAATCCCTTCATATAAATATTATACCAAAACCAGTTCGAATGTTCCATCTTCAATACACTTGGGTCATCCGATACAAAATATTCTTGGCGGAGGGTATGAGATTTCCCCGTCCGCTTCGCTACCGAGGATAAACTTCTCATCTCATACCCTCCGCAGCTTTTCCACTGCGTTCCAAATCTGCGGAGGGTATGAGATTCGAACTCATGAGAGGTTGCCCCCTACGCGCTTTCCAAGCGCGCGCACTCGGCCACTATGCGAACCCTCCTGCTCTATTAAATTGTGTTCCCACTATATCAGAAAAAAAGATTTTTTGCACGTGTGGTTGGAACGGGAAATCAGGGGGGGTACCGCTACCCAAGGTCTCCCCTTTCCCCGTCATTCCGCTTCGCTTCATTCCTCCTTAAGGGAAGACCTTTGTCCGCTAAGTGAAAAAACATTACGCCATGTCTCGGAGGGCCTTAATCCTCTGTTCCACCGGCGGATGGGTCATAAAGAGAGTGGCGGCTTTTCCTTTGAAACCGGCGGGGCCGAAGGGGTTGGCGATGAACATATGGGCGGTCGCTCGGTTGGCGGTTTTCATTCCCCCTTTATAGCCGGATATTTTTTCCAGAGCCATGGCGAGTCCTTCGGGATAACGAGTCAAAAGAGCCCCCGATGCATCGGCGAGAAATTCTCTTTTTCTGGAAATCGCGAGCTGTATGAGTTGAGCAAAAAGAGGTGCCAAAATAGACAAAACAATACCGATAACCAAAGCAATACCTCCCGCCCTATCATCACGATCTCGTCCCCCGCTCCAAAAAGTGGAACGTATAAAAAAGTCAGCCAGCAAAGTAACGAAACCGACAAGAATAACAACGACGGTTTGCAAAAGAATATCTTTATTCCCCACGTGAGAAAGTTCATGAGCGATCACCCCCTCCAGTTCGCTTCGTTCCATCATTCCGAGGAGTCCTGTTGTTACCGCCACGGCGGAATGTTCTTTATCGCGGCCCGTCGCAAAAGCGTTCGGAGCCGGATCATCAATCACATAGACTTTCGGCATGGGAAGTCCTGCGGTAATAGAAAGATTTTCAACAATGTTCCAGAGGTCAAAATACGCGTTGCGAGTTATTTCTTTCGCCCCGGACATGGAGAGGACTATTTTGTCGGAAAACCAATAACTGAAAATGTTCATGAATATGCTAAAGAAAACAAAGCCATACAGGATTGCAGAACTTCCATAATACCAGCTTACCGCCCAACCGAGCATCATAATCACAATAAAGAAGGTGGTCATAAGATACCACGTCCGACGAGTATTCGTGCTTTGCAAAGTATATAGTGTTGCCATAGGTATATGGTATACGGAAAAAACAAAAAAGAAAAGTACAAAAAATTGCCGACCTTATGGCCGGCAATTTTTATGTTAAGTTAAAACTTTACTTCTACCGGCTGTTTCGCTGATTGCTCTCCTTCTCCGAGCAGGAAGAATTCCATTTTGGCGAATTTTGAGAACATGCCGGCGATGATATTTCCGGGGAACATTTCAATGGCAGTGTTCAGGTCGCGGACATTGCCGTTGTAAAATCTTCGGGCGGCTTGAATTTTGTTTTCCGTGTCGGAAAGTTCGCCTTGCAAAGCAAGAAAATTCTGATTCGCTTTCAGTTCCGGATACGCTTCTGAAATGGCAAAAAGCGATTTGAGGGTGCCGGAAAGCATATCTTCCGCTTGTCCTTTTTCTGCGGGAGTTCCCGCCTGCATGGCTTTGCTTCTTGCTTCGGTAACTTTTTCAAAAACTCCGCTTTCGTGGGTCGCATATCCTTTGACCGTATTTACCAAGTTCGGAATTAGGTCATAACGCCTTTTTAATTGAACATCAATATCCGCCCATGCTTCTTTGGCGTTAATCATCAACCTGACGAACCGGTTGTAAGCAAAAAGTACAACCAAAGCAATGACGATAATAATAGATGCAAGAATCATTCCTGCGGTTTGATATATCATATATGTTTTCTTTATAATGTTAACCTACAGTGGTACTATACCACACAAAGAATAGTTTAGAAATGGAAGAAATCTTTAATGTTGTGGTACCAAGGACGGAGGAATTTGATAAAAATCCAGACAAAAAGAAAAGCAATACCTCCGAAGACAACAACCAAAGGAAGGAAAGAAAGCACCCCCCAGATAATCGCATCTATCAACCAATAAAACGCGCGAATAAAATACTGAACGGCTCCTTTAACGGTCGTCATTGGATTCCAGACGATATTCGCTGCATCAATATCAGGATCAGATGAAAGCGATATGGTAATGACCGACATATCAACTTGTCGGGAAAGATAATTCATCTGCCCTTGGAGTTGTTCTATCTGCTGACGGGTATCAAACAGATATTGAGAAACTTCCAACGTGTCAGTAATGTCGGTCGTTTTTTGCATAATCTGCTGATATTGTTCCTCTTCGGCTTTCAAATTTTTCAGGCGCGCCTGCATATCAATGAATTGTTCCGTAACATCGCGTGTAGAGATATTTTCCGATTCTACGGCAAGCGCTATCTGTTTCGCTTGGGTCATTGCCGAGTCAAAATTCACTGAGGGAACGCGAAGGGTTACTACGGCTCTTTTCCTGCCAAATTCTTTTGCATTGGAATACTGAACATCATCTATGCGCCCTCCTAAATTTTGAGCGACATTAGTTAAAGAAGAAACCGCCGCTTCTACCTGCCTGACGACAAGAGAAAGACTGCCATCTTGCATGAGCTTTCTTTCAATAATGGGACTGACATCACTGCCAGAGCTGACGCTCGTCGTCTGTGAATTTTCAGGAGCAAGCGGAGAGGAAACCGTTCCTTCTCTTTTCATCATCGAATCTTCAGCAAGGAAACCGCTTCCGCGTCCAATACCATACGACGCGACAGTCGATAAACTTGCTTTATTACCGCCAGACTTCCCCGAAAGAGAAATTAAAATAATGGAAATAATCAGAAAAACAGAGAGGCCGACAATTAAAAGAACGCTGGTGACAAGAATTTTTTTAAGTTTGTGAAAAATTTCATGAGACATAGAACAAAAAAGAAGTTAGTGGGTAACTATTTCTTTTCATTATATAAGACAAAAAGTTCTTTCGCAAAGGAAAACTCAAAAAAAGTTACAAAAAATCGCCTTGGCTCTGTAACCAAGGCGATTTAAAACAATCTTTAAAACTTTCTTTTCTAAACGTAAGGAACGAGACGATAGGTAATGTACCCGGCGACAATAATGGAAGATGCGATGCACCCGAATGTGAATAATCCAAACATTGCGGCTGACAATACGATTATTTTTTCTTTTCCGATATATCCCATAAGTTTTACTCCTCTCTAAATTCTTAAAAATGTACTTTTTTGCCGAAGCAAGTCCTTCTTTATAGTACAAGATGCTACTAGATGCGTCAATACAATACATAGGATGATCCCAAAAAACGCCTGTCAGAGTTAACCGACAAGCGTTTTTTATGCATCCATTTTCTATTATTAGTAGTCCATTCCACCCATACCCCCAGGCATTCCTCCTCCCATTTGTTTTTCTTCTTTTGGTTCTTCCGTAATAGCAACTTCCGTAGTAAGAAGAATAGCTGCGGCACTCGCGGCGTTCTGTAATCCACTTCTGGTTACTTTGACCGGATCAATGATTCCGGCGAGAAGCATATCAGCGATCATTTCGTCCGCCTTAGCATCATAACCGCCATTTCCTTTTGAGGTTCGCACTTTTTCAACGATTACGGAACCGTCTTTTCCGGCATTGATGGCGATCTGGCGAAGAGGAGCTTCCACCGCCTTCATGACGATTTCCCAACCCACCTTGTATTCCGCTTCAAAATTCTTAAGCGGTGCGACCACAGGTTTTGCGCTCAATTTTTCTGCAGCCTTTACCAGAGCCACTCCGCCTCCCGGAACAACACCTTCTTCAATAGCAGCTTTCGTCGCATTGACCGCATCCTCTATTTTTAATTTCAGATATTTCATTTCCGTTTCCGTCGCAGCCCCTACCTTAATGACCGCTACGCCTCCAGCGAGTTTCGCGAGTCTTTCTGTCAGTTTTTCTTTATCAAATTTTGAATCAGTCGTTTCCATCTGTTTGCGAATCTGAGCGATACGAGAATCAATGTCCTGCTTCTTCCCTTTTCCTCCGACGATAGTGGTATGGTCTTTTGTGGCGATAACTTTTCCCGCATGTCCGAGAACCGTAATTTCAGCCGTTTCCAATTTCATTCCAACATCTTCGGAGACAACTTTTCCTCCAATAACGACGGCAATGTCAGCCAAGGTTTCTTTTTTTCTGTCTCCGAATCCCGGCGCTTTCACCGCAAGAATGTTAAAGGTTCCGCGAAGCTTGTTGACGATAAAAGTTGAGAGCGCCTCGCCGTCAACATCGTCAGCGATAATGACCAAATCTTTTTTTCCGGTCTGTGCCAACTTTTCCAACAAAGGAAGAATTTCTTTAATGGAAGATATTTTTTTGTCAGTAAGAAGAACGGCTACATCGCTATATTCCGCGTCCATTCTTTCTGCATTCGTAATGAGATACGGAGAGACGTACCCTTTTTCAAATTGCAGGCCTTTCACCACTTCGGATTCAATGCCGACTGTCTGCGATTCTTCAACGGTCACAACGCCGTCTTGTCCGACTTTATCAATAGTATCGGCAATAATCTTTCCAATCTCTTCGGACTCGGCGGAAATAGTGGCGACCTGTTTTATTTCAGAATGATTCTTAATCGGTTTCGCCATAGCTTTAAGCGCAGCGACGATTGCTTCCGCTCCGGCTTCAATCCCCAAACGAACGCCCATGGCATTTACTCCCATAGTCGTTTTCTTCATTCCTTCAGATATCATCGCTTGTGCGAGAACCACCGCGGTCGTCGTACCATCGCCGGCCACTTCATTCGTTTTGGAAGCGACCTCTTTGATCATTTCCGCTCCCATATTTTCCACCTTATCGGAAAGAGAAATTTCTTTGGCGATAGTAACGCCATCATTCGTAATCATCGGAGATCCATAACTTCGGTCAAGAATAACATTCTTACCGCGAGGGCCAATAGTGATCTTCACCGCGTTCGCCACTTTATCAACCCCTTCTTTTAAAAGAGCCCGAGCTTTTTCATCGTAGATTATTTGCTTTGACATATTTTTTAAATAGAAAAATAAGAAAATAGAAAAATAAGAAAATTCAAAACAAAAACGTTGGCTAATTTTTCTATTTTACTATTTTACTATTTTTATATTATTTATTTAAGATTTTATAATGGCGAGTATGGAATCTTCGCGGATGATAAAGTATTTTTCGCCTTCAATGGTAACTTCGTCAGGGCCGTATTTTGAAAAAAGAACGACATCTCCCACTTTGACTTTCATTGGAAGAACTTCTCCGTTTTCCAGAGTTTTTCCTTCTCCAACCGCGAGAACTTCGCCGGTTTCAGGGCGTTCTTTATCTACCGTTTCGGGGATAATAATGCCGAATTTAGTCTTTTTCCCGTCATTCGGATTTCCCGCCTTGACCAACGCGCGGTCGGCGAGCGGTATGATCTTTGTTTTTGTGGACATAGGTGTTGAAGGAGCCGATCATGGCTCTTTATCTTATAAGCGTAGCGATATTATACATTTTTTACTTTTTACGACAAGAGCCTATCTCCTTGATAAGAGATAGGCTCTTGCGAATTTCTTTACACTATTGTATTTCGTAGGTAATCGTGACGTTGGAAGTAAATTTATTTTCTCCGACAGGAATGGATGGCGCCGGAGTGTCTTCTGCTATCGCAAAACTTGCCGTTTTCATCATTCCTCCTCCCATTCCATAGTAAGGAGTCGGTGCCTGTCCTTCAGAGAAGTTGATGACGCGCGTTAATTTCACTCCGAGATTCTTTGCTAAAACATCGGCTTTTTTCTGCGCATCTTGTATCGCTTTATTGCGAGCGTCAGCCTCAACTTCTTTTTTCTTATCTATCGTAAAATTAAGTCCGCTTACATTGGTCGCCCCTTTGTCTCCGATGGCAACGAGAATTTTCCCGGCATCATCTATTTTGCGAACTTTTATATCAACGGTTTGATTGACCGTATAACCGACGAGAATTTGCTTTCCATCCGGACAATAACCGTTCATCATTCCAAGACAAGAAACAGCTCTTTGATATTCGTACTTCGGATATACGCTGTAATCCGTTGTTTTAATATCAGCATCGTCAATCTTCATTTCTTTCAAATAAGAAATGATTTCGTTAGTTTTTTCAGTAGAAGTTTTCTGCGCTTCACCGACCGTCTTGGCGTCTTTGCTTACAGAAAAAGAAAGTTCCACCACATCAGGCTTGACGAAGACTTCGCTTTCTCCTGTAACGCTAATCGTGGTCAAAGCCGGAATATCGCGCCCGATAAAAGAATACTGTTTTACTCCATTAAGAAAAAGTCCGAGCAAAAAGAGAGAAGCTGAAAAAAGAAGTATAATAATGACATTTACAAACCTCTTATTTTTAAAAAGTATTTCCATGTTTATTTTTATAAACTAATAATAGAGTAATAGTAGCTCAAAATCTCTCTGTTGACAAACATTCCAAATTGCAAAAATCCGACCTTCGGAATTCCAAAGATCGGATTTTCTGTACATTGCTAAAAGATTTCATAGTATCTTTTAGCGGATAAAAAGTTCAACTAGAAAGAAAGATACACGGGGCCGAGGAAAAAGTCAACTTATAAAATATCGGAAATGATGCTCTCATATTCTGGCAGTTCTGAAACAAGCATAACCGCTTTCGCAAGTTTTTCGGAATCATGACGAATAAAAGAACGGGAAGAAGCGAGCGCATCTCCTTTTGTCCGTTTGATTTCTCCCTCCTTCAGAAAATCACCGCGGACGAGACGATACCCGCGTTTTGGATTCTTATCGGCATGAAATTCCACCAAAAAGTTCTCCCCTTCTTGTTCTTCATATTTTTTGAGAAGTTTCTGATCCGGTTGTTTCGTGTTATACAAAACAAAATTGATCCGGCCTTTTCCTATGACTCTCTCAACCGCGTTCACATAGTCATCAACATCAAACCCCTCCGTCTGCCCTTTTTTATTCGTCAGGTTCACGTTGTAAATTATCGGAGCGGAAGAACGGCGTATTGCATCGGCAATTTCCGGAATAATCAAATTCGCGAGAATGCTTCCATAAATATCTCCCGGACCGATAGCAATAACATCGGCATTGGAAATGGAGGCGACAGCAACAGGATTAGCTTTTACAGGAGAAGCAAAAAGAAATTTTTTCACTCCCGTCTTTTGGAATTGAGCATGATCTATATTGTCTTCTCCTTCAATGAAGGTCCCGTCAGAAAGTTCCATGCGAAGTTCCGCCTTGTCTCCGGTAACGGGAATGACCCGCCCTTTGACTTTCAAAATTTCCATAGCCGTATCAATTCCTTCCAGAAAATTTTTATGTGTTTTTTCCAAAGCAGAAAGAAAAAGGTTTCCAAAACTGTGATCGCGAAGCCCTCCTTCCGTAAAACGGTAATTCATAAGAGCTCTCATATCGTCGGACGCATCAGAGAGCGCAACCAAACATTGGCGGACGTCGCCGGGAGGAAGAACTCCCAGTTCGTCGCACAAAACACCGGAGGAACCGCCGTTATCCGCCATAGAAACAATGGCGCCTATTTCCAAAGGATATTTTTTGAGTCCGGAAAGAAGCATAAAGCTCCCCGTCCCCCCTCCGATAGTGACTATTTTTTTCATATATTTTTGTGTATTAAAAAAGGAGTGTCAGCAGGTATAACCCACTAACACTCCCTAAAGTTACTCCACGGTAACTGATTTCGCAAGATTGCGCGGCTTGTCTACGTCTTTTCCTCGCAGAACTGCCACATGATACGCGAAGAGTTGCAGCGGAACAATGGCAACGATGGGCGCCAAAAGTTCATCAACCTCGGGAATCAGAATAATCTCTGTTCCTTCGTCTTTTACGATCTTCGTTTCAGGAGAAGCAAAAATAAAAAGCTTTCCGTTACGAGCGCGGACTTCTTTCAAATTGGATTGAAGTTTTCCCGCAAGCGCATCATTCGGAGCCACGGCAATCACCGGCATATTTTCATCAACCAGAGCCAATGGCCCATGTTTCAATTCTCCCGCCTGATACCCTTCCGCATGAATGTACGAAATTTCTTTCAATTTCAATGCGCCTTCCAAAGCAATCGGATATTCAATCCCGCGTCCGAGAAAAAGACAATGTTCTTTTTTGACAAACTTCGGCGCAAGCGCACGGAGCGTTGAATCAAGCAAAAGCGCTTCTTCTATTTTTTCCGGTAATTCAAGAAGGCCTTTGGTAATAAGTTTTTTTGTCTTCAACGGAATCGTTTTACGAACACAACCGAGCACGACGGTCAGAAGAAGAAGTGCTACCAATTGCGTCGTAAATGCTTTTGTGGAAGCAACCCCGATTTCTTTTCCCGCGCGGGTAAAAATGGTCAGTTCCGCTTCCCTCGTAAGAGAGCTTTCGGGAGCATTACAGATTGCCAGCGTATAAGAATCAGGGCTTTCCTTTTTGATCATGTTGAGACATGCCAGCGTATCAGCCGTTTCTCCCGATTGGGAAATAAACACATAGAGCGTTCCTTTGCGAAAACGGGGATTGCGATAACGATACTCGCTCGCCACATCAACGTTGCAAGGAAGATCCGCAAGCGGTTCTATCCAGTATTTTGCCGCAAGACCGGCATGATAGCTCGTTCCGCACGCAATGATCTGCACGGATGATATTTTGCGAAACACAGAAAGCGCTTTCTTACCGAAAGAATCTTCCCGAATTTCACCGCCGGCCAATGCGTCTTTTACAGTATCGCGAATCGCTTTCGGCTGATCATATATTTCTTTCTGCATGAAGTGTTGAAATCCATGCAAAGAAGTATCGCTCGCCGTCAGTTCGCTTTGGATCATCGGACGATGGACCCTTTTTCCGCTTGCATTGCGAAAAGCGCAACCATCCGCAAAAATTTCAGCAACATCGCCGTCTTCCAAATACGTAAAATTATTCGTTTCAGAAATCAAAGCGGAAACATCCGAAGCAACGAACATTTCTTCATTGCCGAAGCCGACAACGAGTGGACTTCCGGAACGGGCAGCGACTATGATATCGGGAGCGTTCGGACTGATGACAGCAATAGCATACGCGCCTTTGAGTTCGCGAACCGCTTTTTCCACCGCTTCAAAAAGATTACTTTCTCCGCTGAGATAATAATCCACGAGATGCGCAATAACTTCAGTATCTGTTTCCGAAGAAAATTTGTACCCTCTTGATTCAAGCAGTGCGCGCAGTTTTTCGTGATTTTCAATAATGCCGTTATGCACCACCGCCACTTGGTTTCCATAAGAAACATGCGGGTGCGCATTTTTTTCCGAAGGAACGCCATGGGTTGCCCATCTCGTATGAGCTATCCCGACAGAACCCTTCAAAGGTTGTTGTCCGTGAAGCCGTTTTTCCAATTCCGTCACTTTTCCGACGGATTTGATGCAAGTTATCTTGCCGTTTTCAATAACGGCAACACCCGAGGAATCATACCCCCGATACTCAAGAGCTTTTAGCCCTTCAATCAATACGGGAATCACCGCTTTATTTTTTCTTACCGCACCAACAATTCCACACATAATTTTTCTCCTTTTTTATTTTTAGGGTACTTATGATAACAAATACTATCAATAGAAAGTTACCTCTAAAAGAAAGATAGTCAAATCACCCGATTCTGTCAATCAAAAAGGGCTTCAAAAAGAAGCCCTTTATCTGTTATTTCTTGATGGATTTTTTATCCAATTTTTGCTTGATGATATCGCGAAGAATTTCGTCTGCATCCTGGCGTAAGTTGGTCTCATCACCGAATACTTTGACGATAGAAATTCTTTGCAATTGATCAAGAGGAAGTTGAACGAGTGTTGAACGAAGCAACATAATCAATATTTCTTTTTCTTTTTTGTACGTAAACACGTAACAAAAAAGCACCATCACCACAATAACAAGAAACATCACAATTGCAAGAACAACAACAAATGTCATGGGAGACATAATACACCTCACTTTTTAAATAGCTTATCTGATTTTAGTATATCAGACATATGATTTTTTGTCAATTACACGAAAACTGCCACACAAGAACTGTGCGGCAGTTTTAAGATTCTTTTTTATTGCAAAGGAACGGCTGCAGGTGCGGTCTTGTCCTGAATAATGACCGGCAAAGGCTTATTGATCTTCCAAATTTCCGGGTCTATGGTTCTTTCAAAACAAGTTCTTCCCATCTCATGAGACCAGCTTTCAGCAGGAGCGACTTTTCCCGGAACTGACGGAGTAGAAACATACGCCCTATCCGGAGCCTCGGTCTCAATGCTTTTTGCTCCAAAGGTAGCGCACAGTTCAAACGCAAGCGGACCTTTTACAATATATTCATATTGAGTGCGAGTATCGGGATCGGTTGGCAAAACAAACCATCCGACACTGTCAACAAGGTTAGGTAACGCGGGAGGCAAAGCCTCTTTTTGTTGCCAATAGGTTATAACCTGTCCTTGAATGCTTTGCAGATCAACAAGACGCTGATCATCAAAACGAACAGCTCTCTGATGCGCCGGGGAACCGACGAGAAAAAAGCTGAGAGCAACGCTTCCGAAAATAATAAGACCGGTAGTCCATGCGAGATATTTCGGAAGATTGCTGACGGAGCCTATCTTTCGTTTTGCGTCCCAAAGATAATAACCAAAAGCGACGCTTGCAACAATAAGTACAACCAATATCTTAAGAAAGAAATTCATCGTAAGTTCACCTGAAAGGAAATTATATACCAAACGGACAACTTCAACGATAATAGCAATCGCTGACACAAAGAGGGTCAAATAGATAAGCCACTTCCTAACCAGCATTTCCCTTTTCTCTTTATCCATTTTGATTTCCTTTTCAAGAAGCCACGAAGTGAGCAAGTATACCGGAAAGATAACAATGAGGGTTGAAGTGCCTACGAGGATTCCTTCAAGAATAGCTCGATAGTTATAATTCAATTTATCCGGAAACCAGAAATTAATGTAATCAAACCACAGCGAAGAAATCATGAAAGTACTCACATAGAGAGCACCGATCATCAAAATATGAAGAAAGACGTCTTTGGGGGAAGACTTTGATTTCATGTTCTCGTGTTTTGAAGCATTTGATTCGGCCATAAAAAAAATTGTTATTATAACTACTAATAAAACGATGATAAATAATAAAGAAACCATACAATAGTATATATTATACCACAAAAAAATCTTTATTTTACACGCGGGAGTGAAAAACTCTGAATTTCAGCATTCATATCCAATTGAGGACGACTTTTATGCAAGCTTATCGGCATCATTTCATACTTCACAGTACTCCCTGTTATGGTCATTTTTACTGCAAGTCCCTTTTGTGTTTCTTCCGAAAAATACTGATCAAAAATAAAATTTCCCAGCGAATAAAATATCGGTTTTTCGTGGTAGATTTCTTTTTCTTCTACAACATGAGGATGAGACCCAATAACGACATCTGCGCCGGCATCTATCATGGCGCGCGCCAATTCTTTTTGGCGAGAAGTGGAACTGGTCGCATATTCTTCACCAAAATGAACGGCGGCAATCAAAAATTCGTTTTCTTTTTTTGATGCCCGAATTTTATCCGAAACGGTTTTTAGAGAAAGAGGCGCAAACGTATCATTCCAACCCATGAACCGGATTTTTATCCCTTCTTTTTCATATAAATAATCAGAATGTTTTCCCACAGATACAATCCCGATATCGTTCAAAGAAGAAACCGTCTCATCATATCCGCTTCCGCCAAAATCAGTTGAATGATTGTTTGCGAGAGTAACCACATTTATTCCTGCACGACGAGCCTCCTTCACTGCCTCTTTATTGAAAGAAAAACGCCAGCCATAGTTTGGCGTTTTTTCGTGTTCATTCGGAACGGTTCCTTCAAGGTTTCCAAAAACAACATCGGCGCCGGAAAAAATTTTCGTCGTGGAAGCGAACGGGTAATTCCGGCCTTTACGGAGAGAAAGTTCTTCCACATAACGTCCGAGCATAATGTCCCCAACCGCAATGATAGTTGCTTCATTTCTTGACGGCGAAACAAGAACAAACCCCTCTTTTCTTACAGAAAAAAAAGCGCTCGCAAAAATTATGCCAATAAGCAGGGGATGCTTCATATCTCACGATAATAGCAGAAAAAACACAAGGAAAGAAATTTGACAGTGTCGCGCAAGTTAGGTAGTCTGAATGCAGAATTTAGCTGTTTGCCATAGATAACAAAGGAGTTTATCATGAAATACTATTTCGCTCTTGCGCGAAATTTCACACTGGTCATTCTTACCGCTCTTGCTGTTGTCTTCGCTGTCGGGACACTAAGACAGTCCCCTCCGAACGCACCCGCTATTGAGGAATACAAAGAAACAACATTCGCGCGTGCACTTCTCTCCCCTTCTGTTTTTTCTTTTGAAATGAAACTGTATATAACAGAAAAAGACAAGGCTTCGCAAAAAGATGTTACATCTGTATGTGTGGAAGGCGTTGGTTCTGCCTTTACAGTAGACGAAAAAGGATACTTCGCGACCAATAATCATGTGGTCGATGTTGCGGCAAAAGAAAAATTCTGCACGGATAATCTGGCAAAAACCAGAAACGTTCCCGTTTCTTCTCTTTTTGGATTGAGGTTTAACGTCAAAAACTTTATTATTGACTCGCAAAACCGTCGTTGGAATGTAGACGTAATAAAGACCTTTCCCGAGTCGGATGTCGCCGTGCTTAAAATTTCAAACGATCAAACAAGCGGAACGCCTCCAAAAAAATGGAAAGTCGCAGAGTTCCGCACAGGATCGCCACATATCGTGAACGGAAAAGTAGTTTCGGGAACGGGACCATATGTCGTCCCCGACGAACCGATTATCATGATAGGAACCCCGTTGGAACTTCCTTTCACTATTACCCGAGGAATGTTGGGAAACAATACATTCCGAGTAGGAGGAAAAACGCCATACCTTCATTTTATCGCCCCAATCAATTCAGGAAACTCAGGGGGTCCGGTCATTTCATTGCTTGATTTTAAAGTCATTGGAATGGCGACCATGACAAAACCAGATTTTGGCGGCATGACGCAACAATCAGGAGCCGTACCTTTTTGGGAAATTCAAAAAGCCCTGAAACAAGTTGATATGAAATAAATAATGTTCTCCGTTCCTGTTTTGGAATGGGGAACTTTTTATGTTTGACAAAACGAAATAAGTCCGATATCGTAAAAATAGATTCTTTGCCATTTTCCAAAGGGGAAATTATGGATATCAATAAACAGGAAACAAATCTTTCCATGTCTGTCAGGTACGGGCTATACGTAACCATCCCGCTTTTCCTTCATTATGTCATCACTGAGTCAGACTCTATTCTATCGGGAAGCCCGATGGAAATGGTACTAAACGCCGAACTCGTGCTCAAAAAATTTGCAACACTGTTTGGTCTTATTCCACAGAGTCTTGCCGGGTTTCTCGTCATGGCGGTTTTATTCTTTCTCTGTTACAGAGAAAGCAAAAAATCCGGTCCTTTAGACCTTAACCCCGGAGATGTTTTGTTTACCATAAAACAAGCATTTCCTTTTGCCGCCATACTTTGGGTCATTGCCTTTGTTATATCCCTTATGCAGTCCGGTCTACCGCAAGGGAATCAAAGCTCTTTTTCTCTTCTCCCGTTATTGTTTGCGATGAGAAGCGGAGCGGGATTTTTTGAAGAATTGCTTTGCCGAGTAATACTGCTGGGTGGTACATTCTGGGTTTTGAAAAGATGCGAGATGGAAGAATCCAAAAGTTCTCTCATTGCCATCATATTTTCTTCGCTCGTTTTTGCGGAAATCCACTACTTTCACTTTTTCCCGGGATTAGGACAACACTTCGGTATAGTTGATAACCCGGATAATCCTTATACGATAGGAGGGTTTGCTTTCCGTTTTCTGTCAGGAGGATTCCTCGGGTGGGTATATCTTAAAAAAGGATTCGGCGTTGCCGCATGGAGCCACGCTCTTTACGGATACTTTCAAGTAATCCAATTTTTTGTATAAAAATCAAAGCCGTATCACCCATTGAGTGATACGGCTTTTTTTTAGTCGTCTGTCTCATCTTTTATCTCTCCGACTATCTCTTCCAGAACATTTTCCATGGTCACGATACCGACAGCCGTTTTATGCTCGTCTTCATAAACGAGATACAAATGATGTCTGCTTTTCTGCATGCTTCGGAAAATACTATCCACCGGTTTATTCTCGCTCACACATTTTATTTCATCCATGAAGTCAATAACGGGCCTCTCTCGGTCGTCTGAATTAAGCGCTTTCATGATGTCATTTACATGAACATACCCGACGATCCTCTCGGCAGTTCCTCCGTCATGAACGGGAAATCGCGAGAAAGCGGAATGAGCAACAAAATAAGCAATTTGTTCTATCGGAACATCCCCGTTCAATACTTCAACTTTATCAATAGGAGTCATTATGTCGCCCGCCTTTACATCATCAAACCGAAAGATCTTTTCTATCATTTCTTGTTCGCTTTTATCTATTTCTCCGTGTTCAACCCCAAGAAGACTCATCGCGCGAATTTCTTCTTCACTCACCACCGACTGTTTTTTAATTTTCATGGTGGCCGTTACTGAATGGTGCAATTTAAGCAAAAGCCACGTCACGGGAGCAAAAACAAGAACGCAAGCATAAAGAGGTTTCGCCATTAAACGAACAAGAACGGCATTGTATACAATAGAAATGGTCTTTGGAAATATCTCCCCAAAGATAAGAACAATGAGCGTAACAGCGCCTGTCGCAATACCAACCCCGATGGAGCCAAAATGTTCCACACCAAGCATCGTTGCCATGGAAGCAGCCGAAAAATTTACGATATTGCTTCCAATGAGGATAGTAATAAGAAGGCCCTCGGAATCATTTTTGAGGCGATGCACCAGATCGGCATTCTTTTTCTTCTGTTCCTGCATTATGCGAACCTGACTATGCCGTATGCTGAAGTAAGCGGTTTCAGCGCTGGAAAAAAAGGCGGACAGAACTACGAGAACAAAGAATATAATATATTCCATAGTAAAGTGTTATTGTTAAAGTTGCATGAATTACTCTCCCTCATTCTCAGAGGAGAGAATTTCTTCTTCTTCCTTCAACGAGTAATTTGAAAGATGAAGCGAAGCCATATGGTGAATCTTTTTATAAAATCTCGTCATATAGCGGAGCATATCGCGTTCAATTTTAAACGCCTCTATACGGAAAGGCATTTCGCCTTCCCCTCTGATCCTTTCCAGATACTGGATAAATTCATCGGTTCTTTTCAGAATGAGTTTTCTCTCATCCATGATTTCTTTTTCCGTATTCACCGTTTCTTCTTTGGACATAACGCCTGAAACAACATTGAGCAAGCGCAGGAATTGTTCACGGATGAGTCCGTGCATTTCCATAATTTTTTGCTGAGTTCCTTCACTAATCTCCACTTCTTTTTGCTCTCGTTCAATTCCATAGTGAGCCAGTCTTTTCACGGTATCGCCCGCGCGTTCCAGTTCATCAGCGAAGTGCTCCAAAGTATTAGATATCTCCAATTGCTCTTCCGTTCTATCAGCAAGGCGTATAGTAACGATATTTTCATAAATCCTATCATAAAGAGTGTCAACGCTGTTATCTCTTTTTTCAATCTTTTCCAATTCCTCTTCCGTTCCATGAAGCATGCCATTAAGAACGTCATCGTACATTTCAAGAACGGTCGTTCCCATTCTGTGGATCTCTTGTTTGACGCCAAGAAGCCCGAAATACACACCCATCGGGCCATGAATTTCTTCTTCTGTCCGCAGGTATTTCGGTATGGATTCTTCCTCCTCTTTCGTTCTTTTTGCGGGAACGATTTTTTCAACAAAAGAAGTGAAAAGCGAGGTGAACGGCAAAAAGACCAACGTTGCCAAAACATTGAATATCGTATGAGCGTTGGCGATCTGTCTCGGAATACTTCCTCCGATATGAGTTACGGCATACACCAGTTCTGGAATAAAGAAGATGAAAATAAGAGCGCTGGAAACAGCAAAGATGACCGTGGCTATGACCACTCTTCTTGCCAACCCGTTCTTTCCGATACCAGCCAAAAGAGCCGTACTGCATTTCCCGATGTGTACGCCGAGAATGAGAGCAATACCGGCAGGAAGCGTTACTAATCCGTTCGCCGCAAGCGCTATCACGATAGCCACTGTTCCCGCGCTTGACTGAATGAGACCGGCGAAGAAGAATCCTATAAGCATCCCGAGAAGAGGATTCTCCATGTTCATCATTATTTCACGAAACGGTTCAAACGTGCGAAGAGGAATCATCGCGGTCTTCATGAGATACAAACCGAAAAAAATGAGTGCCAAACCGAAAACAATGTTCCCGACCGCATACATTTTTTTATTGTTTTTGTTGAGAAACAACAAAAGAAATCCGAATACGAGAAAGTATGGAATAAGCGCATCAACATTAAAAGCGAGCAATTGAAGAGTAATGGTTGATCCGATATTCGTCCCGAATATAACGGGAACAGAACGAGCAAAAGAAAGTATACTCGTACCAACAAGGTTAATCAGAAGAACAGTCGTAATAGAAGAAGATCCAACGAGAGCCGTAACGGCGGCGCCTGTCGCGACTCCGGAAAGTTTCGTTTCGGTCGCGCTTTCCAGCATTTTTTTGACGCGATTGCCCGCAAGTCGATCAAGAGAACTTTCCATCTTTGACATTCCGTACAAAAAAATAGAAAGACCGGCAAGAAGTCCGATGCTCATCCCGAGAACGTCTATTTCATGAATTTCTCTCGCAACATGAACAACATAAAAAAGAAAGGCTGCAATAGCAGAAACAGAAAGCAATCTTTTTACTTTTTGAAATGCCTTTAATGCGCTTTTTGCGGGAGAAAAAGACCGTTCCAAAGAACGGCGTTCCATATGATCGTTTTGAGAGTTTTTTTCCATATTGATAATAATAAGTCCATTAAAGACAAAAATCAAATGACAACTCTTTGAGAAAAAAAGAGCGACATCCTTCCAGGATATCGCTCTTGAAAAGTTAAACCCCACTATCGGGAAACCCTTTATATAGTACGGAGACGCTAACCCCATAATCATTCGTTACTAAAAGAAAAAGTTTGTCAGATACTTCATTTCCATAATCGTCTACAAAGTGCGCGTCCGTTTTTTCAACAAAAATCGCCACCCCGTAGTCGCTTGTTGTAAATCGTCCTATTACCATCTTTTTTTCCTCCGGTTGTCTTGTTATAAGAACAGAAATTATATGAAATTCCTAATAAGGATAATACCATATTATTTCAAATAATGCAAGTAACCGCGGGAATCAAAAGGATAATGACCCGATGACATCTCTTTTCTAAAGCTTATTCGGAAAGTCAGAGATGATCCCGTCAACGCCAAGCGATTTCATTCTTGCAATATCATTTTCATGATTTACCGTCCAGACAAAAACTTCCATTTTTTTCCTATGAGCCTCAGCGATAAAATCTTCGGTGACTGCCCCATAATGAACAGCAAGAGAGCTTACTAAAAGTTTCTGCCCCAAAAGAAGCAAATCCCGCGACGAATTTCCGAGAAGAGAAACTTTAATATCCGGTATCAGCTTCTTAAAATCTTTCAGCTCATCGGGAAGAAAAGAAGAAACGATAAATAAATCGTAACCCCATCGCCTTCTCAAAATATATTGCCGTATGATTTCCGCAACAGGTCCCGCCGTCCCCACTTCTTTGAGTTCAATGTCAATGATAGCGCTTTTTTTAACCGCATCCAAAACTTCTGTAAGCAAAGGAATTTTTTCTCCTTTCCCCGCATCAAGTTTTTTTAATTCTTCCAAAGCTTTATCACGAACAAAACCCATTCCATCAGTCGTACCGTCAACGCGATCATCGTGAATCACGACAACTTCCCCGCTCTCACAAATACGGACATCTAATTCAACCGCATCAACACCGAGATCAATCGCTTTTCGAAACGAACGAATCGTATTTTCCGGCTCATACCCCATCGCTCCGCGATGCCCTATCTTTAAAAATTTACTTTGAATTGTTTCAGACCAAACATTCATTGAAGATCCTCCTGCTGTCAGTGAAATTAAAATTAACGCGACAAAAACAATAACGGCCATGCAATAGTGCCACTTTTGAGCGTACAAAACCCCCCCTTTTTTTTTCTAAAAAGAAATCTTTTTCTACGGTATCATTTTTTACTGATACTGTATATATACCGGCTGAGGCTTGAGTTTAAGCAGATCTTCCGGCGTCATAAGTTTTGTACCGGGATTCCAAATGTCATTTTTATAGAAAAGTTTGAAACCGGTAAATTGAACCGGCTCGCCATAAATAAACCTCTGATAGGTATTTATCTTTTTCGGAGCCGGACCCCATCCGTCCATATGCATGACAATCTGTACTTCGGGCAAAGGTTTGATCGCTTTGTAGTTCGTCACCATTGCTTGAGTATATCGGTGAACGACGAGAACCTTCGGAGGAAGATTATTCTCGCGAACGAGTTTCGCCAAATAATTCGCCGCATAATTTATATCGGCCGCGTCATACGTGCCAACTTCAGTTCCCGGTCTTGCTCCCGACTTCATCGAAAATTCCGGATCAATTCCCAGATGGACTTGGGGCATCTTCAGATATTTTTCAATGTAAGGAAGTTCTTTCTGTAGATTGCTCAAAGCAACCTGAAGATCTAAAAAGACAATGGCATCTCTTTTTTTAGCGATTCTCAACACCTCGTCTATCTGACTGTCCGGCATACGGAGAATATATTTCCCTTCTTTTCCGGCAGAACCTTGCGCGGTAGCCGCAATATAGTGAAGCGCGGGCATGGCGGGAGTTTTTGGGTCGGCTTTATTCCATTTTGCCATCTCAATATCAAGTCTCGCAAGCATTTCATCTTCCGGATATTCGCCAAGCACGCCCATTTTCGTAGAGTATAAATTTCCATAGTAGGCAATGATACGATGAAAAGGAAGAATGGCTCCGGGGTTCGGGTATACGGTTTTTACCGGCCAAAGATAATTTTCAGTGGAAGTCGCGAGAACATATGTTGAAGCGCCAGTGGAAGTGGAAACACTCAGCACCATGTTATTGGCCATTCTCGCCAATTTTTTATCATAAGCGACTTTATCAAGCACCGGTTTCGGAGGAGGCAAGGGTTTCATTTTCTGTTTTCTTTCATAGGTCAAAGATTTTGCATTTTCTTGGTATTGAGCTCCGAAAAAAAACAAAGCTCCAAAAAACAACACACCGGTGATAATCCAAAAGCGCGCTGACGATCCATTATTTTTCTCGCGAGGAGTATAATTTGTATCCATATGTTTTGAGTATATCAGAACAAAGCAAGAAACTCAAAAATTACTTTTGCTGTTGCGTTTTATGGGATATAATCGGAGATATAAACAAGAAAACAAACATGGAAACAAAACTTGAACACGAAACCAAGGAGTCCTCTGAACAAAAGTATGAGCAGGAATTCCTTCAAAAAATTGAGGGAGAAGCAAATGAAGCAATCAAAAAAATCCCGGAGAAAAACCGTCAAGAAATACGACAAAAGGCAGACGACGCCCTCTGTTCTCTTTCTCTTGATCTTTCACCGGCAAAATCTGCCGTGCTCCGCCTCAAACTTTTACAATACTTTCAAGAGAATAATGAAATAGATATCGCTATGCTCCGTCAAGCAATCTTTGAAACACCGAACTTTCTTAAAGGACCACTCAAAAATCTGGTGGAAAATTATAAAACAAAAACAATCAAACAGACGCGCGAAGAAATAAAAAAACGGATCAATCTTAACGACAAAGAATCTTATAACCCTTACCTCATTGAATTTGAAACGAATTCGGGAAGATATTATTTAGCGCGCCTTCTCAACCAGCCTCATTTGGAACAAGAGGGAAAAGAGATGCATCACTGTATCGGCGCTCCAACCAGCGCAAGCTCCTATATATATAGAATGAAAGCGGGAGACATCGATACTTTTTCGTTCAAAGAGAAAGAAGGAGATAAGCCTGTCATCACTTTTGAGTACAATAGAATAAAAAGATCGCTCACTCAAATCAAAAAGGTCTATGAAGCGAAACTTCTTCCTTCCGATCCGTTCTTCGGCGAATTTATAGAGGTACTGAAAAAAATGGAGGAAACGACCGATGACGACGGAAAGAAAAGAAAAATAACATCGGTATATCGTGAAGCGTCGGAAGACATCATTGTCGCGCCGAACCATCTTTGTACGGAACGGGGAGAAATTCCTTTTAGTGAATATGATCCTAAAAAAGACGCGCTGGTCTTATCCGGAAAAATTGAAATGACAAAAGAAACAACAGGAGAAGAGACCGAATTCATTTCAAAAATTCCGTCAGTGGCAACAAATCTCACAAATCTTCGTCCGGAAATAAAACATGGAATAACTGAGTGGGCGGGAAACATGACGGATTCTTCTTCTGTTTTCTTGTATGATAATCTCGTATCGGTAAACGGTTTTGTGGAAGCAAAAACCGCCAAAGATTTTCAAGCTCCGCAACTGGAGTTTGTCGGTGAATCGCTCAATACGGGAGAAGCGGTTGAGTTTAATATGCCAAACCTGACATCAGTGGGCGGATTGCTTAATGCTTTTCGCGCTCGCGTATTCAAAGCGCCCTTGCTTCAGACGGTAGATGGACCGATATCGGCAACGAGCGCAGAAATCTTTGAAGCTCCTGTTCTCAAAAAAGCAAAGTATATCGGACTTTCCAAAACCATCACGGAAGAGAACATCTCTCTTTCAAGAGAGATGCATAAAAAAATACAAAGATAAGAAGACCCTTTAGTCTTCAGAGGAATAAATGATTCGCGAGATATCCTGTATTGCCTTTGTCAAAAGAGAGAGGTCTTTTCCTTTAGTCATCACACAGAGCAAATACGGCTTTTCCGGTTTATAGACGATTCCGCAATTATGCAGTTCATAAACGATGACGTTATCGCTTGACTCAATGTGCTCTCCGAATTTTTGAGCCACAAAAACAGAAGAAGGCACTCCGGCAGCAATACCCTCCTTGTATTCCGCGCGGGCTAATACTCCAAGCGCTTTTTCCGACAACTCTTTGTTTAAATACGTCGCGTTGTATAAAATTCTGAAAAAGAGAGAATAGGATTTTGCCGATATGATGTAGCTTCCTTTCATATCATCAGGATTTTCTATTCCCAAATCGGTATACGTTTCAGAGAGAGAACGTTCATCTACACTGAGAAGGAGTGCATTTTTTGCGCCGTTGTCAGAATCAACAATCATCGCCTCTATCAATTTTTCTACCGTATATCTTCCGCCGATTTTTAAAGAGGACGGTGCTTGAAGAGGAACCGCGGATATTTCATCAGCTACATCAGGAGTGTAATCAATATACTTATTCAAGATATTCGAATCCCCTTCCGCTTGTTTATAAAACGCCATCATAATGACAACCTTCAACATGCTCGCGGGATCATATTTTTGATTCTCATCAATCCCAACCCACCTACCGTAAACGAGATCGCGATAATAAACGGAAACGGAATTTATTTTCCCTGAAGCTTTTTCTTCGTCTATCAAATTTTTTATTTTGTTTTCCAGAGGAAGGTTCGTGAAAAATTCTTTACTGTTCGGGATACTGCATGCCAAAAGAGGATTGATATATTGATAGGTAGAATTTTTTTCCCGAACCGGATGGATCTGTTTATAAGCCATTTCAACCTGCCCTTTCATGATAAAATGAGTAACAAACGTACCCAAGACGCCTCCGATTATAAAAACTAAAATGAGCAAAAGAGCTTTTTTCTTCATACTATCATCAAAAAAAGACCGTTGCGGGTTTACAACAATCTCCGGTATTCCCTTTTTCTTTTGAGTATTTTTCATGATAAGAAAGTGCTTATCATGATATCACAGGATGAAACAGAAAATCCACTGGACAAAGCCTTATTTCCATTCCTTTTTCCACTGTTCTTCTCTTCCTTCTACTGCTTCGGGCTTAAAACTTTCAGAAGAAGTCTCTCCTATTTCCGGACGGCGAAGATAAAGCCTTCTGTGTTCATTGTCATAAATGGCATCATCACTACCCATTGTCGTTTTTGGGCCGGCAATAATGGTCGGCTGAAAACCGAGAACATCGGAAATTTGTTCAGAAAGCAAGTGAATAGAATCCTTATAGTTTTTTTCAAATTCAGTCCGAGGACCAAATTTATGATTCGGATCTTTCTTTTCTTCCACGTCAGAATTCAAGTAATTTCCCCCGAAGATTACCGCATCTATCGTTCCTGGAATACACCGGCTTTCCATTTCTTTCAAACGCCATTTGAGATCGGCAAGAAATTGTCTTCTTACTTCGCCTTCAGGAAGCACCTTCATGGAATCCTGATGAGTGAAGAAGGAGATATTTTTCCCATTCGTTTTGTCTTGCCCCGAGACAATAACCCCCGTACAATTTTTATACTTTAAAGAAAATTTATTGAGGTCGCTTATTTCTGAAATAGCGTAGGTTTTTTCTCCGGCGTTTTTTATACCCTTGGCATTATTTTCATAAGGGTACGCATAATAATCCACAAAAAGATTCTGTTTATTTTCTCCCCAAAAACCCAAGCGGTCGGTCAGCCCGAGCGTCGGCTCTTTTTCAAAGTCATCTCGCGTACCAATACACGCCATAATGGGAGCCACCCCTTCCTTAAGATGTTCCAAAGGCTTTTTCTCCGGAAGATTGTTTTTAATCGTTTCCATAATGAGACGATTATATCAATAATGACCCCGTAAGAGAAGACGAGCGGAAAGATTATTTATTTCGCATCTCAAAGTATTTCAAAAAATCAAGCGCTTGATCATATTCTTCTTTTCCTAAAAAACACAGGGTGTTTTCATCCGGAATACACCCGATTGTCCATTCGCGTGACGCGATATTACCCTCTAAGGAAAAATGTAAAAAACCTGGCGTGCTTCCCGGCCTTTTAATTTTTAAAGATAAAATTTCTCTAATGGGAATACTCCTCTCTCGTATCTTTACCATGTCTTCAAAAAGCTCAACGCGTCCATCTTCACCTTTGAGTGAAATAATCGGTTTATTTTCCATACTATAAAAAATACATTGATAATTTTTATGGTAGGCATTCAGAGACACAAAAAGCCCACCACGTGAGTAGAGACCGAAGCCCCTCATACCGGTTTCCCGATATGGCCCGCAAAGACACCCCACATGATGGGTTTTTTATGTCTTTGCGGGACTTTTTTTCACCATGCCGATACGACTATCGGTTTAGGCTACTTACTTATTCAATTGTACGCATATTATAGCACGACAAAATAAACAAAGGCAAGAAAAAAGCTAATGCGGTCAGACCCCCTTATCATTATCTATCCATTATACTTATCTCTAAGGATTGGGAAATATTATATTATTTGAAACAATAAATTTTTCCCAATCCTCTAGACAATTAGTTGCCAGTTCAAATGCATCATATTTTTCACCACTAATTGTCAACTCTAGTCTTGATGAAGCAACAAAACCCCTCGGAGTAAGATCAAAATTTATATGGGTATTTATTTTTTCTAGTTTTTTGTCCGACCTATTATAATCTAAGCCAGCATGTTTAAAAGTGTTGCAGTAATCTGCGGAAAGAGACAAAAAATGACTTTTGTTAATATAGTCTTCGATGTTCAGAGGAAGATTTATCCCTTTATCTTTCTTTATCCAATCTTTTAAGTGATAACATTGATTAAAAAAATCTTCGACAGCATCTCTGGATTCAGAATTACTAATAGTGTTTCCGTTGTCAATTTCTATCTTTTTTAATCTATCGTATGAACGCAACATACTGCGATATTTATCTACAGCATTAAATTCCATATTTAAACTTCGTCTTCTTTATTATTTGTTATTGTAAAAATAATTCTTGCCTGAGGATCCTTAACTACAACAAGTTAAAACGTAAAACGGATCTGACTCCATTACCAACATTTCGACACACCTCGGGATGCTAACTTAGGGTTTGTTTTGTAAGTGGAAGCTTTTCCATAATCTCGTGGACTAATCCCAATTCCTTCGCTTTTTCTGCCGTCAGAATTGTACTTTCTGTTAAGAGTTTGGTGATCTCCTTTTCTTTTTTCCCAGTTTCTTTTGAGAGAATACTTGTATGTTTCTTTAGTAACTCTTTAAAGATAGTAAGTACCTCTTCGTGATTGTGAAGAGTCGTTGTCTGAGTACCTGTGGTAAAGGTTCCTTCGTGTAGGAAAAATCGGCAACCCTTTATGGCGATACGTTTACTGCCAGCTGCATAAATAATATTTGCGGCCGAATCAATTTGACTAAAAGCGATTGTTTCAATGTCGATAGATAATGCCTTTAGATACGAGTAAATTCGGATGGCCGAATCTACATCTCCTCCAGTTGATGAAATAATTATTTTTAATTTTTTAATATTGGAACTATAAATCTGTCCATTGATATATGTAATTAAGTTATGCGCCGTATTGACATCGATTCCTCCAGTTATTGTGTACCATTGTTCATCCATATTTATAAAAGATTATTACTAAATTGGCGAAGCCCTTACCCCGCCCCTTGGGGCGGGAACCGTGTAGGAAAGTCTGAAAACCCTCGGTTTTCTGATATAATAGCAACATGGGTGTCACTCGAAGCAATCACTGCGTATATGATACGCACTACCATATCGTCTTTCCGGTAAAGTATCGGAAGTCATTACTTAGTGAGGAAATAAAAGGAGCAATTCTGGAAATCGCTAAGGAAATAGAAGAGAGGTACGAAATTGAGTTTGAGAAAGTAGGCACCGATGGTAATCATATTCATATACTCTGTTCTTTTCATCCAAAATATAAGGGTTCACAAATCGTAGGAATGTTTAAGAGTATAACTGCTCGGGAATTGTTCAAGCGATTTCCTGAATTGCGGAAAAAACTTTGGGGAGGTGAATTTTGGAGCGATGGATATTACCTTGCCACTGTAAGCGAACGGGGGAATTGGAATACCGTAAAGCAGTATGTCGAGAACCAAGGAAAGACGATGGGAATTACCACGCAGCCCACGCTGTGGAATTGACACCCATGTTCTGTTCATACCCCGTCCCCTTCGGGGCGGGGTGGTTGATTTAATGCTTCTCGGACTCCGAACTTATCTCAAGCTCGCTGTCGCCCTCGGACCAGAACCATGCGAAACCAAGCCTTGCAAGGCGGATTTGTTTATCCTGAGCGAGCAAAACGAGCCGAAGGGCTTAATATCAGATTACCACAACGACGGCTCTTGGGCGAGGTAAAATTAATGTGCGGTTTTTAAAAAGAATGGTGGTGGCTGTCCCCATTACTATTTTTCTTCTTCCCCTCAATGAGTTTTGGTTTTGCTTGAGGTTTTATTTGGTTCTCCTCTTTTTTTCGTCTTATTGCTATGACTTTCAAATCTTCTTCCGGTTTTATTAGTTCAGGCTTGATTCCGCGATTAAGCAATGCTTGTCGGGTTTCTTTGCTGTTTTTAACAACCTCGGCATTCATCGCTTCTTTTCCGAAAATATTTTTCTCTTTTATGTTGTGGTCGGTCATAGCGAGTGCAAAATCTTTTGCCTTCAACTCCACATTACTGTCAAAATCGGCAAGCGACTGACCTCCCGGAATTTTTCGGATTCGTTTCAATTCGCCGGCGGTGATTTCGCCATAGAGTGCTTCAATGTGTTTATTTTTAAAAGTTGCAAACTCAACAGGAAGTCGGATACCCCTCTGATAGACCGTCCCCTCAATTTTCTTTTCCGTATCTTTGAGTTTTGCGCGCGATTCCAAACGTTTATCTTCGTATTCTCTTTTTTCTAAAAGTTCTTGTTTTCTCGTCTGTGTTGCAAAATATGTTTGAGCGAGTGCAATCTCTGGTTTACGCGGGTCGCCGTTTTGAGCAATAAGATAACAGGCATAGCGAGTGAGATAATAATCTTCTTGTGGACGACCTCCATGACTTTTTGCCGGCGCCGGCAAAAAGTGGCTATCAACAACCTGATCACTTGTTTTACATGCGTTTTTTGCCCGTTCAATGGACTCAGAAAACTGACGCCAAGTGGAATAACCCAATAGCGGCATCAAATCGCGAGCCGACCAGAATTCCATTGGATTTTCATCTTGAGACATTCTTTTTACCGACTCCATATTTTCGTGGATCCGAATAAGTACCTTGTCCATAGATATAAAAAATTTATTCAAATAATAAACGATTGCGCGTCGTACCATGTTGGATATCTTCACCGTTTCGTCTTAATTTTACGCGTTTATGCAGACATAATACCACACAAAAAATCGCGGGCCATTTTGATTTTTTAATGCCCGACTAGAGTTTTGTGAAGAAATCGTGACAGCCTGAATTTCCGAATTTCCGCTTTCCTACTTAAACAACAGAAACCAAAAAAGGGCGATAACGAGAACAACCAAAAAACCGATGGCTCTCCCAATAAAAAAGTTCCGGAGGTTCATGAGCGTATTTTTTAGTTTTGATAAGTGGGGTTTGTGAATAGAGTGAATGTCTAGAATTTCTTTAATTAGACCATATTTTTTATAAAACAAATGGGTCTGACACTATTCCCTCGTCTCGGGCGCTAATAATTAGTTCCGTACTGCAACAAAAATCAATTCAGAACTTTTTTCATTGACGAGACCCCTGTCCCAACTGCCATAAATACTTTGTACTGAAAAACCTACATCGATTAATGATTTGGTTATCTCATTTTGTGAACGGAATATAATCTCATTTACTGACACAAGGTCTTCTCCTGTTTTTTCAAAATGGTAATGCATTTCATATCGTGCTCGATTATCTTTGAGTTCTCGCAACTGACTCCAAACAACAACCTTACCAAACACTGGGTCAACCTTTTCTCGACGAGATGTTTCAGGTACCCACGAAGCCCATGGTTTAACAACCGGGTTGCGACTTTCAAAAGCAATAGTACCACATGCACGTAATGATTTGTATATAGCCTTTAATGTTTCTCTCCATTTTTTATCATCAAGAAATACTTGAGCCACATGACCGGTCATAATCGCAAGGTCGGCGTTTGTTTGCCCAACTTTTGTTGCATCGCCTTCAATCCAATGAACAAGTTCACCATTAGGTCGATTGCGTGCAACTTCAAGCATTGTCTTTTCAGGTTCGACGCCAATTACTTTGTGACCCCGTTTGGCTAATTCAGAGGCAAGCAATCCGGTACCACAACCGATATCAACAATTATTGAGGCTGGTTGCAAGTTCTATATAAAATTTAGTATCCGCAGAAAAGGGGTTTAATGTGTCATAAATCCCTACCAAACGGGAGTCTGAAAATTCGGAATAGTTTTCCATCTATTTATTATATTGCAGAACAGGCGTAAGAGAAACGACTCGAGCTAGCTCAAACCGGCTGTCCGTCTCGAGTTAGAACCGGATAGAACCAAGCCTGGGTTAGTCAGTTTGGTAAGTTTCTAGAATCAAAAACGACGAGTCTCGAGCACCCAGGAATTAATCGAACCATTCTGGCTTAATTTTCCAGTCGAGCCTTTCATACATTCTCATATCCGAGGAAATCATCATGTCTCTTGGATCGCTTGGAAACACAGAGAACGTGCTTCCACCTGTCCATCGCGGAAGTTCCTGACCAGGCTTCACAATTATTTTCCTAACAAACTCCCTCACTATCTCCGCGAGTTCAGGAAGTCGTTCCCGAATCCTCTTTTGATGACTAGAGTCTAGTAATGTGATGCCCCCATGAGCAAGTTCTCCTCGTAAGTCATATATAGATTCCTTGCCGTCTACTTTTTCAAATAAAGTTTTTACATACGCATGGTCAGTACCAAATACCAACTCCATGACCTTTCGAGTCTTGGCCTTTAAGCCGACAACCTGTTCAAAATAGGCTCGTTCAATAAACTTCTGTGGGTCTGAATTATAGAGTTCGTCATGGAGTTTCTGTATCTCAGAAACAACTCGGGTTTTGCGTTCGGCCTTTGTTTCCTTGACGTATCCCAAACCTAAGTCAGCATCGCCATCAGCAATAGCTGTTGCGACACTCTCTAATGCGATGTAATAGGACAGGAAAGCAAGAAATACATTCTTACGTCGGGCAAGTTCTCCACGGTGAAACCAGTCAATACAGATATCCAATACAATGGCATCCTCTGTGTCTGGAAAGTCTACTAACATCGAATTAAGCACATCCAATTGTTCATTGGTGGGAGTTGGTTTTGAATGACCTCCTTCTTTATAGATTGAATACTTGATGCACCAATCAACACTAGAGTCGTAGGAAAAGGCCATTCGATTTAAGCCAACATTGATTGAAGCAATTGCGTTTCTTATGGTCTTAGGGTCTAAGTCATCAAGTTCGTAGTGGCCGTCATAAATATGAAAGTCCCTCGCACTATGGCTGGTCTGGTCGAGTGGTTCGCATTTATACATGTGCATTCTGCTTCCAAGCGAGAAATACTTGTTTGGAAGTTCAATGGGGGTTTTGACAGCGAATTCTATGATTCGGTGACCAGTACACATGATATAGAAGAGTATTCCCGCAACCTGATGATCGTCTCCAGCTATTCGTTCACTTTCAGTTAGAAACATCTGGTGGTTGTCGCCTGGATATACAAGCGGCATCCACTCTCCCCAATCGTTGTATCTTCCTGATATTCCTACCTCATAGGCACGTTGGGTTCCTACTTTCCATTCTCGTTTTAGGTCATCTATTAGACCGACATTGTAGTTTATTGGATAGTCAGTAAGGACATTGATTCCCGTTGTGCGTTCTCCTGTACGTTCGTAGTTAGCATGTGAACCGTTAGAGAAGTACATATTGAATCCGTACAAACCGTAAGTGTCATCCTTCAACACCTCGAAAACCTCAAAATGAGGCATTTTATATAGAAGCCTTCCAGGTGTCTTATTGAAATCCAGTCGTGCCTGAAAATAACGATTCGTAAGCTCTTGCAGGAAGTCTGAAAGTGGTGCTGATGCTTCTAGTCCGTAGGTAGCTTCTTCAGGGAAGTTCTCCTCAATTACCTGCGCGAGCGTCTCTTGCCCATTCTTTTTGAGGAGGGCAACAGTGACTCTCTTGCCTTCACTAAGCGACTTACCAAAAGGAAATGGGTGATACTCCCTATTTGCTTTGTGTTCACTAAGGTTAAAAACGAGAGAAAGCGTTTCAATCAGTAAATCCTCCGTAAGCTTGAACTTTTCTGATCTGAGAAATTGGCTATATGCCACCCAAAGTGGGTCGGCAAATCGGGATACACCCTTGGGTCGAACCAAGACCAGCACATAGTTATAAAAAGACGCGTCTTTTGGAGAGACGAACAAATCTTCAATAGAGGTTTTGCTTGATTCGTTTCCCATTTATGAATTTTATCACCTACGACATTTTGATGTTATTTTCTATTTATCGATGCATCTCGAGCGAAATAACATAGCACGATTTGGCTGTCGTCCCCGGACTGGAACCGTGCGAAACCAAGCCCTGCAAGGCGGATTTACTTAATTTAAGAATATCACATCGACGGCTCTCGGGCGGCTATTTTTGTTTAGAATAATATTATTCAATGATTCCCGATTCCTTCAATTCCTTTTCAAACTGAGCAAGAAATTGTTTAAGAAATTTTGTTCTTTGTCTTGCTATTTTTTTGGTATATTTCGTATGCATCATACTCTCAACGATAAGAAGTCTGTTATAGAACAAATCAATACCGGAACGAAAAGGTATCGCTTCTTTTTTGCACAACGGGTCATCTTTTGAGTAAAAAGGTCTCCCCATCTGACCACAAGAGGCAAATGTTCGCATGATAGAAATAGCACCTGTCGCTTCCAATCGGTCGGCATCTTGAAGTACCTTTGCTTCCAAGAGGGTTGGCGTGATGCCTTTTGAAAAGGAACATTGAGTTATACAGGTCTTTACTGACTCTACCTTTTTGTTTGGATATTCCGACATACTTCGTAGTACTTTTTCTGCAACATCAGCACTTTCGTTCGCTTCATTTTTACTTTCCTTGCTGTCTTTTTTATACACAATAATATCGTGAAATAAAGCGGCTGGAATAACAATATCTAAATCAGCATTCACTGTTTTTGCAATATCTACTGCCAAGTGTAAAACTCTCTCAACATGAGAAAAATCATGCGAAGGGTCGCCTTTTACCTGCATCTCTGAGGCAATAGAAAATAATGTTTTTTGAAGAGATAATTTCATATATTTAAAATACTACCGAGAAATATTATTCTAAAATTGTTCTCGTGCTAGCAAGGAATGGGGGCAGCTTTAATTCATGAATCCGTTAAATTGGTGATTGTATATGGCGAGCGAGATGATAGGCGATTAAATGCAAATCTTCATTACTCATGTTAGTAAAATTATTATTCACAAATGACGGCAAGGCTTTTGGATTTAAAACTAAGACTCCATATTCTTTAACCTGACGAGTTGTTTCTGACTCTACAAACCACCCATTGAAAACGATTACAGGGTTCACAATAAATTCTTTTCCAGTACTTTCTTTCAAGAGATTTTTCAACCATTGAGATTGAGCGAGCGATTGAGCAAGAGGATCTCTGTCTGGAGAATATCCATTTACGATTAAATGTTTTCCATCAAACTTTATTGACTCATTTTTGGCTCGCTTACTCCAGGTTTTCGTCTCTACAGTAAAAATTCCATGCGGTGACACAATGACATGATCTATATTGAAATTCGGCCCAAGGATATCGTGAAAAATGAGTGCACCCGTCGACCGCATTTCCTCAAGATACTGACCGACTTCTCTTTCTCCGTCTCTCCCCTTTTTTAACTTTTTGACATCCTTTAGATTATTAAAAATTTGGTTTACAAGATAAATTACTACAATTAAACCAACAATCGAAATTACCACCGGGTGCGGTTCAAATTTCCAAAAGAAACGGACCCATTCTCCAATAATAACAATCACAATTACAGTGATATAAAAAAGATAAAAAATAAGTTTTTCATCAACAAAATCTTGAAGTTTTTCATCGAGAGATTGTCCGGGAAGTCGCTTTTTTATTTTTTCCATTTATTGATTATATCATAAGTTTTAAAAAGAATCGTGCCCCGAATTTTTCACATAAAATTAACCTTTTGCTAAAACAAACAACCATTCAACAAAAGTCAAACGGCGCTCAATCTTTCTCAATGCTTGCAGGTATTCATGCATTGATTCATCCAATACACATTCTGAACATAATTTTCCTACATCATTCTGGTTTTTTAAATAAAGTTTGTTACAGGACAAACAAGTTTCAGGTGTTTTCATATTTTTAAATACTTATTGTACAGATAAAAACATAACGAGTTCTGCGGTTCGATATTTTGTTATTTCATTCCCCATTTTTTTAATGATAGAATTATGAATATAATCGAAACCGGGCTGATTTGTTATATATTTACAAAATTCTAAATAAGCTAAATATGATTCATAATTATTAAGGTGATAATTATAAGCTCTATGATTTGTTAAATACCGATACACTCGGCTGTCCCAGATTGCAAATATTTCGGGATTTATAAAATGTAAAAGTTTTGATGTCCCAACAAGAGAATTATTAAAACATTTTTTTAACGTCTCTAACTCGTGGACTTGCGGAACTATACCCTTCTTAGCATTATTCAGAATTAATACCACATTATCAAAATCTTTCGACCGAAAATTGAAAATCGTCGGCATCCAACCGTAGGTAAAATTTATACCGATAATAACATTGTGTTTTGAAATCTGTTTTATGTCGCTGAAATATTTAATAAATTCCGGATATGAAATAAAATAAGAAGTATCATGCGAAATGACAATTTTATCAGCATCACAACGAAGTGTATCAATATCTACGTTTGTTTTAAAAGTTTCGAGGATTGTTGTTTGTTTTTTGTTCATAGTTGAAATTAACCAATACTTTCACAAAGATTAGGGACTAATCCCGATTCCGAAAATTAAGAGATATTAAAAAGAATCGTGACTATCTCAAATTCCGAGTTAGAAGTTTTTCAAGGCGACCAATAGTATCTGGAAGTTTTGCAACAATCACTCCATTTTCATAAAGATCCTTGGTTAAGGCCACACAAATTGCAATAGCTTCTTGCATTAAGTAGTAATCTTTTTGACCTCCATCACTAAATAAATAATTACCCCCTTCTTTCTGATCAACAAAACCTTGTATGCCACCAATGTTTAAGTGCGTCGATGGTGAGAGCTGACGGTAAATCATATGATACATTCGCTCAAAGTGCCCAGCTTCAATATCTTTCATTTTCGCCTGGTCACACTTAATTGCCTTATCCTTTAAACTCAAATCATTATCGGCCTTGATTAGGTGATTTCCCCGCAAAATAGCTTGTCGTCGTTCTTCTGCCCAGTCTTCAGCTTCCTTTAGCCATTCATTACTGAATAAGTCTTTAGGGTTGTCGGATTTCAGATTAGGATATTTTCGTATTAGCTCTCTAATTCCTCTAATCCCGGTTATTTTCTCCTCAAGATCTTTTTTCACGGAAATAGCAAGCCTGCGATCAGAGTCAGCTACTTGGTAGTAAATGACGTTTATATGCAGCTCGATAAGCGACCGTAAGAGTGATTCGGCACTACGGAATTTTCCACTCTCACAAAGAATTAATATTGACTCTACGAAACTAAATAGTGGGTAGTAAGCAAAGTATAAGTAGCTTTGTAAATGGCTCTTGTCTTTTACTCGACCATTCTGAATATAAGGCTCAACTTCATTTTTAAGCTTTAGAAATTCTTCTTTTAACGATTTATTTTGTGGATTCATAAAAGCGACAAATATGACACGCTTTATTTCTCATTAGGTTTACTAGACCGCGAATTATTCGCCTCTACCTTAATTGTCATTTCTTTTATAATTTGTGCATTATTGTGCTTTTCTTTCAATTCTGTCAACAGCCCCCTCATCTGAGTAATTTCAATTGGATTTGTAGGATTATTTCCGCCACCATAAATACCAATATTTTTCTCAAATTGTTCTTGTTCAAGCGCTGAAAGCTTTTTTCCAAGTATTTCATGAATATCCATATAATCGACAACAAGTTTTACAATGTCGTTTGTTTTCAGGTCTGAGATAATGTACCTATGCACTACTCCGTTTCTCAATTCATACAAATTTTTTAGCCTTTCGTATAAAGATTTTTCAATCACCCCTTGATTTAAAGCGCGTTCATATATTTCTTTTTCAAATATCGGCTTATCCGTCTTTCCTTGAAAAATGAGGGTGGCGTCAATATTATCCGTAGAATTTTGTAACTGCTCTTGTAGTATCAGTGCCAAACGAAGGTGTGCATCAATCTGATTTGCATAAAGAATAACCAATTCGATTGATGATCCGTTTTCCTGTGCCTTGTTTGTCAAATCGATAGCCGCAAGTAAAGAAACCATGAATCTATTATATTTTGCGTGTGTCGAAACGTACGCCCAACTTGACGGATTAACGACACGAAGCTTTTCCAGTGTCCGCTCAATTTGATGGAGGTGTTTTTTAGTGGTTTTAGAATGGATCTGCTTTTTTGATGTGATATGAGTGACTAATATAAAATGACCCTCCACCTTTGCCTCAAAGACCGTCGTTACCATATCTGCTATATGAATGACTCGTCTCAAAAAAACTATTGGGGAATCCGAATACTTATTCTCCACATAATGATGCCCTACTTTTGAGACGATACCTTGGTTCGTGGAAAAACAACTTATCTGAAAATAATCATCTGATTTATCGCCTAAATCAAACGTAACGGGATTTCCATTAGCGGTATCTTCTTCTCGACAAATCCAATGGTCCGGAATGCCAATTGTGAATCTGCCACGGGTATCTAAATATACTCTCATAAATCTACAGAAATTGATTAGTGATATTTGGTGGAAATACGATATAGTTCAGGAGAGATTGTGTGGTTACCCTCTTTTTAATTGCCCGAACACCAATTTGTAGCATCAGTAATGTCTAAAAATCCACCATCTGTCGTAAATGAAATTTCTGGCATACATTTTCCTAAAGAATCTATTTGAAACCCCTGAAAGAGAAAAGTTACTCTTTCGTCTGAGATTACGAATTCAGAATAATTTGAACCAAAAGGATCTAAACCTGTGTCTGAGTGTAAATCACGTATTTTATACTTTTCAAATAGTTTTTCTTTAATTCTTTCAGATAACTGGCGAATATTTATACCGAAAGATTTTAATTCATCAGACAAGGTGATAACTTTGTTATTCTTTGTATCAATGTTTATCCCATACGCCAAATTAAGATTACCCATTGAAGACCCGCCATCCGAAAATATATAACTTTGACCTAAATTAAACTTTATGCTAATTATACTATCCGAAACATAAGGAGTTTCATAATCACCGTATAGGGTTAATTTTTGTATATACTCATCTTTATCAAGGGAGTGATTATATTTTATTTTTTCAATTTTTTCATCAATAGCTGAGCGGACAATATCGTCTATTTTTGAATTGTTAAAAATAGGAACTTTAATACTTATATCGTATTTATTTGTTTTTTCCGATATGTAACCAGATTTTAATTGGAGAGGAGAAGCGACCAGTGCCATTCCTTGTTGCTTTTCAGCTCCCGGCCCTGAAAGAGCCACGATATTATCTTTCAGGGAAAGAGGAAGATATCCAAAAAATTGTGCTAAGAACATGAGTGAAGTAAGGAGACCTATAAGAGTTCCAGCAGAAGCAAACCAAAACCAAAAAGGGTGTTCTTGTTTAAAGACATTTATTGAGGTATGAATAAACTTATGTCCAGAACCTGCTAAATCAATGCCCCCATTTATGGTGCAATCTTCAAAAGTTGCTTTTCTTGCCGTTTCAAGAAATTTAATGGCAACATGTCTGTTTTTATTTTTATTCATAACTCCTCTCGTGCTAGCACGTGTTGGCTGCGGGACTTGGATTCGAACCAAGATGACGACTTTCAGAGAGTCGCATCCTACCATTAGATGATCCCGCAATGTGATTTAACCGATTTAAATCTAACTTTTTCTTAATGAATTGTCTACTTTTTCCAACGGGGAGCAAAGTGCATCATCCATGTGAAAAATTTTGCCTGATACTTATTCATTCCTTTCTTGATCATTTCTTGATACGAACGATTCTGAAACTCTTTCAGGTCAGAGCCTTCGTAAACGAGTTTTCCATCTTTGAAACAATAACTGCAGTATTTTTCCGACCCGCTTACTCCGGGATCTTTGGAAAGGGGGAAAAGACAGCTTTCGCAATTTTTACGGTTCTTGTTCTCCATAATGTCATTAGAATAACAGATTTTTGGGAAATTTCCAAGGGGAGGTGTATGACAAAGTTTAGATAAAAAACAGAGATTATTTCGTTATACAAACATTTCGGTACGAGGTACAACCTCGTACCGGCGACAAAAAGTGGATAAAGTTATTGACTTTTTATATAAATTGGAGTATATTTATAGTAAATTACTAACATTTTAGTATAAATATATGGCAAAAGAACCTATTTCTAGCCCCGTAGGGCTTAAAAACTTCTTGGAAATCCCTTACGACCTCTTGGAAGAGATGAATCTCAAAGCTTCTGAAAGAGCCGGAACGGAAAGTTCTGCGATTCTTGAAAAAGAATATCGCGACTATCTTGCCAAAGAAAAACGCATAAAAGCGGTTACGCTTTGTTTCTCCGATATTGAAGGACGATTTCACATGCTTGATTATGACAAGCACTACTTTTTAGATTCTGCCGATAACCTTACCTTTGACGGTTCATCCATCCGCGGTTTTTCCGTACAGAAAGAGTCCGACCTCCGCATGGAGGTGGATTGGTCAAGTATTCTCTGGCTTCCTTCCGATGTTTTCGGGCCCGGAAAAGTTATCTTTTTTGCCAATGTTTTGAATCGCGATAAAACCCCCTACGATTCAGACTTCAGAGGGCAACTCATGTCCTTCAGTCAAGAACTGAAAAAGAAACAAGGTCTTACCGCCTACATAGCAGCGGAAGTGGAAGGTTTTCTTGTTGACGGAGTAAATGCGGAACAGAATTTTCAAGAGGAAGAAGGTTTCAAACTTATCTCAACCGGCGGATATTTTCACTCCCTCCCGCTAGACCGTTTGAAAATTTTTATTGATGCCGCCGCGGAAGCACAAAGAGCGATGGGATTCAAAAACGAAAAAGATCACCCCGAAGTCGCGCCATCTCAGTTTGAACTTGCCTTCTCTTACGCCGATGCCGTTAAAGCATGCGACAGAATTCAGCTTTACAAATTGGTTTGCCGGCAGATTGCGACGAACCAAGGAATGACCGCGACCTTTCTTCCGAAACCGGTGGCGAATATAAACGGATCGGGAATGCACATCAACCTCTCTTTTATGAAGGGAGGAAAGAATGTCTTTTACAGAAAAGACGGAGACGATGGGTTATCTCCTCTTGCATGGGATTCCATTTCACGACTTCTCAATCATGCTCCGGAACTTTCTCTTCTTTTGAATGCGAGCGTCAATGCGTATCGCCGACTGGACCCTCACTTTGAAGCCCCGAACCAAATCAAAGTTTCTTCCATTGACCGCAGTTCCATGATACGCATTCCGGCGGGAAATGAAAAATCCGCCCGCATTGAAATCCGCTCTGTTGCTCCTGACGCCAACCCGTACATCGCCGTCTATGCCATTCTCAAAACGGCGATGGAAGGAGAACCTCTTTTGAAAGATGAAAGTAAACGCGACCGCCTCCGCTACTTGCCCGGAAATATCAATGATGCCATCAAGCTCTTCAAAGGAAGCGAATTCCTCAAAAAAACGCTGGGAGAAAGACCTCACGAAAAGTTTGTTTCTTACAAACAAGAAACGGCAGACCGAAGTCCGAAAGGTCTCGGAGCCATCATTAAAAAAAGCGAGGTAATCTATCACCATGAGATTACCAACCAGATGCTCTGGAGTAAGTTTTAGAAGGAACAGAGTGAAATAGCCCCAAGGTCTCCCCTTTCCCCGTCACTTCACTCCTCCTTAAGGGAAGACCTTGCAATATGAAAAATGCCCCGATTGGGGCATTTTTTGGTTTTATTCAACTTCTGAGGGTACTTCCTTGCTAAAGTCGTAGGACGGGAGCCAGTCCATGAGGCGTTTGCGATGTTTGTCTATAGACCACTTTTTTCCATCAGCAAAAAGACCCGGATACGCCTTCCGGAACGCTTCTAAGGACCCTCTGGTCGCATGGGGATAACTTACGGGGATGTTCTTGTTGTAGTACTCCATGAAGACAGAAATAGTCGTAAAAGTCTCGTTAAATTCAGCATTTATGTTCCTTTTCCCTTTCATAACCCAACAATACCACAAATCTTATTTTTCCGCAAGGGTTTCCCCAAACCCATTATTTTCTGTCCATTTCAAGGATTTCTTTGACCTCGGCCCGGGTGGAAATGATCAGATGGCGGATATCGTGGACGAATGTCGCTTCCTTCCCTTCGGGATCCGCCTCGGCTTTATCCAGCACCTTTGCCAGCTGTTTGAAGGGTGAATTTTCATTTGGATTCTCGGTATTGAGCGTCCAAAGTTCCGACGGACTTGTTATCCCCTCCTCCTCAAAACGAGCCTCGCATTTTCCTGCAAACACCCGCCAAATCTTGGAGAGCTGTTTTCCTATCCAGTCGCCTTTCTTTTGTTCCTGATAAGCGCGGAGGGCCGAGGAAAGATAATAAGCGCTGTGAAGGTACCTATCTAGTCCAAAAAGACTGCGAAGAACGGGAGTGCGAAGCTCAACGGCCGTTGTGGTCTCTCCCGTCTTCGGTTGAGCCAGCCGATTCTTTCCTCTTTCGCGAATGCCGGAAGGTAAATCGTGGGAAGTCCAATTTGAATCAGGATCGGTATAAGGAGCCATGAGTCTCTCGCCGGTCGTCGCCCAACCGGTGGCTTCCAGAGCTCTCGCGAGTACATTCGCTCCGTCATCGTTTTTAGAGGAAAATGAAATTCCGCCGATAGTTACATGAAGCGGGAATTTTTCGTAATCGGGGTTGATGAGCCCCATGCCGACAAGAGCCTGCACTTCTCGCGCGAGCGTTTCAGGGTTATGAGCGGGCAGTTGTGCGAATTCCCAGAACTGATCTTCTCCGCGGGGGACGCCGATTTTTTCCGTTTCCCGATATTGTTCTTTCAGTTCAAAAAGATATTTTTTCTTTTGCCCGCGATTCATTCCTTCTGTTTCTTCGCCAAGCACTGACTCCTCCGGTAATTCTACTTCAATCCCCATAGTTACTCCATGAGGAGACGGGTGTGATTCGCGATATTCCAGAAGAGGCCGAAGCGGATTCTCATTGTTTCCTGCGACCCGAAGATTTTTGATTATTTGAAGCCGAGCAACCGCATCAAGAATTTTCCCCGGATCTTGGTATTCCCGATAAAATTCCATGTCGTCATACCTCTCTGATTGAGGGTCGCTTTCATTTCTTTGCACCGAAAATTGTTCTCTTGGATTCATGGTTAAAATATATTATTTTTTACTCTGAAACAAAGCGACCCGCACAAATTCCACGAACAAAGGATGTGGATCAAGCGGACGGGCGATAAGTTCGGGGTGGAATTGGGTGCCGAGGAAAAATGGGTGTTTGCTTTCGGGAAGCTCGGCTATTTCCATCAACACGCCGTCAGGAGAAGTGGCGGAAAAAACAAGTCCGCCTTTTTCCAATCGTTCAACGTATTCTGGATTCACTTCATAGCGATGACGATGTCTTTCGGAAATTTCTTTTTTTTCGCCGTATGCTTTTCCGGCAACGGTTCCCTTTTTCAAAATAGCAGGATAGGCGCCGAGCCTCATGCTTCCGCCGTAATTTTCTTCTTTCATTTTCTTTTTCTGATCGGGCATAATATCAATGACCAAATGCGGAGAATTCGGATCTATTTCCGCCGTATTAGCCACATCAAACCCAAGAACATTCCGCGCAAATTCTATAACCAAAAGCTGCATACCGTAACATAAACCGAAATACGGAATTTTATGTTCGCGCGCGTATTTAATAACGGAGAGCTTCCCTTCTATTCCGCGAGAACCAAAACCTCCCGGTACCAAAATACCGTCATAATTTGAGAGGGTGCGGAGATTGGTTTTTGCCGCATCGCCTTCAAATTCTTCCGACGAAAGCCATGTCAAAATCGGCTTCGCTCCATTCACGTACGCTGCATATTTTATCGCTTCAATGACGGAAATGTACGCATCAGACAAAACAAAATCCCCCGTACTGAAGTACTTTCCCACCACGGCAATGTTCACTTCTTTTTTGGTATTCTTGGTTGTCGCGACGAATTTTCTCCATTCTTTCAAAGAAGAATCTTTCTTCGCTTTCAGTTTCAAAGAAGAGAGAAGTTTGTCTGATAATTTATCTTTCTCAAAGTTTATCGGCACGTCATAAATGCTTTCCACATCGGGCGCGGAAATGACATTTTCCGGACGCATATTGCAGAAGAGCGCAATCTTTTCTTTCCTCACCTGGTCAAGCGGTTCACTGGAACGAGCAATAATGACATTCGGTTGAACGCCGTTTGAATTGAGCGCGCGGACAGCATGCTGGGTCGGTTTCGTTTTCATTTCTCCGAGCTTTGAAGGGACGGGGAGATACGAAACCATCACGCAGGAAACATCATCTGGGTTTTGCAATTCCATCATACGGGCGGCTTCCACAAAGAGAATGTTCTCGTATTCGCCGACAGTACCTCCGACTTCAATAATGGCAATATCCGCATCGGCTTTTTCCGCGGCAAATTTAATGCGGGAAATAACTTCAAGAGGAATGTGGGGAACAACCTGCACGCATTTGCCTTTATATTTTAAGTTTCGTTCTTTTTCTATGACAGAAAGGTATACGCGTCCGGTCGTCATGTAGTTATCGGAAGGAATGGAGACATTCAAAAACCGTTCATAGTTTCCCATATCTTGGTCAGTTTCAAAACCGTCGTTCAAAACGAACACTTCTCCGTGTTCTGTCGGGTTCATGGTACCCGCATCAACGTTCACATACGGATCAATTTTTATGGAAGTTACCTTAAAACCGCGGTCTTGCAAAATGACGCCGATGGACGATGCCGTAATGCCTTTCCCCACTCCCGACATCACGCCACCGACTACAAAAATATATTTTCTTCGCTTGACCGCTGTTTTTTTCTTTGTTGCCATATGTATTATATTTTATTCTCCCACAGTATACTCTTTTTCAAAAGGTCTGACGAGTTATTGACTTTTTTACCAATATATACCATTATATTTTCAGGACGGTTTCTTTCATCAGAGGAGATGCACATGGAAACAACCATGCAAAACAAAACAACCATTCCGCCATGGCCCTATCAAACGATGGAAAAATGGCGAAATGCCAGAAAAGAGGAAGAAAAACCAAGAAGTTCAAAACCTTTCTATCCTGATTTCAACGACGACGTATTTGCGGGAGTAATCTGACCCCCCCCGCATAAAGGCCCGGAATTTCCGGGCCTTTATTTTTTATACTTTGAGATACTTCCGAACGGCAAGGAAACTTGAAACGGCGCCGAGAGACATCCCAACAAGAAGAACGATGATAAATATCTGGAAGAAATTTTTGAGATAGTACGAATAGAGGTTGACCCCGCCAAAGAAATCTTGAGTCGTTCCCGTAAGCCAGAGGGTTATCGGATAAAAGAGAATCATTGCCAGTAAAGCGGAAACCGCTCCATACATCATTCCCCCGACAATAAACGGCCCACGAACGTACATACTGCTCGCACCGACGAGACGCATAACGTTAATCTCTTCGCGTGTCATATAAATAACCAAACGAATGGTATTAAACGTAATGAGAAGAGAGGTACAGAAGAGGACAAGAGCAAAAGTATAGCCGAATTGTTTGGTTCCGGCGATGATTTTTGTCAAACGGTCAATAATATCTTTATTCTGTCTGAAATTAACCTTGTCTATAATGTTGGTTCCGCCGGCAATAAGAGTATTTTGACTTTCTATCTTTTTCGCGACGCCTTCGTATTGAGACGGATCTTTGGCTACCACATTTAATCGCGCACCGAGCGGGTTATCCCCGATTTCGTTCAAAGCCTGCAACGTAAGATAGTCGTCTTTATGTTTGTCTTTGAATTCGGCAATGGCTTTATCGCGAGACACGTAGACGACAGAAGCGACCTCCGGCTGTTTTTCCAGATTGGATTTCATCTGCAGAATATCAGCTTCGGGTGCGGCAGTAACAAAATAGACATTTACGTCCACTTTGTCTTTAAAATCAGAAAGAACCGCCTCCAAAATGACATTCGTGAAGATAAGCGAGATAACCGTAAAAAGCGTTACGGTAACCACAAGAATGGAAGAAAGCGACACAAAACCGTTTCTCCAAAAACTTAAAACCCCCGCGCGCAATATCCTTTTTGTGTTGAGCCAAAACATAGTGTTAGATGACAACTAAAAGCTTATTTATAAAACATACTTTCCACTTTCGTCGTCGCGGATTATTTTTCCTCCTTCCATGGTAATAACGCGCTTGCCGAGGAGATCAATGATGCCTTTGTTGTGAGTAGTCAGAATGACCGTCGTTCCGATGTCGTTTATTTTTTTCAATATCTGAACAATCTCATACGTATTGACCGGATCAAGGTTTCCGGTCGGTTCATCGGCAATAATAATATCAGGCTGATTTACTATCGCGCGAGCAATAGCAACGCGTTGTTTCTCTCCCCCGGAAAGATGTCCGGGAAAATCCCACGCTTTATTGTTCAGATCAACGAGTTCAAGAACGTGCGGTACGTCAAAAGCAATCTCATCGTCGCTTCGTCCGGCTGCTTCCATAGCGAAAGCGATATTTTCATACACGGTTTTGTCGGGCAAAAGACGAAAGTCCTGAAAGATCATACCTATTCTTCGGCGGAGTTTGGTAACATCGTTGCGGTGGAGATCGTGGACATTGACCGATTCAAAGAATACGGAACCTTCCGTGGGTTTTTCTTCAGCGAGTAAGAGTTTAAGAAGCGTCGTCTTCCCCGCACCGGAGTGTCCGACAATAGAAACAAACTCATTGTGCGCTATGGAAAAATTAATATCCTGAAGAGCAAGAGATTCATTCGGATATTTTTTTGAAACTTTATCAAAGTAAATCATAGGCGAGCTTTTAGGTTTTAGCTTTTAGGTTTTAGCTTTCCGAAAAAAGCCGTTCCCTCTTATTCTACCAGTAAGGAGACGATGCGACAACAGTAAATTGTTTATTAATTTTGTTCGTCGTTAAGCTAAAACCTAAAAGCTGACAGCTAAAAACTTACAGACTCTGTTCCGCTTCAATGAATTCGTCTATTTCTCCATCTTCCAGTACTGCGTCCACTTTACTGGTTTCTACCGCGGTACGGTGGTCTTTTACCATTTTGTACGGATGCAGAACATAGGAACGTATCTGATTTCCCCATTCTATCTCGGTGGTCTTACTGACATACATTCCCGACTCGGCGCTTTTTCTTTCTGCTTCTTTCATTTTATATAATTTCCCGCGAAGAATGTTCAGAGCTTTCTCTTTGTTTTGGAGCTGGGATCGTTCAGAGTCAACGTGAACGGAAAGCTTTGTCGGCAAATGGACGATACGGACGGCGGTCTCCCTTTTATTCACATTCTGCCCGCCCGGCCCGCTGGAACGCGCAAATTCTATAGAAAGCTCGCTTTCGGGAATTTCCAAGTCTTCAGTCTTGCTGAATACAGGGATAACCTCAACCATGGAAAAAGAGGTGTGTCGGAGCTTTTTGGCATTGAACGGCGAAATGCGAACGAGCCGGTGTACTCCTGACTCATGTTTGAGCGTACCATACGCGTTCCTTCCTTCCACTTCAAACGTGAGATTTCTGAAGCCTCCTTGCGTGTTTTCATTTTTGTGGAGAATGAAAATTGACCACCCGCGCTTGGCGATATATTTTTCATACATGCGAAAAAGCATCGCCGAGAAGTCTTCCGAATCATCTCCGCCCGCTCCTGAAAAAATGGTAATAATGGCTCCGCCTTTATCGTATTTCCCCCCTCCTCCACTCAAGAGCGACTCTTTCAAATCTGAAAGTTCTTTCACCAGCTCTTGCGCCTTGGTTTTATTCTGCCAAAAGTCGGGAAGCGACATCATTTTTTCTATTTCTTCTATTCGTGCTTTCTGTTCTTCCATTGATTCCCATTGTACCAGACGATGGGCGAATAGAAAACACCCGCCATGGTAAAATGACGGGTGTGTGTTTTCTTTTTCAAAATGTTTTCTTGAGAACTCGGCGAAGCGCCGATATCCTCCGCAGTTGAGAAAAAGCATCTTCTTTGACGTATTTTTCTAAAATTCCAATGACCGGCTGTGGCGAACCAAGAATTTGCGCCGCAGTGTTATCCGCAAGCACTTCTTTAACGACGTACAGTACTGATTTGAGCTGGTCTTTGAAAAAAAACCAGAAAAGAATGACCGTATAAGCAACGGCAGGATAATCAAAAGACGGATGCCACGTGTTGTGATACATCAAGGAATAAAAGAAAATTTTTATCATAACCAGAACAGAAAACCACCAACACAAGAACCAAAGGATATTTTCCACCGCCATAAGCAATATATCCCGGTTTATCAAATGTCCTACTTCATGAGCGAGTATTACCCATATCTCTTGGGGGGAACATTTCCAGTATGCTTCCTCCGTAAAAAGAAGAAATTTGGTTTGATGGCAATGTCCGATCAACGCATTTACTTCTTCCGTTGGGCGGCAGGTAAAGAGGAGGGGCATTTCGTACCCTTTTTCATCAAAAAAGCTTTTGACGATTTTTTTTTCCGTATCGGTCGCTTCGCGGATGTGAACATTTTTTCCGGCAAAAAGGCGGTTAAGTTTTACCAAAAAAGGAGACGTATCCTGACGTTCTTTTATTTCCGCATACCAAAAAAAAGGAATCGGAACGAGAGAGTACAGAAAAAATCTTCCGTCTAGTGTTCCACTATCAAACAAGACAAAATAGAAACAAAAGACAGCATAAAGCGCTACGATAGCAAGAATGAAAAATTGAATCGTTCTTGCGGTCATTCGGAGATTCCGAACTTTTTTCATATCAAGGTCCACTCTGGCCTCCTTAGGGACGCAAATATATCTGTTTGCAAAGTACCATGAATTCAATAAAAGTGCAAACAAAAAAGCGCCGGAATACCGTCGCTTTTTTTTGTGAGCCACCTCCCAGGATTGAACTGGGGACCTTCTCGTTACGAGTGAGATGCTCTACCAACTGAGCTAAGGTGGCCTAAAATAGAATGATATAAAAATAGGAAATCGGCTACTTAAATTTTCTATTTCATTATTTTACTATTTTTCTATTGTCTTGAGCCTGGTCACAGGATTGAACTGTGGACCTCGTCATTACCAATGACGTGCTCTACCAACTGAGCTAACCAGGCTTATTCTAAAAATTAAACTTTTTAACTTTTGACTGGTACTAATATATCTTATTTTTAAACAAAAAGAAAGGGGGTTCGTAAGAACCCCCTTTTTACCCATATTTTATGACACTTCTTCTTTAAGAGAAGAGATGCGACGATCCATTTTCCGTTCCGTTTTGAAACGATGCATGACCTTACTGGAAGCTTCAATCGCTTGAGCGATATCGTCTTCAGTTTGTCCAAGATTCACTTCTCTTACTCCGAAAGAAAAACTGACATTACCGGCAAGCCCGGGAAAACGCTTCGCGATAACCGTTTCAAAACGTCTTCTGTTTTCCAAGAGAAGCCGTTCCGCTTCCTCTTCGGTAGATCCGGCAAAAAGCAGAAGAAATTCATCTCCGCCTTTTGAACGGCGTACCACCAAGTCATCTTGCCGTTTCCAACGATTCAAAATGTTTGCCAATGCGACCAATACGCGATCTCCGACAAAGTATCCAAAATCAGCATGGTTGTTTGTCCACTGAAGACCGTCCAAATCTACGAAAGCAACGCAATGAGAATGGTTGTGAGACCGGTGGGCCGTGTGTTCTTCCTGCGATGCCGTCAAAGACGCTTCCCTTTTTCTTTCCACTCGATCCATAACATCGAGACATTTTTTTTCAAAATGGCGCATAATGCGAAGACCGGTCAGCGGATCATGGGTCAACTCGTTCCTGAGGTCTTTAATCGTTGAGTATTGGACCCAAACGACCAAAAACAACAAGACAAAGGCCAAAAACTCTATAAGATTCATAATTCGTCCTCCCGAAAATAGAATAATGTAAAATAACAAAAGCCTGATATAACATACTATATATCTAAAAATATGTCAAGCTATCTTTCCGGAATAATTTGACAAAATATCGTATTAGATATATAATATACACAGAATTAACTTCGGGGAGCCGTCATGATGCGGTATATTTTAAAAGAGTTTAAGAGGCAGAATCTCCAGAAAGAGCAAGAAAAAGTAATCAAGAAAATACTGAAAAAAGAGAAAGAAATAGACGACCTGCAAAAGAAGCTGGGAACCCTTATGAAAGAGACGCAAACCCTTCGTTCCGAGGAATAAAAACGAGGACGATTATTCACGGGAACGGATTAACTGGCAAATCCGTTCCCTTTTTGTTTTAATATATATATGAACACACTAAAAGAAAATCCAACGCTCGCAGATTTGCAATTGAACGTAAAAGAATTTTGCAAAGAACGCGGTTTTGATAAAAATTCCAATCTCGTCATTTTAAGCGGACTCGTAGAAGAGCTTGGGGAACTTACTCGCGCCATGCGTGATTATAATGGAGAATGGGAGCAAGAAGGCAAAGAAAGCAAGAAGGGGCAAAAACACCATCTTGAGCACGAATTTGCCGATGTTCTGAATTATCTTCTTGATCTCGCAAACTATTTTGAGGTTGATCTGGAAAAAGCTTTTCGCGAGAAAAACAAAATAAACGAAACAAGGAAGTGGGGCGACGGATAAAAATATGTTTTTAATTTTTCTCAAGTTTTTTTTAATCGCGTGCACGGCAATCATTTTGATCGTCTCTTTTTGGCTCTATAAAAAACGTCCCTTAAAAGAACGTGATTGGAGCCTTGATCAAAAAGTGCTTCCAATCTCGGAGTTTAAAGACGATGGAAAAATTCTCATAAAAAACGTCCGTCATGTATCGTACAAAACCGCGACCGATTACGTCGTCAGTTATGACGACCGCGAATACGATCTCAACAAACTTAAAAAAGTCTGGCTCTCTCTGGTCCACTTCACCGGATACAAATATGCCGCGCACACTTTCCTTTCATTTGAATTTGAAGGTGATGTTTTTGTTTCCATTTCCGTTGAAATACGAAAGAAAAAAGGAGAAAAGTATTCCGCCTTCAAAGGTCTTTTCCGCCAATTTGAACTCATGTATGTTATCGCGGATGAACGCGATGTCATGCGCCTTCGTACGGATCATCATAAGGATAATCTTTTTCTCTATCCGCTTCGCTTTAACAAAAAACAATCACAGGAACTTTTCTCGGATATGCTTAAAAGGTCAAACGAACTTTCCCAAAATCCGGAATTTTATCACTCCGTCTCAAACGCTTGCTTCGGCAATATCGTAAAACATATCAATCATGTGGTTCCGGGGAAAATACCTTTTAACTATCGCATTATCCTTCCGGAGAACGCCGACCAATATATCCATGCGCTCAACATTATAGATACAGAACTTCCCTTTCAAGAGATACGAAAAAAACATATTATCAATCATTTCGCCAAAAAACACGGAGAAGACCCTGATTTTTCACTAAGAATACGAGGAAGATAAAGAGAAAAAACTGCCCCTCTATCGGGGCAGTTTGATTTATGAAACAACTTTTTCGTTTCGGAGAAGAGAGAAAAATACTCCGCACACAAGAATAATGAAACAACCGATAAGAGACCTTGCGGTAAGCACCTGATGAAAGAACAGCACGCTCCAGACTAAACTGAATACAGGCGCAAAATATCCGAGAATGGTCATCTTCCCTATGTTCGCAAGTTGGTACGCTTTGGTCATACAGAGCTGTCCGATACTGGCAAACAATCCCGCTCCTATCATCGCCAGCCAGATAAAAGTTCCGGAAGGAATAATCAATCCGTATTGCCAAAAATATGGAATGTGGATGAAGACGGAAACGAAGCAAAAATAAAAAACAACACAGGCTGAGGTATTGCTTCTTCCTGCTCTCGCCACCATAAGATTGGAGAGAGCGGCAAAAAACCCGGCGGCAAGGGCGATGGATTTTCCGACCAAATGAGCCATGCCAAGATGCGGGTCAAACAAAAAAGTACAACCCGATAAGAGAACCGAAGACCGCAAAAAGAGCCGAGAACGAAAACTTTTCAGAGAGGAAGAACGGACAGAGCAGCACGATGAAAATTCCGTTGCTTGACTGAATAAAAGTTGATTCCGCCATGCCGATAGACTGAATCGCAAAAAAGAAAAGCATGAGCGATATTCCGCCGAACAATCCGCGGAACCAAAGAGAGGCTCGTCCGTCCCCAAAAAGACCCCTTATGTCGCGAGCGAATATCGCCGGAATAAGCAGAATGATCAAGTTGACCAGTACTCGCACAAAACTGACGACAACAGACGAAACACTCGGATCAAGCACTCGCGCAAGATAGACACAAGCCACCATCAACGAAAAAGATACGCTGGCAAAGATCATATGAAGAGAACCGGACGCGGTGTCCGAGATCTGTATTTTCATGAGACACCTCCGAAATAAAATGAAATAATCTAAACGCACAATACCACGCTTATTGTGAAATTACAAGAGTGACTGAATGATGGCGTTAAACCTACCGCCTCTGTCAAACTCATTTTGGAACTTTTCAAAACTGGCAGAGCCAGGGGAGAAGAGAACGGTTCCTTTTTTTTGTGGGAGCACTCCGAGAGCAAAATCGGTGCATTCTTCCAGTGTTTCAAAAAGAAGTATTTTTTTATCTTTGAAGAAATGTATTTTCTTGAGTTCCAAAATAAGTTTTTTGGTGGCAGAACCGTTCAATAAAATGAGTTTCGCAGGGGTGAGTGTTTCCTTTATTTCTTTCGCCAATTCGCGAAATTCCAGATCTTTATCCGTTCCGCCAGTAACCAAAATGCTATTTTTAGGAAACCTGCGGAGAACGGCGATTGTGGCATCCGGAGAAGTTCCAGCGCTGTCATTCACAATGGTCAATCCGTTTTTTGAAAAAATAATTTCTTGGCGAAAAGGAATTTGAGGGAGTGAATCAATCATCTTTCTTGTAATATGGAATTTTGGATCAAAAAGAGTGATGGAAAGTACGGTAGCTAAAAGATTTTCCAAATTATGGGTTCCCATGGTTTCGGAAAACTTTTTTATATCAAGAATTTCTTTTCCTTCTTTTCCGTTTTGGAATATCATTTTCCCCTCTTTTGTAAACATCCCGTTCTTGCCTTTCGCGAGCGGTTTTTTGGAAAAATAATAGAGTTTCGCTTTCGGTTTTTTGGAAAGATAGAACTTTGTCCATTCATTATCAGCATTCAAAATAAGAAAATCATTTTCAGTTTGGTCTTTAAAAATGTTGGCTTTCGCTCCGGCGTAGTCTTCCATTCCTCCCTGATATCGGTTGAGGTGATCGAGTGTGAGGTTGGTTATGACGGCAATATGAGGCGCTTTTTCTGCATGAGGTAAATACTCAAGCTGCCACGAAGACATTTCCGCAACAACGGGACGACTTTCGTCTTTCAATAAAGAAAGTTCTTTCAAAAAAGCGTGTTTTGGATTGTTTCCGGTAGGAATAAAATCTCCATACTTGTGAGATAAAATATGGGCAATCCATGAAGTAGTTGTTGATTTCCCTCGTGTACCCGTTACTGCGATTACCGGATTTTTTACGAAGCGAAAAAATAAGCTCGCATCATTTTCTATCTGCTTGCCTGCTTTTTTCGCCACGGCAAGATACTTGCTTTCTCTCGGTACGCCCGGGCCGAGGACAATAATGTCGTGCGAAGAAAAATCTTCTTCCTGTTGCCCTCCAAGAACAAAACGAATTCCCTTCCGTTCTTTTGGGGTAAATAATTTCATAGATTCTTCCAGTTCTTTTTCCGAACGCATATCAGTCACCGTTACCTCTGCGCCGTTTTGAAACAACCACTTCGCTGTCGCGGCGCCCCCGCCGTAAATACCCAAAATGACAACGAGAACACTCTTGTTTTTGAAAAATTCTTTTGGTTCCATACGAGTATGATAACGAAAATACCATAATGACGAAATGTTGACAGACTATGGTTATTATAGTAATATCCTATTTAGCATTTCACAAAACCCACCGCTGAAGCTACGGCGAGGCAAGGAAGGAGAGAAAAATGTCTAAAAAGTTCTTTGGAAAAATACTTTGTTTTTTTGGTTTTCACGACTGTTATTATACTGACCCGTCTCGCGGAATGTGTGGAGGTACCGGTTGTCGTCGCGATACTTGCACATGGAACATACCGGCCATTGTATGGCCAGAACCACCACCAAGACCGCAATACTCCCAAAACTTATGGAAACCGGAACAGCTTAAAATGTATATTCTCATAAGAGATGATACACCGGCTGACCTTGTTCCCCTTATTGCAGCTCATACATCAATGGGGACGTATAAAAAATTTAAAGACCGTTTCGTTGTGCAAAAATGGTTTGAAACCAAACTGCAAAAAAAGGTAATTTGCAAAGTCACCCCGGAAGTTTTTTGGAAAGCAAAAGAACAAGGAGATTACTTTGCTCTAACAGAAGTTCGTCACCAAGAGCTCGGCGAACTCGGACTGGGATTTCGCGTTCTCCCTGAATATCCGAAATTTTTCAAATTCTTACCGTTGTATAAAGTAGAGTAGAAGACAACAGCCTCGCATTTGCGAGGCTGTTTTTTACATGGAGTTTTGTGTTTTAAACACCGCTATTTTTTGGAGGAGAGACCTCCAAAGGGAGGACTCACCTCCAAAAAATAGCTACCTCTGGCTTCTATTCTTCTCTTCTTGCTTGCAACGAGTATTTGCAACCGCAGTAATTTTGCTGATAGATATTTTTTTCCTTTATTAAGTGGCGCGCTATTTCTTGCCTGCCACCTTTTTTCCAGTCTTCGGCGAGATATTTGAGGCCGAAAATCTGCGCGATGGCTTCGCCTATCGGAGTGATGACTTTGGCTGTTTTTTGCCGGCCCATCGTGAGGGTCGTTCCGAAAATTTCAAAATTGTTTTCTTTGGCAATCTCGCCAGTGCGAAGCAAACGCATTTTAATGCATGCTCCGCATCGCATTCCACCTTCGGGTTCGTTTTCCAGACCTCGCACTTTTTCATTCCATTCTTCGGGGATATAGTCGTGGTCTATCATGGAAACATTCCATTCTTCACATACGAGAATCACTTCTTTTTTTCGTTTCAGGTATTCTTCCTCGGGAAATATGTTTGGATTGTAAAAAAACACAGTCAAATCAAACTTCTTGCGAAGTTCATCAATAACCGCTACCCCGCAAGGAGCGCAACAAGTATGAAGTAAGAATTTTTCCATAGAGCTATTCAAACATTAAACAATTGAGTGGTCAAGACAAAGTATGGTGGCTCATCAAACCCCACCTCAATCCTCCCCTTTAAAAAGGGGAGGAGGTACGATTACGAAAGTCGATGTTGATGAAGCGCTTCTCGTTTTTCTTTGTGATCGGGGATAGCTTGAGAGACAAGATCCCAGAAATTTTTTGAGTGGTTGAATTCTCTCAGGTGGCACAGTTCGTGGACGATGACATAATCTGACAATTCTTGAGGAAGCAGGGCGAGTTTGTAACTAAAATTAAGATTTCCTTTTTTGGAACAGCTTCCCCATCGCGTTTTCTGGTTGCGGATACTTATCCTTCCCCATGAGAAATTATACCATTGGTTCCAGTAAACAAGCCGAATGGAAACGAGTTCTCTTGCTTCTTCTTTGTGCTTTTCATAGAGTTTTCTTCCCGAAACAAAAGATACCGGTTTTGGTAATGCTTCAAAATACTTGAGCGTTTTTCGTATCCAATCTTGTTTTTCCTGAAGCACTCGTTCAATGAAATAAAACGGTGTTCTTTTCGGAGCGGTTACCAGCAAAGCCCTATCACGTGAAATACACAAACGCACCCGCTTTGAACGCGGATACCGTTTGAGAATATATGCTATTTTTTCAGAGCCAAAACAGATCTCATTCATTGTATCTTAACAGGGTGTGATGGTAACCGATTCAGCATTGCCGCCAGTAATGGAGGTCATAATTCCGACAAAGGCAGTTGAAAAGAGCCATGCTCCGATAAGAACACCGAAACCGACACACGACCAGAGGAAAGCGCTTTTGGCGGCGGTGAGTTTGCCTTCATTTCCTTGCGCGGTAAGAAACATGAAGCCGGCGAAGATAAGAAAAACGGAGGCGACGGGGATGCCGACTTTTATAACGAGATCAAGCGTCGCTTTAATAAATTTCGGAATCGTATTTATTCCGCATCCGACGATATTGTCGTAGGTTCCGCCATACACGGCAAAAACAGAGATGGGGATGAGAGAAAAAAGAGCGATAGCAAAAAAATGTTTCTTTTTCATATACAGAGTATATCAACAAAACAAAAAAACGGCGAGTGCCGTTTTTTTGGATTATAAAAATAGAGTGAAATAGCCCCAAGGTCTCTCCTTTCCCCGTCGCTTCGCTCCTCCTTAAGGAAAGACCTTGCAATACGAAATTATTTTCTGCTCTCAATAATCGTCGTCGCCACGTTGTTCGGCACGACCGCATAGTGCGAGAATTCCATCGTGGACATTCCGCGACCTTCGGTCATGGAACGAAGACTGGTGACATAACCGAACATTTCGGACAACGGAACGGTCGCTTTCACGACTTTGTTCATTCCACGATCTTCCATGGATTCAATTTGTCCGCGTCGTGAGGAAAGGTGTCCGGAGATATCTCCCATGAATTTTTCCGGCATAACGACTTCCACTTTCATGATCGGCTCTAAGATAACGGCTTTCGCGTGCTTGGTTGCCTCCTGGAAGGCCATAGAAGCGGCGACTTTAAAGGCGATTTCTGATGAGTCAACATCGTGGTAAGAACCGTCGTAGAGTTCAATAGAGAGGTCAACCATAGGGAATCCGGCGAGCACTCCGCGATCCATCGCCTCGCGGAGTCCTTTTTCAACAGCGGGAATAAATTCCTGCGGAATGACTCCTCCTTTAATACTATTGATGAATTCAAAAGTGTTTTCTTTGTTGCGTTTGGTGTTCTTCGGCAACTCCTCCACATCAACCGTTTTATCAAGCGGTTTCATGCGAATGCGTACGTGCCCATACTGACCTTTACCGCCGGACTGCTTGATGTATTTTCCTTCCGCTTCCGCATTTCCGAGAATGGTCTCGCGATAGGCGACTTGCGGTTTGCCGACGTTGGCTTCAACGCCGAACTCTCTTTTCATGCGTTCAACCATAACGTCCAAGTGGAGTTCTCCCATTCCCGAGATAATCGTCTCAAGCGTTTCGGGATCGGTTTTCACGCGGAAGGTCGGGTCTTCAGCAACAAGACGAGAGAGCGCCATACCCATTTTCTCTTGGTCGGCTTTCGTCTTCGGTTCAATGCGCATGGAGATGACGGAATCCGGAGCGATAATTCTTTCAAGAATAATCGGGTGGTCTTCGTCACAGAAGGTGTCGGAAGTCGTCGCGTCTTTCAATCCAACAGCAGCGGCAATTTCTCCGGCAAAAACTTTTTTCACCTCTTCTCTTTCGTTGGCGTGCATTCGAAGGATGCGTCCGATTCTTTCTTTTTTGTTTTTGGTCGCATTGAAGACGTAAGAACCTGATTCAAGCGTTCCGGAATAGACGCGGAAGAAAACGAGTTGTCCGACGTACGGATCGCTGGCAATCTTGAAAGCGAGTGCGGACAAAGGAGCCTTGTCGGAAACTTCTCGCGTGATTTCTTCGTTGGTGTTCGGATCAATTCCTTTCGGAGCGGGAATATCAAGAGGACTCGGGAGGTAATCAACCACGGCATCAAGAGTAAGCTGAATTCCTTTATTCTTCAAAGCAGAACCGGCCATAACAGGAACGATCTTATTCGCGATAACCGCTTTGCGAAGCGTTGTTTTTAATACTTCAGTTGAAGGAATTTTTCCTTCAAGATACTCATTCATCAATTCTTCATCCTGTTCCACTATTTTTTCAACTAATTCATTATGATATTTTTCCACATCAGCTTTCATGTTTTCCGGAACCGGAACTTCTACTACTTTCTCTCCTCTTTCTCCGTCAAAGTGATAGCCTTTCATTTCAAGCAGATCAACAACGCCGAGAAGTTTATCTTCTTCTCCGATAGGAAGATGCATGCGAACCGCATCTTTGGTCAAACGAGCAAGAATGCTCTGATAGGAACGTTCAAAGGATGCACCGGTTCTGTCCAATTTATTGATGAGGCAGATACGAGGAACATTACCGTCATCGGCATAGCGCCAGTTGGTTTCAGACTGAGGTTCAACGCCGGCAACGCCGTCAAAAACGACGACGGCTCCGTCAAGAACACGAAGGGAACGCTTCACCTCAATGGTAAAGTCAATGTGCCCGGGGGTGTCAATCAGGTTAAAGCGATGCTTTTTAGAGACATCTCCTTTGGCATAGGTCGGGACCCAAAAACAAGTGGTCGCCGCCGAGGTAATCGTGATTCCACGCTCCTGTTCCTGTTCCATCCAGTCCATGACCGCCTCTCCTTCGTGCACCTCTCCGATCTTGTGCGTTACTCCGGTATAGAAAAGCACGCGCTCAGAGCACGTCGTTTTGCCGGCATCTATGTGGGCAATAATTCCGATATTTCTTACTTTCTCCAGTGGATAATCACGTTCCATAAAATTGATGAACTTTTGTTAAAATTAACTTTTAAGATGAATAAATATGTCTAAACAAAAAAGCCACGGTTGGCTTCATTACGGATATTCTAAACTATTTTTCTCAATATGGCAAACTGTATTTAGGGTTGACTGATAATAATAATACGATATACTACCCCTCAGAAACAAAGTACTAAAAATGAGGTTACATCAATGAGCGAATATCATGAGTTCGAAAAGAAAGCTTTAGAAAATCTTTTTATTGCCATAGGTTATGGAATCATCGCTTTTTTTAAAAAGAAACAGGAAGAAAAAGCCCTTGAATCAAAACCTGATCCAAAAATACAGGCAAAACAAAAACCTCAAACAAGGCAAGTCCCCGTACCCCCAAAACCGATATCTGAACTAAAAGGGGGCGAGGAGACTTTTGACTCAATGCCATAGTTAAAACAAAAGCCGTCCCAAATGGACGGCTTTTTATCAAAACTTGACATGTCTAAAAAATAGTTTATAATTGAAACCAGATTTTGAACATCAAAAAGGAGATGAAAAATGGCAATTAGTAAAAAAGCTTGTCTCTCGCTCAAAGAAAAAAATGATGCGGTAGAAGCTGAAAAATACATCAGGAACTTTGAGATGATAAAGGAAATTGAAAATTTTGTTGACAGTTATCTCATCAATTTGACTGCGGATAATTTAACAGGCAGTGACCCTATACGGATCATTCTTCCCCCCAAATTCAATCTAAATAGAGATATTATGATTGAACTAACAATAAGGTATGCAAAAGAAGACTGGCTTATTGATTTTAGCAAAAAATCTTTTGAACCTTGGATGATTTCTTTATTCTAAACCAAAAAGCCGCTCAGTGTGAGCGGCTTTTTTTTTGTAAATTTATTTCGCTTCGGTTTTCTTGAACGGGAAACCGAGGATATCAAGGAAGGCTTTGGCTTCTTTGGCATTCTTGGCGGTAGTAACGACGGTGATGGCGAGTCCGAAAACATCTTTCAGGTCTTCATTGGTCGCTTCGGTAAAAATGGTGTGTTCGCGAAGTCCCATGGTGTAGTTTCCAATCTCGTCTATCGCTTTCGCTTCCAATCCACGGAAGTCTTTCATGCGGGGAATAGCGACATTGATGAGTTTATCCAAGAAACCATACATTCTTCCCGAGCGAAGGGTTACCATAACGCCGACAGGGTCTCCTTCTCTTACTTTGAAGGAAGCGATGGATTTCTTTGCTCCGCGAAGAGAAGGTTTCTGTCCGGTAATTTTTGTAAGACGGTCAATGACGAGATCGTTTCTTTTCGGATCTTTTGATTTTCCTGTGCCTGAGCTAACAATAACTTTGGCGAGACGAGGGGCCTGCATCGGATTTTTATAGCCAAATTCGCTCTTCATGAGCTCAAAGGCTTTCTTTTCTCTATCTTTAATGGTTTCCATGGTATTAGGTGATATAGGATAAGCATATGACAAGCATACGCAAGTACCTTTTTCTTTTTATTAAATTTCTACTCCGCTTTTTTTGGTAACTCTTACCTTTTTGCCGGCAACAATTTTGTGTCCGACTCTGGTGGGCTTATCCGTTTTCGGATCAATCAAAGCGACGTTTGAAGCGTTGATAGGAGAAGCCATTTCAATAATCTGACCCTTCCCTCCTTTTTTCTTTGCTTTGAGAGTTTTCTTTCTGATGGCCACGCCTTCAACCGTTACTTTATTGGCATCACGGAAAACCCGAAGGATTTTTCCTTTCTTTCCTTTATCCTTGCCCGTGAGGACTATGACCATGTCGTCTTTCTTTACGTTCATATATGTATTTGAAGTTAAACAATTTCCGGCGCGAGAGAAACAATCTTCTGGTATCCGCGTTCCGCGAGCTCGCGCGGAATCGGCCCGAACACGCGACCTCCTTTCGGTTCAAGCTTTCCTTTTTCTAAAATAACAACCGCATTTTCGTCAAAACGAACGTATGAGCCGTCTTTTCTTCGGAAAGGTTTGGTTTGTCTCACGACAACGGCCTGAAGAACGTCTTTCCTTTTTACGGATTTGCGTGGCTCTACTACCTGAACTGCCAAAATAACGACTTCGCCTATTTCAGCGTATCGCTTTTTTGAACCTCCGGGTATTTTGAACACCCTTCCGATCTTAGCTCCGGTGTTGTCCGCTATTTTAACTATAGTTTGTGGCTGTATCATGTTATTGCTTTTCCGTGATTTTTATTGGGCTTGCTTCCCTGTCACCTTAAAGGTTTTATCTTTTGAAATCGGGCGAGTTTCTTCTATGATGACTTTATCACCCGTTTTGTACTCGTTCGTCTCATCATGCGCTTTGAAACGCTTGCTTGACTCAATGAATTTTCCGTATTTCGGATGCTTCACGAAACGGTTGACGCGTACGACGACGGTCTTATTCATTTTATCGGAGACGACGACCCCTTTAAACTTTTTCAGATGTATTGTTTTCTTTTCCATGTTGTTTATGATTTATGATTTATGATTTATGATTCAAGAATGACGACCGACGTTTCCGTATTCATAATTCTTAAATCGTAAATCTTAAATCTCTCGTCGTGCATTAAGTTCGGTTAAAATTCGAGCAATTTCTTTCTTTCTGCCTTTCTGTTCTTTAACGTTCTTAATTTTAGAACCGGCGATATTGAATCTCATTCCGCGCAAACCCTCCCTCTTTTCAGTGAGATCTTTCGTCAGGTCCTGATCGCTTTTTGTTTTTATTTCGTCTTTCATGTTTGTAAATATATTGGTTAGACGTGAGCGACCACTTTCGTCTTAATCGGAAGTTTTGCTCCCGCTTTGCGCAACGCTTCTTTGGCAACCGCTTCGGTTACCCCGTCTACTTCAAAAAGTACGCGTCCAGGAAAAACTTCAAAACAATATCCTTCCGGTTCTCCTTTTCCTTTACCCATCGGCATCTGTGCCGCTTTGTGAGTAAACGGCCTATCGGTAAAGATACGAATCCAAACCTTTCCCGCCTTGGAAAGCGTACGAGTGAGTGTTTTTCTCGCTGCTTCAATCTGATTGGAACGAACACGTCCCGGGGTTTGCGCTTTCAGACCAAAGGAACCGAACGCTACGGTAATGCCGCGCGATTCAACTTTCGGTTTTTTCGGATTGATACGGCTGGTCTGCCATTTCCGATGCTTTACTTTTCTTGGGAAAGATAACATGTTGGTTGTTTATAAATTACATTAAAACGTCTTCGGCTTGTGTTCAAAAACTTCGCCTTTGTAAATCCACACTTTAATACCGATAACTCCGTAAGGAAGGTTGGCTCTTTCTTTTGCGAAATCAATATCAGCGCGGAACGTCTGCAAAGGAATGTTTCCTTTTTTGATCTGTTCTGAACGGCTCATTTCTGCTCCACCCAAACGACCGGAAATACCGATTCTTGCTCCAAGGACTGATTTGCTCGCCATAACTTTTTCTACGGTTTGTTTGAGAACACGTCTGAAAGGCATACGCTTTTCAAGTCCTTCCGCGATCATTTGCGCCACAATGGCCGCATCCGTTTCAGGATAACGAACTTCTTCAATATCAATCTTCAGGTTTTCCAAAAGAGTGATGTTGTGTCTTTTTGCGAATTCAAAAACATCTTTTCGGAGTTTGGCGTGTCCTTCTCCGCTGCGTCCGATAATCATACCGGGGCGAGCTGTTTTGATGACGATCTTCAAAGTATCAGCGCTTCTTTCAAAATCAAGAGCGCTCACGTGGTGACCATGAAGGCGTTTTTCCAAGTATTCGCGAATAAGAACGTCTGTTTTCAAGAAGTCCTGATATTTTCCGGGCGCAGCAAACCAACGAGATTTCCAATCCCGAAGTATTCCCAAGCGATGCGAATATGGATGAACGGTGTGTGACATAACAGAGTTAAAAATTAAAAATGAAAAATTAAAAAATTATTCTTTGATTGCCGTCTTTTTCTTTGTTGCCGGTTTCTTTACAACGGCGGTTTTCTTTACAGTCTCTTTTGTTTCCTTTACCGCTTTCTTTGCTTTTTCTACGGTGTCCATCCTTTCAATTGTGATGGTGATGTGGCTGGTTCGTTTCTTGATAGGAAAAGCCCTTCCTCTGGCGCGAGGCATGCTTCTTTTCATGACAACGCCTTTGTCTACGGTCATGTTGGCGATTCGGAAAGAATCTTTGTCGGAAGCCCCGGCATTCTTTACATTAGAGAGAGCGCTTTCAAGAAGTTTAACGATCGGGAGAGAAGCTCTTTTCGGAGTAAAACGAAGAATAGTCAAAGCTTCCTTTGCCTCTCGTCCTTTAATCAAGCCGGCGATGAGACGTACTTTTCTCGGCGCCTGCCTATAGTTCTTAAGTGTTGCTGTTCCAGTTTCCATGGTGATTGTGATATTTCAGTTTTATTTCTTCTTTTTTGTATCAGCTGCAGGCGCGGCCTTTGCGGCTTTCGCGGCGGAGATTTCGGACTCCTTCTTCTTCTGTTCTATTTCTTTCTGCATTTTACCTCCATGTCTGATGAACTTTCTCGTCGGAGAAAACTCACCCAAACGATGGCCGACCATGTCTTCGCTTACTAACACTTCAACGTGCGCTCTTCCGTTATGAACGCCAAAAATGAATCCCACCATTTCAGGGGAAATCTGACTCGCGCGCGCCCAAGTTTTGATCGGAGGCGTTTGAGAAGGCTTTTTGCCTTCAATCTTCTTTAACAGTTTTTCGTCCACATAAGGACCTTTTTTGAGCGATCTAGTCATAGTGATTTTTAGTCAAAAACAAAAGCTCCGCTTATTTGTGAGCTTTACGGTGTATCCTAACAAAAAGGAGTGATTAAGTCAATACAAGAGAGAGAAAAGACCGAGACTTTGGAAAAAGGGTCATTTTTGTATAAAAAAACCGCCCCAGTTACTGGGGCGGGAATGGGACAAAATACTACTTATCTACAAAAATCGGGGCGAAAATTGACGGGCCGAGGCGTTTGTCTATCAAGAAATAGGCCTGTTTGGGGACGTCAAAGTCCGCTTTAATGGAAAGAGCAAAGGCATTGTAGCCGATGAGCGAGCCGTTGGCCACAAAGTTCTTCATGTGCATGTAGGTGTGCCAGTGTCCGAAGATGTCCAAGTCAACCGGTATGATCTTATTCCACTGAGCAATGGCTTTATTGACAGGAATGGTTAATCCGCCGACACCGCCTTGATACCGCAAAGAATGTCCGTGATGAAAACGGATTTTCGTTCCGTACACTTCCAGATAAGAGTGATACCCTTCCGCGATAATGAACTTCACGCGGGGTTCGGAAGCAAATCTTTGTTTGAGCGAACAATACATTAAAGACTCAAGCGAATTCCCCATCTCCGTGGAAATATGCACTTTTTTCGTAATCCGCGTATGGTTGCCGACATGACAGACGAACGTCAAATTCAGTTTCGTTTGTTCAAGAAGAAACAAAATTCCGGACTCAAGAAGTCCTTGAGCAAAGAGAATCGCTTCCATCGGGCGAAGCTGGCAATTTTCCAACAATTCTTCGTGAATGTTGCCGGAGATAAAATCGCCGAGCAATCCTACAACCAGATTATTGATGGTAACATCTTGCTGTTCTTTTCTCGTCAAACTGACAATCTTTTGGAAACACCGGTCTGCGCGTTTTCTTGCACGATCCAGATTGAAAGAATTTTTCCCGTTAACCGTTTCGGAACGAACTATTTCTTCACAATGCCAATCGGAAAGAATGGCAACTGCGGTTGCTTCGGAAGTTCCAAGACCGGTATTCGGTGTAATGGCATGAGTATTGTGATCTTTTTGCAGTTCACGTATCGCCAGATTTTCTCTTTCAAGCATTTCTACTTGTTCTTGAAGCGCTTTGTACTTCTTTTTCAGATCGCTTTCTTCCGCTTTTGTCTTGCGGAGATTTCTATCTTCCGCAATCTCTTCGCGAAGACTGCGTTCGGTAAAAAGATGTTCCAGTTCTTCATACGTCTCTTTTTTCAGAACAATAAGTTCTTCCGGAGACATTTTTTTCGCTTTTTTCCGAGCGGACTGAAGAAGCTTTACAGCTTGTTCATACCAAACGGTTACAGCGGTTTGCGTCGTATCCATAGTACCTCCTTCTCTGCCCGCCATAGCCCCTCGGTAAACTCAGGGCATAGGCGGGTTTATTTCAAATATCAAAACCATTGACAATGATACCAGACACGCAAAGCATATCAACGTTGACACGATGTTACTCATACCGTTGTTTAGATTGTCAATAAGTTCTAACCAAGCAAAATAGCCCCAAGGTCTCTCCTTACAGGAGCAGTTACTTTTTGGATATTTTATTCGTACCTCATAAAATTTCTCAAAAAGTCTTGCAGAATGGGTCCCTTACCCATTCCTCACCTTTCCCCGTCGTTCCGCTTCGCTACACTCCTCCTTAAGGAAAGACCTTGCAATACGACATAGACAGGGTTTAGAAAAATCGCCCCGATTACTCGGGGCGATGGGTTTTACTCTTTATTTCTTCGTTCTTTTGTAGAACGGAAGTTTTGTAACGACGGCGGGATATAACTTTCCGCCGATTTCAATAAGAACCTCTGAACCGAAAGCCAGTTCGCGGTCTACGTATCCCATGGCAATGTTTTTTTCCAACGTTGGAGAAAAACCGGCACTGGTCAGCTTCCCTATTTTAAGATTCATTTCATCTTTCAAGAAAAGTTTATCGCCATGTCTTGGAACGCGTCCTTTTTCCATAATGAAGGCATGGAGATATTCGCGCGGTTTTGAAGATTTTCCATTCAGAACATTTTGCAAAGAAATTTTTCCGAGGAAATACCGGAGTTTGTCAAAATTAACGTACTTACCCAAGCCCGCCATTATCGGATCATGGTCAGCGTCCATTTCGTGTCCAAAGAGTGGCATACCAGCCTCCAGACGCAAAGTATCTCGTGAAGCAAGACCGCAAGGAATGAGTCCATGAGGTGCTCCGACTTCCAGTAACTTCGTCCAGATTTCCAGCGTAACTTGTTTGTCACACAGAATTTCAAAACCCGCTTCGCCGGTGTATCCCGTTTTTGCCACGAGAGCCAAATATCCGAAGAGAAGCGCATACTGACACGAATAGTACTTTTTCGGAATAGCATCGCGACAATGAATTGCTTCCGCCAAAATAGCTTCCGCATTCGGCCCCTGCAAAGAAAGAAAGCCGTACTGACCTAAACCGTCCTCAATTTTCACGTGTTCGTCGGGAAGGTTAAAGGCTTTTTTCACTCCACACAAATGCCGGTGAACTTGTGCACCATTGCTGGCATTTGAAATGACAAGAAATGACTCGCGTTCTTTTTCAGAGAATGGGTCTTGATACACAATGATATCATCTATTGGCTCTCCCAAATCGTTACAGACTATCCCGTAGAGGGCATCACCTGGTTTCATGAGGGAAAGATCCCGTGTATCAATATAGTTGAGAAAACTTCGGGCAGAAAGACCCTCCACGACAATCGGGCGCATATGGGAAATATCAAAAAGTCCCGCAGTCTCGCGAACGGCTTTGATTTCTTTCAATGCTCCGGTCTGATAATTGATCGGCATGGAATAGCCAGCGAATTCCGCCATTCTTGCGCCGTTGGTGATATGACAATCGGAAAGCGGTGTTTTCAAAAGTTCGGACATAGAACCTCCTTCTTTGCCCGCCATAGCCCTTCGATAAACTCAGAGCGAAGGCGGGCTGGTTAATGTAAAAGTGTCCGGATGTATTTAACAACAATTTTCAATAAAAAGCAATATGCCTTTTAAATAAAGGGAATGATTGCAGAAGAAAGAGAGTTAATGCTTTTTTGCGTCATATCAAATTTTGGAGGAATAAGCGTATTCAATTTTTCAGGAGGAAGAAACTTCCAAAGAGAAATAATAAGAATTATCGGCAACAGAATACCAAGCCATCCGAGAGCAATAAAAATTCTTTTAGTTTTTTGTTTAGGAACAAAAGAAAACTCACCTTTTGTTTCCACAAGATCGCGATAAACCAGAAATATGTATATAACGTTGAACGGGACAACAAAAAAAGAAAAGATGTTTTGTGTAATGATCCCGCCCCACGGTTCGGGAATACCAGAGAAAAGAATACTCACGGGAATACCAAAAAGAAGCGTGCAAAAAGATAAAACGAGGTATCTCCAAAAAACTGACCAGGCTCTCCCTTTTATATACTCTCGGCTTTTCAACAGCGCATTCATTCCTTTTTCACCTTCCGCAATTAACACAAAATAAGCCATACTGAACCATATCGCAAAAAGAAATCCGGGAACAATAAACAGCATTATTCCGCCAAAAACCAAAAAACCGATGAGAAACATTACCCACCAATAAGACATCAATTTTTGCCACGCAAGATTGAAGGCATGAGATGGTGTGAGTTTATCATCCGAATCTTTCACCATGTACATAAGAGCAATCTGTCCCCATGAAGAAATGACAATGAAAAGAATTCCCAAAACAACTCCACAAAAAAGAGTGAAGAAAAAACCGAAAGTATGCACAACAGAAAGCATTACCTCTTTCTGAGAAAAAATAGAAACGAGAAGAGATGGGACAATAATAATACAGGAAACAAAAAGGAGAGCGCGATATTTCTGTTGGTAAAAGTCAAACGCTTTTCGAATATGTTCTCCTGCCTTTTTTAATGTTTTTGTTTCTTTCATATGGTTATAGTATAACCTAATATATCAATCAAAAAAAGAGATTATTCGTAAACATGCCATTTTTTTGCTTTTAATTGAGAATTATGATAAATTCTCAAAGGAACAAAGAGACAAACAAAAGGAGTTCTTTATGATATATATATTAGTTGCACTACTTTTCTGGTGCGGTATCGGAATATCCATTATTCGAGACGAATTGAGACAAAACTCAAGCAAACTTATCCATTTAACACGGAATCAATTTGCCGTAGTGTTTGCAAAATCTTTTTTCTACGGACCATTTACCGGAAAATATGTTTTGCCGAAATAACGACAAACAAAAATCCCCCGACAAGTCGGGGGATTTTTTACTTTTTTTGTTTCATTTTACACATCGTGATAAGTATTATCATTTCGCAACCGAATAGAATCGATAGTGATTTCTTTTTCTTCGTAATGAAAAATTATACGGAAATTTCCTTTTCGCGCACGAAAAAGATCACTTCCTTTCAGTTTTTTTACATCAAGATTTCCGTGTTCATTTTTGACGGATAATTGTTCCAAAAAAGCAAGCAATCCTGCTCGTTCTTTTGCTGATATTTTCCGAAGGAGTTTTTCAATTTCCTTCATCGATTTTGCGGAGTATTTTTATCAAATCAGAGGCCTTTATTCCTTTTCCTTTGTTATCGCGAATGGCATCAAAAACGGTGTATTCATCTTTATCTTGCAAACGAGCAGGTGAAATTTCCACTGTGTCGCCGATTATCTTTACGGTGATGGTATCCGTTTTTGTCCGTGCGCGCCAAGAGGCGGGCAACGTGATTTGCCCCTTGCTCGTAATTTTTTGAATGCGAGTTGTGGTTGTTTCCATATTTCTTATTATATTACTTCCTTACTTTCTGTCAATACAAAAAACCGCCTTTTTTGGCGGATTTTTGTTTGGTATTTTATTTTTTCTTTCTTGTTTTTCTGCGGGAGACAAGGAAGACGTTTGAGTATTTCTTCGGAGTTCTGGTCTTTCCTTGTCCCGCGTCTCTCAGAGAGAGAAGAGAGATAAACTTTTCCTGATGGTTTTCCCTTTGCAATTTTGTCTCGTTTATTTACTTCTTGTACCCGATAACCGCTTTCAGGTATTCCCGAAAAATCGGCAAAAATCTTTTTGCTTCGCGATAAAATGTCGCATTGTCTTCGTCTATGTCATATTCATGAACCAATATATTTCGAATCAGAGCACTTTGTGAAAGTTCTTCCGCAAGTTTTTTCTCAACGATTCCAATATCGGCAAGAAAAAGAAACGACTGCTTGTACGTATCCGGTGCACGATGTCCGCTTTCCAAAAGAAGCTCGGTATTCACGTCGGAAGCAAGATCGACGATAAGCTGAAAATTCCGTTCCGATGCTCTCATATCGGAGATATCTTTTTCAAATTCTTCAAAAGTATGCGCAGTAAATCCTTCAAGCTCGCGGAGAAGAATATCTATCTGTTCTATCTTTTTGATTAAAATTTCGTTAAGCATATTTTTTTGCCAGTGATAATTCGCGCATTCTTCTAAATTTCGCCGTGCTCAAATAAAGTTTCCATGAAAGCACCTGAAAACGAATAAACTTTTGATGGTCTCCAAAAAGCAATTTTCCTTCCCTTCCCGCATGGTACTGAAGCAGAGGCGAAGCATGACGAAGTTCTACCAAATCAATCTTATCTTCCGAAACCTTAAGCTCGCGCGCAACTTTTTCACACACCGCCATTTTTTCATCAAGAGTAAGGTTTTGTTCTCCAAGCACGCCAATATCCACATCAGAATCCACCCGAGCAACACCGCGTGCTTGAGAACCAAAAAGGATTATCGGGGTTTTCTCATTCATGATGTTATTTTAACATATATCAGTTAATTTCCAAAACAAACCGAACTCGATTCAAAAATACAAAAAACCGAACGAGGTGAGAAACCCCGTCCGGAATAAAAAAACTTACAAAAACAAAGTTATAGCTAAAGAGGCATAAAGAGCAAGTGTTCCTGTTAATGCAAAACCGCCGCTATAATCTTTTTCCCATTTTGGCGCTAATGCTTGCACTCTGCATTTATCGCAAAAATTGGATTCGGTTTCGTAATCTTGTGCTCCACACCTAACGCATGTATAGTGTTTTTTCTTCATTTTGTTCTCTCCTAAAATATCAATCAACTAAAATAAACCTATTTTGATAATACACGATAATACCATTTTGTCAATACAATACAAAAAACCGCCTTTTTTGGCGGATTTTTGTTTGGTATTTTATTTTTTCTTTCTTGTTTTTCTGCGGGAAACGATGAAGACGTTGGAGTATTTCTTCGGCGTTCTGGTCTTCTGGCCTTTTCCTGACGGTTTTCCCCAAGCGGTTTTGGCTCTTATCTCGTTATTTTCTTTACTTCGTTTTCTAAAAATGTTTTTACGACTTCAAACGAAACTTCTTTGCCTTCTTTGAATAAGATCGGATCAACCGTGATATCTTCAAAATAGATAATACTTTTTAAGAGAAGATTCTGATCCAACGCATCAAATTTTTGTTCCGCCAAAATAAGCAGATGCGAAAGCGGAATGGTTTGGAGAATATAATAGAGATCAATATAGTCTTTGTTGCTGGCGCGACCCGTGATCGCCGACAATTTCATGCAAGCGATATCTTTAACACTCGCCAAACGAAAATTTTCTTCGTCAATAGTTTCCGCAAGCAAAGGGTACGAATATGAGAAAAAACTTAATTTAATTCGTTCATCAATAAGCACGGAAAGAGTATTGGCCTCTTCTTGCGTTTTTGCGATGATATGCCCTTGAAAAACCTCGCGAATTTTTTCAAACAATTTCTGCGTATTTATCGGCGTTTCTGAAAAAAAATCAAAATCAATGCTGTCACGGTGTCCAAGCTGGAGCGCAAGTGCCGTACCGCCCGCCATATAGAAGTCATTTTTAAATTCACGAAAAAGCGGCAACATATTTCTTCTTTGTTCGTCTAAAATTTCGTAGTGCATAGAATTATGAAAAACGCGAGGTTTTAAGCTGTGTGGAAATTCCAAGCACAAACCGCCAATAATATAAGGATTTTTTATTCCATTCTCCATACAGCGACTCGGCGACGATCTTGCGAATTTCCTCCTTTGGATACACGGAAAACAGCCAATCGGTAGCTTCTTTTGTCCCGAAGTTAAGGACGTTTACCACGATCCTCTTTTTATCCCGCTCAAAATCAAGTGCTGCAATATCATACGACCACAAAAATGGCGCAACATATTGCGGGATTTTTTCGATTGTTCGTGCAGAATCCATTATCATGGTACATTTATTATACCAAAAAAACAGGCGCTTTGCGACAAAAATTTTCGTACAAAAAAACGGACGAGGGCAAAGACCCGCGTCCGGCGAAATATCACTTTTTATTTTTTTGAGTCCTCGCGACTTTTAATGCAAATTACAGCAACAGCACATGATATTATTATCACAAGTGGCATACTAACTAACGCAGACACATACCACCATTGAGTATGGAGATAAAAAACAAAATCAACCGATGAGACAAGAACGTCCTCCATAAGTATCCAGCCAAAAAATATCATAGCATAGGGTGCCAAAAGACCATTTAAAATACTTTTATCACCCGTCTTCATCCACTCGCTTGTTTGCATAACTATGCATAATATTCCGAGTATGAACAAGCTAATTCCACCAATAACGTACCACATTTAAATTCTCCTATTGTAAATAGAAATGTATCCTGTTTTTATATATCATATACAGTACAATTTGTCAATACAAAAACCGCCTTTCGGCGGTTTTTTGTTGAAAGTTTTTTATTTCTTCTTTCGAGTTTTTCTGCGGGAGACGATGAAGACGTTGGAGTATTTCTTCGGGGTTCTGGTTTTCTGGCCTTTTCCTGACGGTTTTCCCCAAGCGGTTTTGGCTCGTTTCAAGCCTCTTCCTTGGGATCCTTCTCCTCCTCCGTATGGGTGGTCAACCGGATTCATCGCTGAACCGCGGACCGTCGGACGAATACCGAGCCATCGGGAACGGCCGGCTTTTCCGACGTTGCGAAGCTTGTGTTCATCGTTGGAAACAACGCCGACAGAAGCCCATGAGGTTTCGTGAATTTTGCGAATTTCTCCTGACGGCATTTTCAAGTGAACATACGGAGCATCCTTCGCCACAATTTCAGCATAGCTTCCTCCGGAACGAACCAATTTAGCTCCTCCATCGGGTTTTACTTCCACATTGTACACAAAAGTACTCTGAGGAATGTTTTTCATCGGAAGACGATTTCCCGGTTTAATCTCTGCATTTTCTGAGATAATAACCATGTCGCCCACCTTCATGGTTTTTGGGGTTAAGATATAGCGTCTTTCTCCGTCTTTATAGCAGACGAGGGAAATAAAACCGGTGCGGTTCGGGTCATATTCAATAGATTCAATCTTCGCCGGAATATCTTTTTTGGCATATTTAAAGTCAATTTCGCGGTACAAGCGTTTGTGTCCGCCTCCCTGATGACGCGTAGTGATGCGTCCGTCGGCATTCCGTCCAACATCGCGTTTACGCCCAAAAGTCAAAGCCTTGTGGGGTTTTGTCGCGGTCAACACGTTGCGGTAAGAAACCACCGTTGTGTGTCGCATTGAAGGGGTTGTAGGTCTATGTGTTTTCATAAAATTTTGAAGAAAAATTGAAAGAAAAAGATACCGCGTGTCGTCCCTTTTTTCTTTTTGCTTTTTCCTTTTTTCTAGAGTTAGATGAATTCTATTTTATCACCTTTTTTAAGGTGAACAACCGCTTTTTTGCTGGTTGTTTTTACCCCCGCCCGACCACGGCGAACGATATTCTTTTTGGTGCCTTGCGTCATGTTGATCTGAATCGGAGTGACTTTGTACATCGCTTTGATGGCCGCTTTTACTTCCGATTTTGTCGCATCGCTGGCAACCTCAAACGTATAGGCATTGTTCTCTACGAGAATAGCCGCTTTTTCGGTAACGCGAGGTCGTTTCAAGACGGCCGAGGCGGTTTTGTTTTTAAAAGTGTTTTCAGTCATGTTATTTCATTTTTGAAGCGACAAATTTCACGCTTTCTTCCGGATGAGATACAACGATATATTTGTATTTCAAAAGGTCGGAAGGCGTAATGTTTCGCCATTCTCCAATAACAACGCTTTTAATGTTTCCAAAAATTCGCTCTGCCTCTTTGTCTTTCTTTCCGAGCGCGATAAAGGCGGCATTTTTTCTTTTGGTGGCAATATCGGCGCATCCCGGGATATTGGCGATGGAAGTGATGATGGTTTTCGCTTCTTTCGTTTTGATATCCTTCGCTTTTATTTCATCCAAGAAGATGATTTCTCCGCTTTTCAATTTTTCTGAAAGGATCGCGTATAAAGCGGCCGCTTTCATTTTTCGATTGATTTTTCGGGTGTAATCCTTTTCAGTGAGCGGGCCATGGGTGACTCCTCCTCCAATCCAGATTGGTGAGCGAGTAGAACCATGTCGGGCGCGTCCTGTGCCTTTTTGTTTCCATGGCTTTCTTCCTCCTCCGCGGACTTCTCCGCGTCCTTTAGCATGAGCAACGGTGGCGCGAGCATTTCCGCCTTCAGACATCAATACCTGATGTACCAAGTCGCCGTTCCATTGCGCTCCGAAAACTTCTTCCGGCAAAGCGATGGTGCCTACGCTCTTCCCTGTTTGATTGTATATTTTAGCTTCCATGGAATTATAGACCTTTAATTTCGATAAGAGTTCCTCTTCGACCAGGTGTTGCACCGGACACGAATATCTGATTCGTGCTCGGGTCAATCGCTACTATTTTCAAATTTTTAACCGTTACGCGATCAGAACCCATTCTTCCCGGCATTCTTTTTCCTTTCGCGACTCTTCCTCCGCCGTTTGAACCTCCGCCGATAGAACCGGCTTCGCGTTCTGAGTGTTTTTGTCCGTGAGTTCGGCGGCCTCCTTCAAACATATGTCTTTTGACAACGCCTTGGAAACCTTTACCTTTGGAAATGGCCGAAACCTCAACGATATCACCGACTTTGAAGGTATCCAAAGAAACGGTATCGCCCGGGTTGACAGTCGCCTCGTTCGGCAAACGTTCTTCGCGGTAATATCGGAAATTGCCAAGCGTTTTAGCATGGCCGATCTGCGCTTTATTGATATTCTTTTCGTTGCGAACGCCATATCCATACTGAATAGCGTCGTAACCGTCCTTTTTCTTGTTCTTTACTTGAACAACGGTCATCTGTCCTGACTGAACAGCGGTAACCGGATGGACCACGCCGTCTTCTGTGAAGATCTGCGTCATCGCAAGTTTTTCTCCGAGTATAAATTTCATAATTCTGGGGACTTTCGCGGGGCGTGTGTAACCACCCAATCGCCATTGGTCCCATTAGCTCTGTGAAAACAACCATGAGCAAAATAAAAAAGCCCTTTAAGGTTTGGCTTTAATCCTAGCAGAAATATTCTCCGACGTCAAACGCTTTTTTTCTTTTCCGACATGAACTTGACACTACATAATTATAATGATATACTAAACTCAGATTTCAAACGAGGTATTCAAAATGAGACAAAACAATACAGACGGACGAGTAAAGATGACCGATTTTGGATTTATTCCGGTACTCGATCTAACGACATTATTATCCACAGAAAACATTTTCCTTTCCGGGACTTTTGACAGCGAAGATTTACTTATCGCATGGTCCAAACCATTTCAAGTCGTAAGTGGTGCATATGAAGAAATATGCGACGAGAAACAATGTGAAATAGTGGATATTCGCAAATTCTCAGTATTCATGGGATTGGGGGATATGAGATGTATCGGAGGTCTGGAAAACGACGAGTATTTTCTAGAGCCCTCAACCTATGGAATTTTTGCAACAGAACAAAATCCGACAAATAAAACACCTCGTGAGGTATTTTGCATTACGACGGAGCAATATTCTAACTTTGATGATTATGTGTCGACCAACAAATTGTTTCTACGAACGACAAAAGTCTACAGAAATTAACACAGCATCGCTACCGTCTTATATGGGCGGTAGCGATTTTTATTTTCCGCGTTGATTCGCCCAGTTTTTCGCACGTTTTTTAATCGCAAGTATTACCTCGGTTTTACCACTATCGTATGATTTATAATCATCGGGAAACTTTTTAAAAAGGATTTGTTTCGTCGCGGCATATAAATTCCTATCTTTAGCATTAGAGCGAAGATAGTCCCTAAAATCCAGAATTGCGGAAATCTCCGGATGTCCGACAGGGAGGATATGTATACTGGCAAGACGTGTCCCTTGCTCATCATCCTCAGTGAAATATTCTTCGCCGATATGAGTATAATCACCTCGCGGAGTGAACCCTGCGACCTCCATGTCATCGTAATGAGGAATTATATCATCAAGCCTTTTTACGACTACAAGGATATCAATTTGTGGTTTGGCGATGAGCCCTTGTACGGAAGTACTTCCAGTGTGTTGAATATCTACCACAATATCACCTAGGATTGCTTCTAGTTTTGATTTTCGTTTTGCGAATTCATCAAACCAGCGCGGATCATGTGTTTCGATATGATACGAACGATTGGGGCGGTTAAATTTAGAGATTTTATTTTCTTTTTTATGTTCATCCATAAATTTTAATTTATTTAACAATTTTTCTTTACCAAAACAATACCGCTAATTTTGGCGGAACGCAAACCGTGGCGGGGTTTATCCACAAAACGCACTTGACACCAACACCCAATAAGCTTATATTAAAGGAGTCTTTCGGTTTTTCATAGACTGAAAGGGTTCTACATCCTAGGGCAACCCTCCGCAAGGAGGGTTGCTTTTTGTTAGTGGCGATGTTCAAGATTTTTGCCCCAAATGTCTTCTCCTATTTCAAGAACATCAAAATAACCATTACTTCCTGTTCTTAATTCCTGAGAAACATTATTTTTAGAAGAAAAAACATAAACGTCTTTCTTGAGGTTTCTTAAATAGGTAACCAGTGCCAAAAAGTCAGAATCACCAGTAAAAAATATCGCGGCATCATATTTCTCCAGATGACGAACCGTGTCAATAGTAAGTTCAACATCCATATTTCCTTTTTCTTCTATTACGACACCGCATTCATTGGAAACATTGATCCGTTTCAGCTCTTTTTTGACCACCTCAAAATCTAAACCTTTCTTTAAATAAGTAAAAAATTTATGCTTTGAATCCAAACTATAATCGCGCGTTCCGTCCGCGGGATAAGCGGTATAGTAAAAGACTTTCAAATTTTTGGCATTGAATTTTTCTTTCAAAAACCTTTTAAGTTTTTCAAAATCAAACATTCGTCCTTTTACCTTTTGCGCCTGCCATAAGTTGGAAGCGTCAATAAACGCGTAAACATTTAAATATTCCTTTTCCATATTGATATCCTATCACGAAAACTCTCCACCACAAAAAACATCCGACTTAGAGGATGCTTTCTATTGGGGTAACTTCCCCATTTTTTGATTCGTTTATGCTTTCGCAATTTTCTGCCTCCTCATCAAAAAACTTCTTATCCGTTTCGTAAAATTTTTCTTTGAGAATATCGTAAGGAACGTCGACAGAAACCGTTTTCTTTTTGCTTTCAACCCATTCAAATATCGGCATACATACTTTAATGTGAAAAAGTGCCCTCGCGTCGCCGTAATATTCTTTCCAAGTCGTTTCTTCCCCGTCGTCGTCTTTCATCGAAACAGAAGGAAAAGGAATGGGCGGAAAGTGGTCACAAAACCATATTGAAACGCGATCTATGGCAAAAATATACCACGGCGCTTCTTCGCGTATGATATGCCCGGTTTTATACAGACTGTTTATTCCATAATGCCAAGATTTCATAGTAAAATTGTATCAGGATTATGACAAATTACCAAAAAAGAGTATTATTATATGCAAATGTCCACCAAGGACACCCTTCCTTCGGGAAGTAAAGATTTTTGGGATTTCCCACTGAGCTTCACTTTTTAGTGAAGTGACGATTTTGTCATCAACTCCTGGATCCCGGGTCGTGGCCCGGGATGACGAGTGGGAGAAAATAGTTTATACTAAACACAAATGGCCTCACGGCTCGCTCCCGATTCGCAAGAATCGGGAGTAAACAATTTATATCCGCAGGACGGAAGTTTTATCTCTATCCGAAACATTTGAGATACTCGAGTTCTGTGTTTTATCCAAACGTTTCGGTTCGGGGTACAACCCCGAACCGGCGACGGAAGGCGTATCGTTTCCGCGACGTCACGAAAATGATACGCAAACAAAAACACACGACCTTTGTCGTGTGTTTTTGTTCATTCCTTTTGGAATGGATTAGATCATTTTGACATCTATGCTCACTCCTGACGGAAGAGATAGATTAGTGAGGGCCTCGATCACTTTCGCGTTCGGGCTCACTATATCGATCAATCGTTTATGGATTCGCATTTCAAATTGCTCGCGAGCATCTTTGTGAACGAACGTGGAACGGTTGACGGTATACTTTTTGATCTCGGCAGGCAACGGTACGGGACCGATCACTTTGGCATCATAACGCAATGCCGTATCAATGATCTGCTTTACGGAAGCATCAAGGATCTTGTGCTCGTAGGCGCGAACGCGGATACGGAGCTTCTGAAACTCGTCGGTCTTCGGTTTCGCGACCGCTTTCGGAGCGGCCGTCGTTTTGACAGCCGCGGTTTTTGCGGGGGCTTTTACCGTTTTTGCCGGTGTTTTTGTGGTAGTAGTTTTTGTAGGCATTTTTTTATGAGCGCTCAAGCGCTTTTCGGATCACCGAGTTACGCAATGATTGAAGTAACAACGCCTGATCCGACGGTTCGTCCTCCTTCGCGGACGGCGAAACGCATTTTCTCTTCAAGAGCGACCGGCATGATGAGCTTTACTTTGAAAGTAACGGTATCTCCCGGCATAACCATTTCTACGCCTTCTGCCAAGGTTACCTCTCCGGTAACGTCAGTGGTTCGGATATAGAACTGAGGTTTGTAGCCCGTGAAGAACGGAGTGTGACGGCCTCCTTCTTCTTTTGAAAGAATGTAGACTTCTCCGGTGAACTCCGTGTGAGGAGTAACGGAACCGGTAGCTGCGAGGACTTGTCCTCTGGTAACGTCTTCTTTTTTAACACCGCGGAGGAGAACTCCGGCGTTGTCTCCAGCCATACCTTCTTGGAGGGACTTGTTGAACATTTCAATACCAGTAACAGTAGTTTTGACGGTCGGTTTCAAACCAACGATCTCAATTTCTTGTCCGACTTTGATGACGCCTCTTTCAATACGTCCGGTAGCAACGGTTCCGCGTCCTTCAATGGTGAAGATGTCTTCAACCGGCATAAGGAACGGCTTGTCGGTCTGGCGCTCAGGAACCGGAATGTAGGAATCCAAAGCATCGGTAAGCTGCAAAATAGCTTTTGCGTACGGATCATCAAGAGTTTTTGCCTCAAGTGCTTTCAGGGCCGAACCACGGATAACCGGGGCGTTTGCGCCGTCATATCCTTGTTTCGTGAGGAGCTCGCGAACTTCTTCTTCAACGAGTTCAATCAAGTCAGGATCTTCAACCATGTCGCATTTGTTCAAGAATACCAACATTTTCGGTACTCCAACCTGGCGCGCGAGCAAGATGTGTTCGCGAGTCTGAGGCATTGCGCCGTCAGTTGCGGCAACGACGAGGATTGCGCCGTCCATCTGAGCGGCACCGGTGATCATGTTCTTAATATAGTCGGCATGTCCCGGAGCATCAATGTGCGCGTAGTGGCGCGTATCGGTTGCGTATTCATTGTGAGAAAGAGCAATCGTGATTCCACGAGCTTTTTCTTCCGGCGCTGAGTCTATTTGGTCAACGCTTTTCATTTTAACGGTCTTTCCTGCCATATTGAGGACATGGAGAATAGCCGCGGTAAGAGTAGTCTTGCCGTGGTCAACGTGACCGATGGTTCCCACATTCACATGCGGTTTGTCTCTTTTGAATTCTTCTGCTGCCATAGTATTATTTTTTATTATTTACCGGTCAAAGTTAAGCTCTTAAGATTTGATCAACTTAACCCTGACCGTTAATAAATAATGACTTAAGCTAATAATTAATAAATTACATCTATTTACCGCAAAAAGCGCTATAAAAAAATACGCCTACGAGCGATAGAGGTGTTAGTCATAATAGCAAAACGGTTGGAATAGTCAAGGGATTCTCTAAAAATAGCCCCGCATTGCGGGGCTATGGTTATTTTAGAGTTCTGCTGTTTTTAAGAACCCGCTTATTCTTCCTATCAATTCAGCGGAAAGACCGTGATGTGCCAGCCGTTCTTCCCAGTTATGAGCTTCGGAAATTTTTCCGGTGCCGGTTTTTTGTCCGAGGCAATAGGTTTCGGCGTAAATGCAGATTTTTCCTTCGCAAAATACGGAATACGGAACCGCAAAAACGAGTCCGCCTTCAGAATAAGCGATAAAGTGGGTCGCGATAGGTAAACATTCGGGAGTAAACCAGCCCCAAACGTGCCCGGTGGCGCGGTATTTCAGATGACAAAATCCGGCGCGGGAGTGGTATAGATATAAATCAGACATTAAAACCTCCAAGGAACAATCATATATCTGGGATAGAGAATACGTTTTTACACCATATTTGTCAAAAAAGTAAAAATAGTAAAATAGAAAAACATAATGACGGTCGTCAGAGTTTTTCTATTTTACTATTTTTTATCTTTCTATTAAACTTCTTCTGTTTTTTTCTTGGGAATAATTCCGTTTGCAACCAAGAGAGTATCAAATTCAGTATGTTCTATCGTTTCTACTCGGATGAGCTCTTCTGAAATAAGATCAAGCGCTTTTCGGTGAGTGGCAAGTACTTCATTGGCTCTTGCCAGTCCTTCGTTCATAATGAGCGACACTTCGGCGTCAACTAAAGCGAAAACTTGTTCAGAGTATTCTTTCTCTCCAATTCCCCTTCCGTAAATGATCTTTCCTGACGGATCTTCCAATGCCACCGGGCCGATTTTGTCGGACATTCCCCATCTCGTCACCATGCTTCGCGCGAGAGAAGTGGCTACCTGTAAATCGTTAGACGGGCCGGTCGTAATATCACCGAAGGCAATTCTTTCCGCCGCATATCCGCCGAGCATTTTCGCAATATCATCAAGAAATTCTTTTTTGCTCTGAAGTTTTCTTTCTTCCAGAGGAAGCGTCAAAGTGTAACCGGCGGCATGTCCGCGAGAAATAATGGAAACTTTGTGAACCGGGTCGGAATACTTGAGAACAGAAGCGACGAGCGCGTGTCCTACTTCGTGGTACGCGGTAATTTTCTTTTCATCTTTGGAAAGAATATGGCTTCGTCGTTCGGGCCCCAGCATGACTTTTTCTATGGAACGGACGAGATCAAACTGCGCCACCTTTTTCCGTCCTTCGCGGGCGGCGAGAATAGCGCCTTCATTCATGAGAGAATACAGGTCGGCGCCGGAAAACCCCGGGGTTCTTTCGGCAATAGTTCGCAGATTCACATCTTCGGCAAACGGTTTTTTGTTCGCGTAAATTTTCAAGATCTCTTGACGGTCTTCTAAGTCGGGCAAATCTAAAGTAACTCGTCGGTCAAAACGTCCGGGGCGAAGCAGGGCGGGATCCAAAACATCAGGACGGTTTGTGGCCGCAATAATGATGACTTTTTCGTTCGGTTCAAAACCGTCCATTTCTACGAGTATCTGATTGAGTGTTTGTTCGCGTTCGTCATTTCCTCCTCCGACGCCGGTTCCTCTAATCCGTCCGACGGCATCTATTTCATCAATGAAAATTATCGCGGGCGCGGCTTTTTTCGCCATCTTGAATAAATCGCGAACGCGGGAAGCTCCAACACCGACAAACATTTCCACAAATTCCGAACCGGAAAGATGGAAGAACGGCACATGCGCTTCTCCCGCGACGGCACGAGCCAACAGAGTCTTTCCTGTTCCCGGCGCTCCCATAAGAATCACTCCTTTCGGAATGCGCGCTCCGATGTCCAAGAATTTTTTGGGATTTTTCAAAAAATCTACGATTTCGGAAAGTTCTTCTTTGGCTTCTTTTACTCCGGCGACATCTTTGAAAGTGACAATCTGATTCGTATCATCGGGATCAATAATGCGCGCTTTGGATTGGCCGAAGGTAAACGCCTGCACGCCGGCGCCTTTCACCTGCCTCGTAATAATCCAGAAGAAAAGAAGAATAAAAATGACAGGAATAAGTATCGGAGCGAGATTCAAAAACCAAAACCAAAAACCGGTCGGTTCCACCACTTTTATTTTTGTCGCGGAAAGCTGATCTTGCGTAACGCCGTAATTGAGAAGCGTTTGAGAAAGAGAATCTTCGGTTTCTTTCTTCGCTTCTTTTTGTGTTTTGTCTTTGAGGTCAATGCTCAACTTTTCTCCGTCAACAGAAATAGCAGAAACTTCCCCTTTTTTAACCAGAGAGACTAATTCCGAAACAGAAATTTCTTTCGGTTTCTTCGTTTGCTCCGTAGTGAAATACGAGTAGAGAGTGATAATCACTAAAAAGATAAGGAGCGAACTGGCGATATTCGTGAAAAATTGCTGTTTCGGATTCATTTCCGGCATTTTCATTTTACCATTCTTTTCTCCTCCTTTTGTATCATTTTTTAATTTTTTGTCTGGTTCTTGTTCTTTCATATAAAATCCATCATAACACAAAATGCGAAACAAAAAAGCCCCGCGAAAACGTTTTGCGTTCGCGGGGCTTGCCCTTCAATTAAATTTCACCGCCGGCACCGAGGTCGGAGTCAGAAATCACATGCCACCCTTCTTTTTCCAAAACTTTTGCGGCGGAGGCCGTAACGGTAATGGGATGCGAAAATTCTTGTTTTTGATGCAATTCGATTACACCGGCCAGCAAATAGGGATCTGATGTATCTTGGGGTTCATGAGATAATCTCATAAAGTCTCTCCTCTGTAAAAACAACACATTCTCCGTCACTCGCAAGCAACGGAACCTTTCTATATATTAGCTCATGATATATTATTTGTCAACTATCCTTTTCCCTGATATACTTATGACGTGTCCCTCATATTTAATAAAAAAGTCTCTTTTGACTACGAAATACTGGAAAAGTTTGAGGCCGGCATTGAATTGCTCGGTCTTGAAGTGAAGTCCGTAAAAGCCAAACACGGGCATCTTGATGGTGCGCGCGTGCTCGTCCGAGGAAGCGAAGCCTTTTTGATCGGTGCCAGTATTCCCGCCTATCAACCGCAAAACACGCCGAAAGGATATGAACCCGACCGGAATCGCAAATTACTGCTCACCAAAAAAGAACTCATTGACCTCGCACAGATTGAAGGAAAGAAAGGATTGACCATCGTTCCTGTTTCTCTGTATCAAAAAGGGAGAAAAATAAAAGTTGAGATTGCTGTCGTCCGAGGAAAGAAAAAATACGACAAACGCGAGACGATAAAAAAAAGAGATACGGAAAGAGATCTGGCGAGAGAATATCATATATAAAAGAACGCCCCGATTGCTCGGGGCGTTTGTGTGACTCTCTAAAGAACTATTTTACCGAATTATTCGGTAAGGGTTTCGTTTGACGTTTTATGTAGACGATCTTTAAGCATTTGAGCGACGAGAACATCAACAATTGTTCCGCCACCACTGCCATTGCCACCTGCGACAATTTCAGGAACCAGTTTGATACCGTGTTCTGCCAATGCACGACCGACTTCAATGACCGCGTAGTTGGTTTGACCGACTGCAGAGGTTTTCAATTTGATAACTTCCGCTTCGGCGGTACCGACGGCAGTGATTTTGACAGCCTCAGCGTTACCGACAACTTGCAATACGTTCGCATCGGCTTCAGCATTGATGATTTTAGCTTTTGCTTCGCCTTCCGCTTTTTTGACAGCTGAATCAGCGTCAAATTTTGCAATCTCAACTTTTCGTTGAGACGCCACAACGTTTGCTTGCGTATCAGCAATTGCTTGGGCTTGCATATACTCTTTACGAACGTCTTGTGCTTCTTGTTGTGTTTTAAAAGTGATTTGTTCTTGCTCCGCAATCTTACGATCTGTCAGAGTTTTCATCAACTCGTCAGGAGGAACGATATCACCAATCAAAGTGTCAACAGCCACCACATTGTACTCGCGAAGAGCCTCAGCAATTTTCTGCCGAGCATCTGATTGCCGTTTTTCACGCTCCTTCAAGAAAGCGAGAGCATCTGAGCTTTGTGCCGCGTTACGAAAATAGTTGCCGATGGTTGGTTCAAGCACTTGAGTAACCAAGTTTGCGACACTACCAAAACGAGCAATTACTTTTGGAGCATCAGCGCGCGGAATATGAATGATCTGACTTACGTCAAGAGGAAACTTAAAACCGTCAGAAGACCGTACCATAATCGTAGACAAATTTTTGTCCAAATTATGCGATTCATTTTTACCGGTTGCCCAGTTCAGAACAATGTTTGCCGTTGAAACTTGTTCGACACGATGCGTCAGTGGGTTGATTGGATATCTGCCCGGATCATAAGAATCAACCCAGACTCCGCGGAAACCGCGTTTTACCAAATTCCCGTGTTTAAATTCATCACCAGTAACGTCTTCGCCTTTTTCACCGACAAAAGAAACAACAACACCTACGTGAGCCATTTCCACTTCGGTCAGATCCACTTCTTTGACGGTAGCAAACCAAGGGTTAAGATAATAAAGCCCGGCAAGAATCACTTGTTCTTGCGGCCCTTTAAATCCACCATTGTCTATAAATACTTGTCCGTCTTGGAAGCCGTTATGCCCATTAATTACTTTACCGGCAATTTCACCCTCAGGAAGAGCTTTACCGTCTTTTGTGGTAACTAATCCGACTTTATTATCAGCAACAACATAAGCCCTTTCTGGATTGATGGTGAACAACGAAGTGTTGATACGCCAGTCGCCGGGAGGTATGCAATCCAGTTGCGGTCCGCGTTCGCCGCCTTTGTTCAAAAAAGCACGAGCATCCTGGAAAGCATCACACTTCACACTTTTACCAAGAACGCGTCCGCCAACGATAGGAGTACCATCGCGAGCAACAACGCATCCGACATACCCTTTTTCAATATGAGTAAAGGGTTCAACCTTAACATCATATTGCCATACCCAGTATCCCCAATAGAGACCCGGAGCAAGGGTGTCTGCTTGGTCACCGGCTTCACCGTTTAAAGCGATGATTTTACCGTCCGGCAATGTTCTGTTATTACCAAATAATACGAATTTTTTATTCACTTTACCCATATGGTTTTCCGGAATGATTTTCATCCCAAAAAACAACAAGACGATCTGTTTCCAGCATACAATAGCCAAAATGATAGGGATAACCCACCAATAGCCCAGTAATCCTGAAATAATTTCCATACTTTAAACCTCTATTTAATTGTCATAGAACTCTTTGGGGAATTTCCCAAATCGGAGTAATGATACATTTTGTATTAAAGTTGTCAAGCAATTTCAAAAGGAATTTTGTCAAATTCATCTATAGTAAAATCCCTCCCACAATAAAGTGAGAGGGATTGCGATACTTCTTTATAATACGGGTAAAAATTTTCTTGTTTTCGGATTGGTTATTCCCGCAAGAACATGGAGATGCGGAATAATTTCCGGTACGGAAGTTTCAAGTATCTTCACGCAATGTCCGGAAAGAGCTTTTGCTTCTTTTTTTGCAAAAGACAATTCAATCGCGCTGCTGCCGGATGGAACCGCTCCGCACAAAAGAAACAAACCATCGCTTTCAGAAATTCGTTTCTCTTTCAAATTAAATAGGACTATATTCGCCGCGGTTACAACCGAAGCATTCAGATCATAATGCCACGGGCCAATAATAAGAGACTGATTGTAAGAATGAAACCAATCAAAACCAGTACCGACGGCAACGATATTTTCACCATGCTGTTTTTCTTTTTCGGTGCGAATAAGTTTATTCGCACGCTTCACATTTTCCGACAAAAGATAATCCAAATCTTTTCGCACTGTTTTCGGAAGTTTTTCCAAAAAAGAACTTTCAACAATAAAACGATCTTCGTCAGTTTCAATGCCAAGAACGATAGGATATACTTTACCCTTCGCAAAAACTTCTTTCAATTCCGCGCAAAATTTTTCTGCACTCAGCTTCGCCGAATCGGTGTCATAATTATGACCCTTACATCCGTTATGTTTATCCCCTTTTGAAAAGTGATAGGTCACAATCAAAAGACCGTCACGACCTTCCGCTAATGATTTCCGAACGATGGTGTTCAAAGTTTTTGCAAAGTACGGAATACCGAGATCAAAGATTCCACCCATGCTTCTGAATGAAGAAACTATTCCAAATGGCAATCCGACCGAAAGCGGAAAATTTACCCTGCCGTCCATGCACTCAAAAACAATTATTTTTGTCGGACGGATATCTGTCCAACATTTTCTTTCCAGCTCCAGCCTTGCAAATTCTTTGCTTCGTTCGTCGTTGAGAGCAAGAAGTTTCCGTATCAAATTTTCATCTTTATTCATTCTTTTTTCCCTCTTCAAATAACTTATCCGAGATGAGAGTAGCACGCAAAATGATATTTGACAAGTACCAAGGCATTGGAGTATAATAGAGGAGTCCTTTGAAAGACAAATATATGGGGATGATCGGCCTAGACAATAAGCCGCTCTCTCGTTTACTCAAACCGGCTACTCCTGCTCGTCCGTTATCGTGTGCAGGAAAAAAGAATAAGTGCAAACTTATCTTCAAAAGTAAAGGGTATGGTTTCACCATATTTCTCCTTTGCTCCGGAATTCGCTTTAGCGTAAATTCGGCATTGATATATTCTGAATCCTGTTAGGAAAATATCAGTGTAATAAACTTCAGGATAGAAAATATGAGCGTTTTGGCGTATTTTCAAAATAAAGGAAGCTCGGCTTGTAAAGATTTTGTCTGTTTCAAACTTTTCAAGCTCAAACAAAAAATAAACAGAATACGTTTGTACAAAGTAACGAGAGTTCCTTTTTGCACGGGGGTTCGATTCCCCCCATCTCCACATCCTGCAACTCGCGGTCGCGAGTTCGCTCAAAAAACTCGTACAGGACTGACACTTTGGCGGTTCCAACACCGTTTTTCCGATCGTATACGAAGTTTTCCTCAAAGACGAGTGCTTGCACTCGTCTTTTGTCGTTTGGATCACCATTAACCCACATATTTACTGGATCATTCAGATATTTCATCACTTCGTCAAAAGCGGTTCCAACACTCACAGGACCGGAAGCCGTAGAGTCTCTCTTTTTCTCCAGTTCCTTTTTCTTTTTGCTTAAATCGTCGATCTGCTCTTCGTACAAAGTGATGGCGCTTTCTTTTTTCGACCTCCCTGCCAGTAAGCCGAGAGCCTTCATTTCTTCGTCAATCTTTGCGATCTGTTTTTCCGTTCGACTGAACAGCTCACCAGAGGAATTTTGTCTTTTCGAATAAACATCTTCGATGATCGCCCTTGCTAATGTGATGATATTCTTTTTCGGTTGTGTATTACCAAGAATCCGGCAGAATTCATCCTCAAGGTCTTTTTTCTTTATGCTTTTGGTTCGATGCGAGCAATTTCTGTTTCGACAACGATAGTAAGCGAATTTATTTCCGTGCCGTCCCGTGCTCTCGCTTCCTGTCATTGGTTCACCGCAATAAGCACAACAAGCATATCCGCGAAGAGATAAGATACAGCTATAGTCCTTTCTCGTCCGTATCGGGGCTTTTTCCGAGAGTTTTTTCTGAACTTGTCCCCATACTTCCGGATCAACAATTGGTTTATGATGTCCGAGCATTCTCGAAACGCCCCAGTCGGGATACTCTATGTATCCTGAATAAACGGCTCGAACCAGCAATCTTTTTACATAAAAAAGATGCGTTGGTTTTCCGTCACAAAAATCTTTTTCCCTGAGAAACTTCATAACGTCTGTTTGTGTCAAAAAACGTCCATTGGCAAAGCCTTCAAACGCCTCCCTTATGATACTTGCCTTGGGTTCCTCCGGGGTCAAAAGTTTTCCGTGAACCGGATCTTTTATATGCTTATATCCCGGTGGCGGGAAGAATGGCCAGTATCCTTTTTCTAGACGCGCTTTTTGCTTCTGGATAACCTGACGACGGTTTTTCTGCCGGTCAAGAGCGTTTGAAGCGGCTACGATCGTTTCAGCAAATTCCCCTTCCGGAGAATCATCAAAGTTAAAATTGAGACATTCGCGTCGCGCCCCGCGCACCTTAAACGCCGACGCCAGTTTGAGATGAAATACTGTATCTCTGGCAAAACGAGAAAGGTCGTCAAAAATCACCACATACTTTTTATGTGCGTTCTTATCCATGTAGTTTATCATTTCTGCCATCGCGGGACGTTGCATAAAATCTCCCGCCCCACTGAAACTATCTCTGAAAATTTTTTCAACTTCATACCCTTGATCTTCCGCATGGATCCGGCAACGATGTTCCTGCCCATCAAGACCATGACCATCATTTTTTTGCCGTTCAGAAGAAACTCGACAGTAGATAAGCGCGATTTCTTTTTTATCACCATCTAACATAAACTTTTTGATTATTGAGAATTATACCCTATATCCGGGGTATATCCAGTGTTTTTGTGTTTATCAAAAACACTTTCCGCAATGGAATACAAGGCATCGCGAATTTCCACGACCCTCTCGTCGATTAAATCTTCATCACCTAAAAGTTTTCGGCAATTTTCAATTGTGAGCCTTGTGTCATTCATGCACTAAGCCGCTCCGGAGGGTGACTCACCGGAGCGGCTTGAGCTTTGTGACGTCACCTCGTGGACGCAAAATGCGGCCACAAGATTATGGTCGCATTTTTTCTTTTTCCGGTAAGTGACATGTATTGCGGTGCAATATCTGTTACCTCTTCTTTCGACGCAATCGTTGAACCCGCATTTTTACAGAATCGCTCGTTATTTTTTTGCCATATTTTTTCGTAAGATGTCCGCTCACGGCGATTTCTTTTGTCGTGTTCTTTATTCCAAGATCACTTTTTGAGTGCCTCAAAAGGAAATCCGCCTCCTTATTGATTTCGATATCAACGGGACTTTCTTTGCGAATTTTTTGGATGGTACCCACACGATACGATGGTTTCATCCGTCCCCAATTTTCGCTCATGAAATCATCCATATCCCTTTGGACCGCTCCCTCATATAAACGAATATCAGTGTAACTTCCATCTCTTCCGACATGCTTATCCATCATTTCAACAAACGGATGCTGAAACGAGTGCAACGGCGGTAGAAAAGAAACCTTGTCTCCGGACAAAATATGCGTCGTTGCCCTCGTCCACCACCACTGATTGACTGGCAGTGCATTTTTCATGAGCAGTTTGTTTATTTCATCCTTGAATTCTTCGTAGTCTCCGGACCCGACCCCCGAGCTATGCTGTGCATACCAGTCCGTAATATCTTCCTGAAATGAAAATCCTTCAGTCGAGATTTTATAGTTTTTCCGTATGTTTTCTACGAGATGGGTAAACTTTTCTCCTTGAGATATACGCTGAAAAAGTTTCTCCCCGCGCGAGAGTTTGTTTGTGTCACCTTTCATGCGCTCATATTACCCTAAAAACAAAAGACCGCCAATATTTTTTATCGGCGAGCTTTTATCGTTCTTCTCTTACTTCAAATATTCATTCGGAACCCACCCTGTTTTTAATGTTTGTTCTCCATCCATAATTCTGATTTTTCGTATGTACATGTTTCGATCTATCACTTTCACGGTTGTGCAGTTCGGTACGAAGAAGGCGTTACCCTCAAGTACCATCATGGCAATTTCTTCATTATCTTTCGCCACCGCCGCTTTGCCGTAAGCTTCCTGACTTTTTTCATCGATTGGCACGACAACTTTTCCGTCGCAATTGGATACATCGTCGTTATAGTTAAGGGTATATGTTTCTCCGATCTGCGGCTGGTTTAGAGTTTTGCCCTTACCCGCGCCCGTACTTAAACCAACGATAAACGGAACAAAAATAATAATTCCGATAGATATGAACAATACGCGGAGTAAATGACTTTTCCGCGGAGGTTCCTTTTTTACTTCTTCCATAAATTTGCTTGATCGTCTTATTTATAACCGCGGTTTCGGGTACAAAAAGCCCGCCACGGGTAAGAGCCGAAGCCCTTCATACCGGTTTCCCGATATGGCGATCAAGCAAACCCCCTGACGGGTTCTTTATGCTTGATCGACTCTCTGACCATACCATCGGCAGACCCGGTGGGTTAGGTCAATACTTATTTAGTTGTAGTTTCATTTTACTCCACGTTCGCTGATAAATCCAGTTTTCCTTCAAAAATTCTCGCGGTCTGTCTTTTTGTTCAAAACCGAGGAAACCTTAAACCCGCGCCAAAACTCCCCACACAGTCGATTGTGGTCGCCTTGGGTGTAAAACAACGAGCGTGAGTGTGGCATTTGTGGCATTTTCACAATAATAAGCCATTTTCTGTGTGAGGTTTGTGCGGTTTCGTGTGTCGTTTGTGTCATTTCGACGTAAAAGCTGGATATAATGAATGCGTTGGGTGTGCCGTTTGTGCCATTTTCACGTTTTTTCGTATCGTCTGGAACCATTTGCAGTGTGCGGTTTGTGTGGTTTTTTACACAATTTGGTCCATTAGTGCGTTTTATTTTTGATCTCAAATTCTTTTAGGTGTTCCAAAATATTGGTTGATTGAATGTGGCTGAATTTCGGCGGAAGGGCGTTGCCTATCAACAACGAGATTGAAGTTTTTGAAATACGGTCCGGAAATTTGTAGTCCTTAGGAAAAGTTTGCAAAAGTGCCGCTTCTCTTGCCGTGATCGCTCTATTTTCTTCCGGGTGCAAGAAACGACCCTTGGAGGGATTTAAACAACCGCCAGTCATTGTCGTTGAATAATCGTCCCACCGCAAGCGACCGTAAACGTCATTAAACCCCACCCCTTCTTCTTTGTGGCACTCGAGTTCGTATTTTTTGGGAAGATCCGAACGACTCCCACCATTTTTGGGAGTGGCTTTTATGCGCTTCATCACTTCCGGTGTATGCGACGCGACGATTTTATGAATCGGGTCTTTCGTTTCAGCAACCGATTCTATGTGACCGATCATATCTCGAACCGTCATTTTTTCCATTGTCGGGCCAGCAATATTAATATCGCCAAGCAACGAACCGACGACAACGAGACGCTTGCGCCGCTGCGGAATTCCGTATTCTTGAATCTTAACAGCTTGATATTTCGGATTATATCCGAGTTTTTGCAATTCGCGCATTGTGTACTGAAACAAATGATAATTTTTCAGACCGGGAACATTTTCCATCATGATCGTTAGCGGTTCGAGTTCTTTCACAAATCGCAGATATTCCAAAATCAGGTTGTTTCGAGAATCGTTTTTGGTTCTTTTATTATTGCGCCGTCGCATAGAGGAAAAACCCTGGCAAGGCGGGCAACCAGCTAAAAGATGCAAGGGCTCTCCCTTCAATAATTTCTTAACGTCCGCCGTTTGTACTTTGCGGATGTCGCCCTCGAAAATAACGGCTTCCGGGTGATTTAACCGATATGCCGCTATTGAGTCGTCATCATTATCAAAAGCTGCAAGCACCTCAAATCCGGCGGTTTTTAATCCCTGTGTTAAACCGCCGCATCCGGAAAACAAATCTATTGCGTTGAATTTTTTCATGTTTGTATTCTTTCCGCTGGAATAGCAGCGGTGAACTCATCTAAAATTTCCTCAAAGATTTTTTTCATCTCCTTAGGGTAGTCTGGGGTTCCATACCCGCCGATAGTCCCAAACGTATGCTGAATTATGGCAGATAGGAATGGCTCAGATACCGAACACAACTTTTCCGCTCCCAACCACTCATATTTTAGAGAAGCTTCCTTTCTTTTATCTAATTCTAATGCAGAAACGTCTCGATGAACAGGAATTTTATGCCCAGACATTTCTTTTGGAAGTACGACGAAACATTCGTAGTTGTCGTTCTCTTTCAAGAACGGCAAAATGAACGGACCGTCTGGAAGATCACCCAACCTTCCAGTAAGATTTTGAAATTTTCCGGTCTTTAATTTTTTTGAGACATTTTCGGGGTCCAAACAAAAACTCAGCAAATCTTTTAACTCCGTATTCGAGTTATGAAGTCTATGAAGCGGGAGCAAATTTATTGTTCCGAAATTTTTTTTCCAAAATCTTTTTAAATCACAAGCCGCTGATACAACAAGGTAATGGTTGTCTTCGTATTTGATAATATCTCCGCGACGCACAAGTTCATTTGCCAAAGAGACTGTTCCATCAAGGGGTCGATAAAGTCGATATGCCCATATCTTTTTTACGAGGTTATTATCAATCCCTCCTGTACCCGTTGTTGCGGGTGTGGTGTACGCCTCAGTCAATTCAGGAAAATCCGTTTCAACAAGACCTGACCGAAAGCGATCAGCAATAAAGTCAATAAGCCCATGCTTTTCTTCTCCGTCCTCCAAGGCAAGATAATTTTTAATATCACTGACTGTCGCTTTACCAAGATCGGACAAAGTTCTATCCATGATTTTCAAAGACTCGCGCCGTAACCTGCCAGCAAACTTAAAAGAAAAATTGTTCTTATCCATTTCATTCGCTTTTTCCAAAAGAGTATTGACATTGTCCGCAGCCGGATCGCCTTTTTTGAGATAACTCACCCGACCTTGATATTCCAAAAACTCCGGTGTGCTCAAAATGGCGTTTATTTCGTCTTCTCTGTCGGCTTTTGAAAAGACAAACACGAGACAAAAGGTTCTTTCGAGGATTTCCTTCAGACGTGCTTCGGAATCAACACCTCCGGTGGAATAATCCCAATCAAAAACCAAGAGATCGGGGCGAAACGTTCCGTTTTCCAAATGGTTGATATAAAGCGCGGGATTTGTAAAAGCATATACATCCCATTTCGAAGTGCCGTCATCCTCCTTTTCCTCCAACAACGTTTGAACGAAGTGCTTTACCACTTCATCTGTCCAAGGATGCTCATTTTGTCGCAGTAGCTGCCCGAGATTTGACGAATTAAGCAATTCGGTATCCCGAAAACCTTCAACTCCGGCAACAGGTATTTCATCATCGATAATGCAAACGGAATAGCGCATGATTTTATTTCTTTGCTATCGGACGTTCTGATTCGACCTTTCCCAAATCCAGAGTAAATTGCGCCCCAGAAAGTTCGTTTATTCTTTCTCTGTCCAACGTCAGGTAAATATCTCCCCTCATACTATGCATATAATGTTTGCAGATATATAAGCCGAGACCGCTTGGTGGAATTTTCAAACTGTAGCCCTGCTCGAAAATGTACGGCAAAATCACCTCAGCGATACCCGGACCCGAATCGGCGACTGTTATCGTTCTATGCTTTGCATCTATGAGGACTTCAATTTTTCTGTTTTTGCGCGGCATCGACTCTAACCAATAGCAACTGTTATCAAATAAATTCGAAAAGACTTGAGCAAATGCGCCGTATCTGCCATATACGGAAAATTGTTCTTTGGTATTAACTTTTACTTCCACCCCCATTTTTTCGAATCTGGATCGAAAGACCTCAACGGCAAAATTGATCGGTTTCGTTATTGGGAATTCGGTACGCGCCTCGGTACGAACAGCCCGAAGAGGACTGAGCCGTTTAAGTTCCGACTGCAAGGAGGCCGATGCGTCTTTGAGATTTCGAAGTTTGTCGGCATCCTGTCGATCGGACTTCAAAAGTTGAGACACCCCCGTATAGAAATTTGCGGCGATCTTCGCAATCTCGTGTACTGAAACGGCGACAGCCAATCCATAACCCGCTTGTTCGGTGAGCATTTCTTGAGACTCTTTCATAAGATCAAGACTCTTCTGAAGGTTTTTAAGCGACGTTGAAAGATTAACGAGATTTTCTCCACGCTCTGCGGGTTTACCAACAGAATCGAGAATATCATAGGGATCCTGTTCGAACGGGTACTTTTCTTTAATCGATGAAATGAGAGACGATCCTTGTTTTGCATAATTTTTTAATGCAGCGGGGTCTCGTACCACCTCACCGATTAATTTGCTATATTGGTCGCGCTTTCCTTCAAAAGATATTTCGAGGATATTGAGTATGGCCGCCCGTGTGAGGAGCACCAAATCGTTATACGCTTTGTTTTTGATTAACCCTTCGCGGTCTGTCTTATCAATGAGATTAATATTATTCTCTTGGTTGATTTCCAGATTACCGATTATGTTGTAGTAGGAAAGATGACGTCCCCGTTTAATGTGTCTTGTCGACAAATCAAGCCAATCCGTTTCCGCACCCCATTCCGCGGGGAAAACATTGATTCCGTCTCTGAAAATCGATACTCCGCCAAAGTCGTCAAGTCGTTTTGTAAACGAATCCACCTCGGGTCCCACAATCCACGGACCGGTTCTGTACCATGCATCCACGTGCAACCGGAAAGGGCCGGATTCAGGTTTTCGAAAACCTTCTTCCGTTTCCGTTTTCTTCCAGTGTTCCGGTTTGGCCTTCCTCAGATCAAAGTTTTTGTCTTCCGTCGTTTCGGGCGACATCGGTACCGACTTGGGCGGGGTAAATTTTAGCGTATATTTCAAAATTCCGTTTTCATCGATTTGTCCGTCAAATGAAAAGATGGGGGGAAAAGTAAGTGTTTCGGCATCATTCTTTGTGTATCCTATTTGCGGACATTCCAAAAACGCCTTAAACGGCAATTCCATATCCGGTTTTTGTACAACCTGAGGGGAATTCAAACTGGAGATGGATCTTTGTAAATCACCAACCGTTTCCGGTTCCCAAGAAAAACCTTTACGCCCACCGTGTATCACAAGCTGAGTTCCGGACCCTTTCTTTCCATAGTTCCTTGATGGCTTTTGGCGGTATAAGTTTATGCCGACAGCGTCAAGATTTTTAACCGCACCATCATCGCTGTCAAACTGATCCCAATCTATGTCGAGCACATACTCGTAGTCAAGATCACGGGTTTTTGTCGTTAACAAAAGACGTTTTCCCAGACGGTGCGAAGCAAACCGGCCAACGCCTTTTTCGCCCAACGGTATTCTTCCCCCGCGTTCCTTTTTAATTTCGTCGATCAGCTTATCATAAGAACCGAGTCTTCCCGAGGCGGCGGCCTTCTCTCTTTCTTTTCGCATCGTTTCTTTCACCGTTGTTTTGATAGTGGATGCTGGTCGCAGCCAGCCGTCTTCAATGACCGAACGAGTCATTCCATAACCATCGTCATCAATTATGATTACTGGTCCGGAGAGTTCAGGAAACAAGCATTCGCTTTCCGGCGCGGGCAACATACCAGGAATATTTTCGATTCTAACCCTGCAATATGATGCTCCCGCATCGTATGCGTTTTTAATAAGTTCGAGTATCCCGACCTTCTCCGAAGCAATGAGTTGTTCTCCGAGTACCTTGATGAGGTGAGCATCCGCCTTGAAATTAAGACGAACTTTCCCATCGAGACAAATTTCATCCAGAGTTAGTGTTGGCAGTTTCCGTACCGCATTTTGCGCATTATAATGAGGCGAGTCCGCTTCTCGTATAATCCCGGTCTCGTTTTTAAACGGAACTGGTTTTGCAAAAGGCTTATAATCTGAAATCTCTACAAAATAATGTCCGTCCTCTCGTTTGTCTGCTGTCGGCTGATTTTCTATCCTTCCGTATCCGAAATATACTCCATCCCCGCTTTTTGTCGGCTCGTAATAAACAAATTCCGCAGGAAGTTCCTTGAATTGACCAAGATATTTTTCTGGAAAATGATAAAAACGCCCGATAAAATCGTTATACCCGCTTTCTTCTCTCGATTGAGTAAGCACCAAACATGGTTTATTCATAATATTAAAGTTTTAGATGATTGAACCAGGATCGACAAAAAATACAGTTTTATATTTTTTTAAGACCACATCAGGTTTTCCAAAATAGCCTTTTGGGTGTTTGCGGTATTGAAAACCGAGTGCCCATAATATTTTTCGAAATTTGACCTCGATCTTACTGTCCTTATTCTTAACAAAACTCATTATTTGGCTTCGTTTCCGTTTTGAAAAAATATCGGTTATTATCAGTAGCGAGCACGACCATCTTACGCTGAATCGTGCTGAAATATTACAAAATTCCAGCGATAATTTAACCCCCCTGATACGCTTCATTATATATTAAATTCCACAAAATTGCGAGGTTTCCGTTTTCTTGTTTTTTTGTTGTTTGACGCGTCCCTGCCTTTGTTCCATTCACAGTGTGTGAGTAAATAAGCCGATGATTTCAGTACTTTTACGTTGTTTGTACTCCTTTTACCATCGCATAAGCCCTAAAAACAAACTCCTCAAGGCGGTTCCACCCCTCCGACAGTATGTCCACCAAAATTTACACAAAAAATGCCAGTTTGCAAACTGGCATTTTTTGTTTGTAAATTTTCGGTGGAGATGGAGGAAGACAACTGCTTGTCTTCCGTGGGGAATCGAAGATGTTGAGTATATCATAACGAGCCCGCAGGCGAAGTGAGATACGAAACATGTACCGTCCCTGTAAGGGAAGATATCCCCGTAAAATAGCGTGCGAAGCACACAATTCCCCGTGCGCCGTCCGTCGTCCATCAAAAAATACTACACCACAGATTTAAAAAAGAATGAGTACCTGACCCCGATTCTTGCCTAACGATTTTCAACCATGCCAGCACCGAAGCGCTGGTTTAGGTCAACGATATTAAGTTGTAACTTTATAGTATTATGTTTTTACGAAAATGTAAAATTTTACAATAAAAAAAGCAGCCCCGAAAGACTGCTTTTGTGATTTTTACAAAGGTTTAATCAAAGCATTTTCAGCTGATCAAATACAAAACTCCACACATCGGCTTGTTCTTCAACATACTTGGTGATAGCACTCGCACCACCATGCCCCGCTTTCAATTCCACACGAAGAAGAATTGGATACTTCGAAGTATTTGCTTCCTGCAAACGAGCGGTCATTTTATATGAATGCATTGGATGCACACGGTCATCATTATCCGATGTTACAATAAGCATTGCTGGATATTTTTCTCCGTCTTTCACGTTGTGATACGGACTGTATCCGAGCAAATACTTTCTCATCTCTTCATTGTCAGGGTCTCCATAGTCTGGAATCCAATGAACTCCGCCGAAAAAGAGGTGATAACGCAACATGTCAGTTACCGGCACCGACGCAATTCCCGCTTCAACAAGGCCAGGATTTTGTATAACGATTGCAGTAACAAGCAAACCGCCATTGCTTCCGCCTTCTATTGCAAGTTTTTCTTTTCTTGTATATTTAGACGAGATAAGCCATTTTGCCGCTTCTGCAAAGTCATCAAAAACATTCTGCTTGTTTTTCTGCATTCCTGCTTCATGCCATTCTTTTCCAAACTCGCCACCTCCACGAATATTTGCTATGGCATAAATACCGCCATGCAATACAAACGGAATGATTCCTTTGTTAAAAGATGGAGTAAGACTGATATTAAATCCGCCATATCCATAAAGAACTGTTGGGTTATTGCCATCAAGAACTACTCCCTTTTTATACACAAGAAACATCGGAATCTGTGTTCCGTCTTTTGACGGATACCACACCTGTTTTGTTTCTATCATTTCAACATCAAAACCTGCTTCCATTTGTGCAAATATAGAAAGGTTGTTCTTTACTAAATCCAACCGATAAATCGTACGCGGAATAGCAAATGACTCGAATGAAAAGAAAAGTTCTTCCCCTTCTTTTTCGCAAGAGAAACCTCCTGCGGAGCCGATAGACGGTAATACAACTTCGCTAACAAAATCCCCGTGTAGGTTATATTCGTGAATAGCTGAATAAACATTCTGAAGAGTGGCGACAAAAATCTTATTTCCGACAAAAGCGACTTCGTCGATAACGCCTTTTCCTTCTGGTATGAGAACCTTGGGAATCACATGACCTGAAACAGCGTCGTTCAAATCCATTTCCAGAATTTGCATACGTGGTGCATCTTGATTTGTGATAACATACAGCCTATCTCTGTGTAATCTTCCATCGTATGTTATATCAGGAATACGAGCCATTACTTTGACAAATTTTACGTCTGAAAGTGCAAGGTCTCGCAGGTAAATCTCATTCCACCATTTTCCGCTTCGGCGGTCTCTTCCTCCGACCTCAACAAGCATGTATCGTCCATCCTGCGAGATAGTCATTCCTGGATAATCATCTTTTTCAAGGTCTTCACCAAAAACAAGAAGGTCGTCTTGGTACTTGCTTCCCAATGCATGAAAATAAATGCGTAGGTAAAGCTTAGCTTCTGACATCGGCATTCGCGGGTCATGTTTCCGATACCAGAATCCTGTTCCATCGGTATTCCACGATAAGAATGATGGGTAAAAGTCATCAGGAATTTCATCAGAAAGTTTTACTCCTGTGACAACGTCCATCACATAAATGGCGAACTTATCATTTCCAGCATTTGATAATCCGTACGCAAGAAGTTTGCCGTCACGAGAGGGTCTCCACTGTTTTATTGTAACCGTTTTATCTTCCGAAAGAGTATTCGGATCAATGAGAACACGCGGGATTCCTGAAATTCCTTCAGAAACATAGAGTACCGACATATCTTGGTCGCCTCTGCGTTTCATCACAAAATAAAGCCCCTTTCTTGGTGCTGGTGTTCCGACAGTATCCAAAGAAAACAGCTTTTGAAACTGCTCGCGCAATTCTTTACGAACAGGAATACCATCAAGGTATTTTCCTGTTGTTTCGGATTGTTGTTTCAGCCACTCTTGAACTTCGGGCTTTTCATTGCTTTCCATCCAACGATATTTGTCTTCTGTAATTGCATTAGTCGTCATGTTTTTCTCCTCTTTTATTTAAGTTATTTCAAAGTAAATTCTGCTGTTGATTATAGCACATTATTTTAATATGTGCAAATAACAAGACGCCCGAAATTACTTGTAGTAGCACGAACGAGGTGACAGAAAATTATCTCTTTACCACAGCAATGATTTTTCCGTTCACCATAAAACTATCTTCGCTAGATACATAAATCGGTTTATGTTTTGGGTTGTCTGATTCCGATAGTAGTAAAATTTCACCAGTTTTTTTATCCCGAGAAAATTTCTTTAAGTTTGCGCATCCGTCTAGTACAGAAAGTACATAGTCTCCATCTTTCGGATGTTTGTATTCAGAATCTATAACCACAAAATCACCATCCGATATGCTTTTCCCATTAACTTGTGCTTTGTTCATTGAATCTCCGTCAACCTTGAGTGCAAACACCCCGTCTTTCTTTTTAACGATACTTTTAGAAACCTTTAAATGTCCTATTGCTTCTTCTTCAGCAAAGAGAGTGGCTGGTCCCGCATTGGCAGTACCGAGAACAGGAATACCGATAGAATCAAGCCCCATATTCCTCAATCGAGGAGAGTGCACTTCATTTTTTGCATAAAGACCTATCCCCCGCGGTTTTCCTGCGTACCTTTCAAGATATCCTTCCTCCTCAAGTTTTTTTACGTGATAGTGAGCAGATGACGCGTACCCCAAAGAGCAGTGCTCCGCAATTTCATCAAGAGAAGGCGGTATTTCATTATCCTTTATATACGAAGTGATATAATCGTAAATCTTTTTTTGTTTTTTCCCCAGCATAAACTTGACCTTCAAATTAGTTTCAAATATACTTATATTATATTTGAAAGAAATTTAAAAGCAATAAAAGTTATCCACAAATAACATGTTTAACAAACCATCAATTTCAGATTATTATCGTGCACTCTTAAGTGCTCTGGAAAAACAAATACAAATTAGCCCTAACGAAAAAATTCTCAATAAAACCACAGAGGAATTTCTAGAGGAGCTTTTAACATCAGAAGATGTTCTCCTCCCTATTGAGTTTGACACTGATCGAAAAGAAATAATGCGACTCAAAAAAGAAATGAGGATTGTGCCCACCCACATGAGGGATGATTTTTATCAATCTGATGGAGATAAAGAATGGGAATATGAGTCACTTGAAATTGTTCTCCCCTTAATCACAAACGATACACTAGAAATAATTAAAACTCTTGACCCTTCAACCCGCACATTCAGTTGGTCTCCAGAAAGCCTTGATTGGCATAATGATTATGTTTCATTTTCTGTAGACATTAAAGGCTATGGATTTGCTCATGACGACACGGGGGTATCAAACGCTGTTACTTCGCAAAAAAAGCACTTGTTAGATTGGATAAGTTGGGTAAACAAAGATATTCAAGAAGGACATTCTAAAATTAAATCAGAATTATCTAATTTTATTAACGACAGGAAAAAGAAGATTTCGGGAGACGGAGAACGTCTAAATAGTTTATCAGCAAAACTTGGAATAACTATTGAAACGTAGGTATGGACGAAAATCAAAAAAAAGACGAGCTGAGAATACAGCTTGATGACGCGTTAAAAAGTGGCGCGGGACCAAAAGTCGCTCGATTTGCATTAGCTTGTTTAAGCTCTGTCCCTTTTGCGGGTGGAGCCATTGGTGGTATAGGCGCAAGTTGGTCAGAACAAGAACAAAAAAGGTTTAACAATATATTTGGAAGCTGGCTTAAACTACAGGAGGATGAGATGAAGGAAATTGGACAAACTATTTTTGAAGTTTTAACTCGACTAGACCAAACAGACGATAAAATACGTGAACGTTTGGAAAGTCCAGAATATCTAAAAATAGTAAAAAAATGTTTCCGAGACTGGTCGGCTGCAGAAAGTGAGGAAAAAAGAAAATTAGTGCGCAACCTTTTATCAAATTCTGCCTCATCTCAAATATGTAGTGATGATGTTGTGCGCATGTTTGTAACATGGATAGATATTTATTCTGAAGCACATTTTGCGGTTATTCGAGAAGTCTATAAAAATCCAGGTTGCACTCGCCAGCAAATATGGCAAGAAATACACGGAGACCCAGCTCGAGAAGATTCAGCGGAAGCGGATTTGTTTAAACTGCTCATACACGACTTGAGTACTGGGCACGTCATAACCCAACACAAAGAACGTGGCTACAACGGTAGCATAATACTTCAGACTCCCCAGCGCAGTAAATCAAAGAGCAACGGGACCAGATATGCAACCTCAGCTTTCGATGACGATAAGAAATATGAGTTAACCGAACTCGGAAAACAATTTGTACACTATACAATGAATGAAATCGTAATAAAATTGGAAGCTGGACATAATGAAGATAAAACGTAGTCCTTTAATGAAAGTCCACTTTGCTAGTTCGCATGCACACAAGAAAAGATAAAAGTATTTTGTTTAAATCAATGGATAAAGAAAATAACAAAAAAGAAAAGTTTGTACTTGGTACAGTTCTTCAAGCGAAGGATGATATCGACTCTTACATTCTTTCTGAAATAGTACAGCTTCCTATGTATCTTCAAGCTGAAGTTCTTATCTTCTTTGGCAGGAATAAGGAAGATAAGCCCCACGAAAAGCACTTTGGGCAAATGATTGACTTGGGGCATATCCTGACAAAAACCAACGACTCACTCCGAAATTACGAAAAAGTCCAAAAAGAAAGTATTGAAACTTTTCGAGAAAAAAGCCTTAAAGATACAAACCAAAATATATACTTAACAACAAAGTCTCCAGAATTAGACCGAGAAATTGATTATTTCTTATCGGGAATAAAATCAGCGTTAGACCAACTCGGACAAATACTCGGCCATATTCTTGACGAGAATATTGATGGATGGCACAAAGGTGTCGAAAACGGCAAAGAGCTTAGCGGTATAAAGATAGTAAGGAAACTGCAATCTCTAAAACTAAAAGACGAATATAAAAGCCAGAGATACCAGAATCTTATTGACCACTTAGAGGTAAATCTCGAGCCATTAACATATTTGGTTAAACTTAGAGATATGACACACCACCGTGGTGGTATGAAAAACATCTCAGATATAATGTTTGATTCTGATACGAAACAAGTTCAGCCTCAGGTAATACATCATTCCAAGGATGAAGCCGAACTGGTCTTAGGGTTTATGAAAAGGACGATGGTTGATTTTAACCTGTTCGTCAATAACTTTATAATTCTCACCTATATGCTTAAAGCTCCTGGAGATATGGCTGTGCAACGAAGAGACAACCCTTTTGGGTATAATTGGGTTATTCTTCAGCCCAAACTTTCACAAAATTAACAACGTTAACGTTATTAACGTTTGTTAACCTTTCTGTGGTTCTAACGAGTTGACGAACGATAACCATCGGAGGTATCTGACCCACTCCACTCATCTGCGATTCTAAGAAAATGTATTGCCTGTGTTTCAATCAAAATGGTTCTAATATCCTGTAGTCTTCTCCACAGATATAGAAGTAGGTAGAACTATATGGAAGAATAAAAAAGAACTCTGATTTTAGTCAGAGTTCTTTTTTAGTAAGTTACTTTTTATTTAAAATAATTTTCAGTGAGACCATGTGCTCGTCTTCGATATTATTTGTCTGTTTCTCCTGTTCGAGATATTACCTTTTTATAGGCATTCTCATTTTCCGAAATAAAACCTTCCATATTTTCTCTTGGGTGTTCTTGTGACCATTTTTTTATATATTCCAAATACCTCTCAGCTTTTCCAATTTCAACAGCATATCTATATTCTTCCCGAAGAGCTAAGCCGTGTGCAACACTAACCCTGTTTTCATTTCCAATTCGCTTTGGGGCTGGTGAAAGTGACCAGCCGTTTTTTACATAAGTCCACAGTTCAAACATCTCGTGCCTGAGAACGACAGGAATAATGTCTGTAAAATCTTCTCCTTTCACAAAAAAATCGTCTTCATTGACATAAATCACCGCATCTTTAATGAGTTTCCCTTCGGGAACTTTACAAACTACCCCACCAAAATGAGCCATCGACGAGTTCTCTCCCGCCATTTCGGTATAAGAATTCCCTCTTAATCTTTGGACTCTTTGACCCATTACTTCATAAAATAATTCTTTGTTTTCCAACATCGGACGTTCCTTTTCTATAAAAATATTTGCATTTTCCATACCAGTGATTATATCAACTATTAAGCATCAACGGAAGATATTTTCAGTATATTTGTTTGGAGGTTCTAATCTCTTCCCCGAATCTCACCTAGACACCCTTCGCATTCAGTGTTTTTGAAAATTCTAACATCGCTTGTAAATACAGACTATTCTCGATTTCAATCAAAGAGGTTCTAACGTCATTCATTAATCTCCACTGATATAGATGAGGATAGAGTTATGAGAAAGAATAAAAACAATCCGCCTTTGGGGCGGATTGTTTTGGTTTAAGTTAAGCCAAACGATTACTGAAACAGTTTTATCAGCCAACCGAACAAACTGAACTTTCCTTCTTGAGCTTTAACGAAAGTTTCCGCTTTTGTCTGTATTCCTTTGAGTTCGTTGATCTGAGTCTGAAGTGCTGTTTTTGCTTCCGTGCTTGTCGCTCTTTCTATTGCTTTCGTCAAGCGGTCAATATGATTTTGCGTTGTCACAAGATCGCTTCTCAACGCTCCCAAGTTTTTGTAATCGGAACCGACGAGAAAGGTTTTGAAACCTCCTCTATTTTCCGCCTTTTCCATCTTTTCAGCAACACTGGTGACGGTATCTTTTTCTTCTTGCGCTACGGCTTTTACTTCTTCTCCAATACCCGCGTCTTTACCGGCAACCTTTTCAAGTTCTTGAACAACTTTTGAAACATTGTTTCTGTGCTGTTCGCTCATCTTTTCACCGCTCTTTGCTTCTGCAAAAACATTTGCGTTTCCGACAAAAACAAATGCCAGCAAGATAACGACGGTAATATAAAAATTCTTATTCATAAAATAATTTTGTTAAATTTATACATTAACGATCTGATTTCAGTATACTGCGAACGAGAGTCGCTCGCTAATTTATTATCCACAGACTCCTCCAAGTTTGCATAAAAATTCCGGTTCGCAGGCTGAAATTTTTATTGGCAAACAGAACACGAGGCGCATCATCATTTTAATGGACTCCTTCTTCTGAAAATAGGCATGGTTCTGTTTCTTTATTATTTCTTTTTCTTCAATTCCTCAATTTCTTTTTTCAATTCCATCATTTTCTCTTCCCTTCCTACCATGAAGCTGTTCATTTTTTCCAGCTCGCCTACTTTTTCTTTTAAGGCTTTTTCGGCTTCGCGGCGTTTGGTGATGTCTTCGGTATGAACGACAAAATACAAAGGGATGTTCTTGTCGTCTCGCACGAGAGCAATACTTAAGTTAACCCAAACAATGTGGCCATTTTTATGAGTATATCTTTTCTCCAAAGAGGCGTGGTCAACTTCGCCTGATAAAATCTTCCGAGACAGTTCAGCGCTTTTCTCGACATCTTCGGAATAGGTAATTTTATTGAATTGTTTGGTAAGCAATTCTTCGCGGGAATAGCCGGTAATTTTACAGAGAGAATCATTTACTTCCAGCCAGTGCCCGTCTGGAGCAACGACAGAAACTCCGACAGAAGTATAATCAAAAATATTCTTGAAACGCCGTTCGCTTTCTTCCAGCTTTTCTTTCAATTCTTTTAATTGGAAATAAGATTCTTTTAAGATGTCGCGTTCGGTTTTTAAATTCTTTATTTCCTTTTCGCAAAGAACATGAAGATTGTTATTATCGGTTTCCATATTTTTATTTTTTATCTCATCTTTATAATAACAAATTCCGAAGAGATACAGAAATAAAAAAACCGCTTGCGCGGTTTTTCAAAATTATTTTTTCGCTCCTTTTTTCGGTTTCTTCACTTCTTTTCTTTTATCTTGTCCTTTTGCCATAAAATTAAACGAATTAACGAATAATGCTCTGCTAAGTATATAATACCATATTATCGGATAATGCGATTGTGGAAAAATACCGAACTGTGAATCCAAAAACTCATTTCCTTGGACTAAAATATCCCCAAATCGTCATCCTCGCGAATACGGGGATCCACGTCATTAAGCCATACTCTGGAGCACCACAAGAGTACTTCCATTTTTATAGTCGCTTCGGTCATTATACTACAAGAGTATTTCCATTTTTATAGTCGCTTCGCTCCTTAAAAATTAGGTCAAAATTAGGTCGCCCCGCATTCGCGAGGATGACGAACGAAGAGTTTTTGGATTCACGGACCGAATAATTGACAAACTATAAAATAAGATATATCGTGTGGTCAAAGAGCGTTCTTTTGAAAAAAGAATTTTTAATTGATTTCACTATCCAAAAGGAGGATGTGATGAAAATAGGTGTACCGAAAGAAATTAAAACGAATGAAAATCGGGTTGGAGTAACCCCCGCCGGCGTGGAAGCGCTTGTTTCCGCGGGTCATAAAGTTTTTGTAGAAAAGGGTGCGGGAATCGGAAGCGGTTTCAGTGATGAAGAATACCTCAAAACTGGAGCGCATGTGATGCCGGTTGAAGACGTATGGGATCTCACCGACATGATCATCAAGGTCAAGGAGCCTATTACCCCCGAATGGCCTCGCATGAAAAAAGATCAGGTAATCTTCACCTACTTCCATTTCGCCGCAGACCGAGAACTGACTGAAGCGCATTTAAAATCTGGCGCAACGTGTATCGCCTACGAAACCGTTGAATTGCCGGATCATTCCCTTCCGTTGCTCGTACCTATGTCGGAAGTTGCCGGCAGTATGGCAACGCATGAGGGTGCGAAGTATCTGGAAAAAATCTACGGCGGACGCGGTATTTTACTCGGCGGAGTCACTGGCACAGCGCGCGGAAAAGTCGTCGTTTTAGGCGGAGGCATCGTCGGATTAAATGCCGCAAAAAAAGCGCTCGGTATGGGCGCGAATGTGGTTATATTGGATTCATCACTTCCCCGTTTGCGATATCTCCGAGATATCTTGCCGAATGCGGAAAGTCTTGTTTCCAATCGTGAAAATATCTTGAAACACATCAAAGACGCGGATCTCGTGATTGGTGGCGTTCTCATTCCCGGCGCAGCGGCTCCAAAATTGATTCGTCGCGAAGATTTAAAACTGATGAAGCAAGGCGCGGTTATCGTGGACGTTGCCATTGACCAAGGTGGCTGTGTGGAAACGGTTCATCCGACCACACACAAAGACCCTATCTTTATCGTTGACGGCATCGTACACTATGGCGTGGCTAATATGCCGGGCGCGTTTCCAAGAACTTCAACAATCGCGTTGACAAACGCTACTCTTCTTTATGCGCTTGAGTTGGCCAATAAAGGCTGGATTCGTGCGGTTGCGGAAAACGAAGCGCTTTTGAAGGGTGTGAATATCATTCAAGGAAAGATAACCTATCGAGCGGTTGCGGATGCTTTCGGAATGGAATATCACGAACCGAAAGTGGAAACAACCGAATACGGCTATAAAATCACCGTATAAAAACACAAGGCGTTACGACTCAGCCGTAACGCCTTATTTTTATACCAAAAAGAAAGAAAGGATATAGAGTATTATCGCAATCGGGATAAAAATAAAATAATCCCGAGGGGCAAATTTCCACCAATGGCGTTCGTGCCACCAGATATTTTCTTTTTTAAACTTCGCGATTCCGAACGCGGGATTCAAAAGAAACCACATATAGTCTTCCGTAATCCAGACGAAAAAGATGAAAGAAAAAATCTGAAGTTCCACCCCAAGATTAAACGGGGTGAACAAGTATGTCAGATGAAGAAGAGAGAAAACAAAGAGCTGCACCCAAAGATGATAACCGGTGAGTTCTCTTCCTCCGGCAAAAATTCGACTGATAAAGTGTTCTTTGGATATTCGCCACGTAGGAAGATCTCCCGCCCACCCGTGCGCCCCTTCTATTTCAATTTCCATTTTTGCGAAGCAAAAACTGACCCAAAACATCAAACCGAAAAATAATAGCGTGTGCATAGAATTACAGTATACAAGAAGAACGAAAAACAAAAAAGCGTCCCAAGAGTATTGGAACGCTTTAACTTTTATGCATCAGCCGGAACCAAGCGATAGAAGAGTTCAATGAGTTCCGCCATCTGTTCTTCGGAAACCATGTCCTCATATTCGGTAACGCGGAAAGAGATATGAGAGAGAAAGTAACAGCAGCATTTCGGCAGAGGTCGGAATACCTTGTCTGACCGCTCTGGCAAAATCTTCATGAGGGATTGTTTTGACGTCCGGATGTTCTCCGTCGGTATTATCAATCAAATACATTATTCCTTTACCGTAGTTGTAAGTAATCCGATGTCTTATCTCCAATATCCGAAAAAATTCTGAGGTCTCCTTATCTCCATTCTTTACGGGAAAAGAAATCGGCTCCATCTTTTCTTTTTTTTCCGCAAGACTTCTTATGTCAAATCCGACGCATATCATCTCTTTTTTTACCGTGTTTCCTTCGGGGACGGACAAACAAAGACGCGCCACGCCGGTCATTTCTTCAAACGCTTTTACCTCGCGGAAAGTAAGATAATATGCAATAAAAGTCAAATTTTAGGAAATCCACAGAAAAAGGCTTGTGTTGCAGAAAAAATATGCTATATTGATATATGTAACATATTTTTTACATATAATAATAAACAAATATATGATAGGAAAAAAAGAGTGGTTTAAAAGACGAAAATACTCCGGCTGGGGAATTACGCCGGCAACATGGCAGGGATGGTTGTATACCGCAATTATGATCTCCCCTCTTGTGGCTCTTTCGTTCATGCAGATAAACGGAGCGGTGCCTGTAATTCTCATCGTTTGGGTGGTTATCTTCGCAGTTGATTTGGCGGATATTATGATCCATCTGCCGGAAGATGAACGAGAAAGACAACATGAGGCGCTTGCGGAAAGAAATGCTCTTTGGGTAATCCTCGCCGTGCTGGCAACGGGAATCGCCTTTGAGGTCGCGCAAACAGCAGTGAGAGGAAAAGATATTCTCGTTGATCCCGTTATTATCATTGCCATTATTGCCGGACTGATCGCCAAAGGCGCGACAAACTGGTATCTGGATAGAAATAACTAAAAAAAGAGAAAAATAAGAAAATAGTAAAATAAAAAGATTAACGATAACGATACTGATGTTTTGATTTTATTTTTCTATTTTATTATTTAGACATCATGGAAACCAGAATCTCAGAACTGCGAAAAAAGATTGGAATGACACAGGAAGAACTCGCGGAACGAGTCGGGGTAACGCGGCAAACGATCATTTCTCTTGAAGCGGGACGGTATAACCCCTCCCTGCTTTTGGCGCATAAAATCACAGAAGTTCTCAAACAAAAACATATTGAGAACGTGTTTGATATAAAATAAAAAACGAACGGGCGTAAACCCGTTCGTTGCGTTCATTTATTCAACAGCTTCGCAAAAACTAAAACCGGCGCGGTCGCAAAGTTCGGCCAGGTAATCAGGGGTAATATATTTACGGCAATTGACTACCATAACATCCAACCCTGTTGATTCTAGGACAAGCAAGGCGTTATACGGAGTGTGTTCAACATCAGAAAAAAGGGAGATCAAGAACCCGGTTGTCATTAAGATCACTTTGTCATCATCCCCCGTTCCTGTTTCTACAGAAACAATATCATTTCCAAAGTCATAGGTCACCAAGCCTGTTTTTTTCGCTGTTTTCCAAAAACAAAGCTGATCGTTAGCGGCGGCGGTAAGTTGTTTCAAAACACTTGTTGTTTTCATGTTTTTCTCCTCGTTGTATCAAAAATCAAAACCATTTTAACTATACACCCTATTGCATATTTTGTCAATAGGTGCTAGTCTTTTGATATGCAAAATAATCGGATTTTTGATCTTATTGTCATCGGGGGCGGGCCTTCAGGGATGATGTGCGCGGGGCGGGCTGCTGAACTGGGCTCGCGGGTGCTTTTGACTGAAAAAAACAAAGACCTTGGCAAGAAGCTTTCTTTGACCGGCGGCGGGCGATGCAACATCACGAACGCGGAATTTGATACCCGCGCTTTTTTGGCAAACTTCCCCGAAGCGAAAGAATTTCTTTTTTCGCCATTTTCCAAATTTTCCATACAGGACACTTTTAATTTTTTTGAGAAGAAAGGGTTACCACTTGTCGTTGAAGGGAGGAAACGCGCTTTTCCCAAGACACAGAATGCGAACGATGTCGTGGCGGTAATGAAGAATTATATCAAGAAAAATAACGTGGAAATAAAATCGGGAATGAAAGTTACCGGGCTCAAAAAAAATGAAGATGGCACTTTTTCCGTACAGACAAAATCAGAAGAAACATTCATCGGAAAAAAGGTCGCTCTTGCTTCCGGTATTGGAGGCGAAGGCGTGACAATCCTTGAGAAACTTGGACATACCGTTAAAGAACCGAATCCGAATCTCGTTCCTCTTACTACCGATGCAAAATGGATACACGCCTTGTCCGGCGTTTCTCTTTCTTTTATGACTATTCGTTTTCGTCAGGATGGGAAAAATAAGATCAAAAAAACGGGAAAAATTCTTTTCACCCATTTCGGCATTTCCGGCCCGCTCGTTTTAAACACTTCTTTTGAAGTGAAAAAACTTTTGGAAAAAGGTTCGGTTACGGCGAGTATTGATATGTTTCCCGACACGGAAGAAAATGAGCTTGACCGAAGAGTCTGGCGTTTGTTTGAGAAAAATAAAAACAAATTACTGAAAAACATCTTGCCGGAGATGATGGAAAAATCTCTTGCGGAACAAATACTCAATCTGCCCGATATTCAACTCGCCGAAAAAGAAGCGAATGCGGTTACCAAAGAAGAACGCAAAGCGCTCGTAAAAAAAATGAAGGATCTTTCCTTCCCTATTACGGGAACCCTCGGTTTTGAAAAGGCGCTTATCGCCGACGGAGGAGTGGCTCTTACCGAAGTGAACTTCACAAACATGACTTCAAAAATCCACCCAAACCTGTATTTGCTCGGCGATGTTTTGGATATCAATCGCCCTTCGGGAGGTTTTTCTCTCCAACTTTGCTGGACGACCGGATGGGTGGCAGGAAGCGATGCCAGAAAAACTTGTATTGACAAATAGGTAAAACAATGAAATAATAAGATTAGAAGATGGGTACCTTTCAATAGCATAGACAAACGGAGGTAATACATGAGTATCTCATATACCGTAAGAAAATTCTTACGAAACGAAAATGGAGAAGGACGAGAAAGATTCGTTGTTCCTAAAGATATTAAAAATGCGGCTCTCTTGAGTCTTTTAGATCAAGGACTTCTCTATCTTCACGGTGAAGTAAACGAAGAAATGGCCGAATATGTGCGGGATGCTCTTGTTATCCTCACCTACGAACCACCAAAAGAAGGCGTTCTTACGGTCAGAATTTCCTCTCCCGGAGGAAGCGTTCAAGCGGGGTTGGAAATCCACGACCTCTTTATGCTGTATTCTTTGGAAACAGGAGTACGAGTAGAGGGATTAGCCATTGGACAAGCCTGCTCTGCAGCGGCGATGTTCCTGCTCCAAGGATGCACCGTCCGTTTCGCAACGGAAAACTGCGAAATCATGTGCCATAACGCTCTTACCATAGATCTCATCACGGAACACGATCTGAAAAGCGTCGGGTGGCGAACGAGAATGATTCGCGAACTTGAGAAAATAAAAGCTCAAGCCGTGCGGATTCTCATGAGAAGGACAGGAAGAACAGAGGGAGAAATCTTCAAACTTCTTGCAAAAGGACGATTTATGACGGCACAAGAAGCGCTGGCGTTCGGTATCCTTGACGGGGTTCTTGAATTCAAAATGGCAGAACCCGAGGAAGAAAAACCAACAAAAGCAAAACGTAAACGGATAACAAGGCCCACCTTTTAACACCAAGACCGCCCCGAGCAAATCGGGGCGGTATTTCTTTGCCCGCAGTAGCCTTTGGTGAAGGCGGGTTTATTTGACCGCCTCAAAAAAGTGGTGTAGTCTGAATATCAGAAACAATTGCCCTTTAAAAGGAGGTGGACAATGTATAATACCAATAACGAATATGATGAGTTTCTCTTTTGCGATGCTCCTCTCCCTTCCCTCGTGAAGTACTTTCAAAACAAAAATGAAATGTTCTCCGATAGTCTTGAAAAAGCCATCAATGTCAAATTATTGGATGACGCCGAACCGGAAATAAACCTCTTCGGTTTTGTTGATGAAGCAATGGCGAGCAACGTACGGGAAAGTCTTAAACTTTTAAAAATGAAAGGCTCCCCTCCCGTGAGAGTGAATATCACGTCCGACGGAGGCTTTATACGTGCTGGAATGGGTATTCATGACCAACTTCTGCTTTATCCCGGTGGAGCGCACGGTGTTGTCTGCGAATACGTAAGTTCCGCGGCGATACAACTTCTTTTGCAAGGATGCATAGGGCGGTCCGCCACGGCGAATACGGAATTCTTTTGCCATTATAGTCAAGGAATGATGCGCGTAAACGCTCGTATCCTGAGAAAAGATAAACAAAGATTGCTCATGATTAAGGAATTTGAAAAAATCAATGACAAGATGGTAAAAATTCTTATGGACAGAACCATGCGAAGCGAGGAAGAGATAAGAAGGATGCTTACTCGCGAACGAATCATGTCTGCGGAAGAAGCATTTGAATTCGGTCTTATTGATCAAATCATTCCTCTCACCATGATTCGGAAACCAAGAACTCAAAAAGTTCTGCAATAGAAAAGCTGACCGCCCCAACTATGGGGCGGTTTTTCCTTGCTTGCCATAGCTCGCAAGCGAAGGAGGGCTTGCCCGTCATGGCCTTGACTTATAGAACCACGAAAGGTATAAATAACTAAATTTTTGTTCTTTACTGTAAAAAGAGGAGGAAAGAAAATGAATAATGACGATATATTTGCCGATGCCCCCGGAGGGCATGCTTGCTCCAAAAGCGTGGAAACGGAAATAACGATTCCCGGAACCCATCTCGTTTTTTGCATCACCAGCGTTTCTTACGAAAACGGAAAAGTGGACGTAGTGACGAGTGTTGAAACAAGAGAAAAGAAGAGAAACGATATAGCATCAGTCCGCAAAGAAATAGTGATCTTGAAGGATCACTACACCCTTGATGTGAGTCACATTATTCCTGGACCAAAAACAGAAACCGAACCGATTAACTTTCATTCTCACTATTAGGTGATTATGCTCGCCACTGATTCAAAAGAGCCTATTATTTAGGCTCTTTTATTTTTTACCCAAAAAAACAGACTACCTGTTGCCAAAAATGGCATTATTTGTTACTATTTACGGTAGCTTATAAACATAACCTTTTTCAAATACTACTTTGGACGAACGAATAAACACTCAAATACGGGCCCCTCAACTGCGAGTCATCGGACCCGACGGTTCCCCTCTCGGAGTTATCTCACGAGACGAAGCCCTTACGCGAGCAGAGCAAGCCGGAATGGACTTGGTGGAAATTTCCCCGAATGCTGTTCCGCCTGTTGCAAAAATCCTAGATTATGGTAAATTCGTTTACGAGAAGAACAAAAAAGAAAAAGCGACCAAAACCAAGGCTCACGTCATTGAATTGAAGTCGCTTCAGGTTACCATCGGTACCGGAGAGCATGATCTTGAGCTGAAAGCGAAAAACGCTTCCACATGGCTCAAAGAAGGCCATCGCGTAAAGATAAATCTGTTTTTGAAGGGCCGCGCGAAGTATTTGAATGAATCATTTTTAAAAGAACGATTAGACCGACTGCTTCATTTTATTACCGAGGAGTATAAGATTGTTGACGGCCCCAAAAAAGGCCCGAAAGGATTAACCCTTATCGTAGAAAGATCGGTTAAGAAATAACAAAACGAGATATTTTAATAACACCATGAAAACGAATAAAGCATACACAAAACGACTGAGAGTCACCAAGAAAGGAAAGGTGCTGGGACGCGTCGGCGGTCTGAACCATTTCAATTCTCGCAAGCAAAGAGTCAAACAATTGGGAAAGAGAAAGAACATCGCTTTCAAAATGACCAATAAAACCAAAAGCAGATTTTTAACAAAAACCAAATAATCAGGCCGGAACCCCGGTAATCACACACTATCATGACAAGAGTTAAAAGAGGCACGACCGCCAATAAATCACGCAAGAATGTTCTCGCCCAAACTAAAGGGTATCGTTTTGGACGCAGCACAAAAGAACGCCAGGCATACGAGGCTATCGTCCATGCAGGAAGTCATGCCTTTGCGCACCGACGTGATAAAAAAGGAGATTACCGCCGATTATGGAACGTGAAAATCAACGCCGGTATCAGAGCTTTGGAAAATGTCACTATCCCCTCTTACAGCAAATTGATTGACGCTCTCAAAAAGAAGAACATTGCTCTCAACAGAAAAATGCTCGCCGAACTCGCCGAATTCCAACCTGAAGTTTTTGCGAAAGTCATTGATACCGCAGCAACAAAATAATACTTAAAAATCCCCCGATTTACATTTACATCGGGGGATTTTTTATGTGTTATTTTTTGAAGATTTTGCTTATTAAGCCTTTTTCCGGTTCGCAATAACCTGAGCCTTGCGCATCAAGTTCTGAGAGAGTAGTTGCAGGATACATTAGACAAGCTTTATTGTCGGAAGAAGAAGAGATTGAGAAACCTATGCTTGTTCCAAGCGCATGCAAAGATATTTTTTGAAGACGACTGATAACGGTTGAAACAGAAGCCGAGCTTGTTGCTGTATCATTTTTTTTCTCCAGACCGTAAGAAGAAACAAGCGCCGTGTTTGATCCGAGTTTTTCCATATACCATACCGCCCCTTTTTCCAAATGAGAGGGGGAATACAGGCTAACATCAAGAACGTAAATAAAACGATTTACATCGCCATATTTTGCAGACGTTCTTTCCATGCTTTTAAAGAGAGCATCGGCGTCAAATTGCTGGTGCGCTTCATCAAATAGAGGGGCTGTTTTTTCAAGAGGAGAACCGCTCCCCATTATCGTGACTTTTGCCCCAGTTGCTTTTTGCACGGCAGACTTCACTCCATCTAAATACTCTTTTTTAATGGAACCGTAGGAGCCGATAAATATCTCAGTGATAAGGTGTTCGGGGAGAGCGGAAGCAAACTGTTTTTCTTTCCACACCTCTGCCGACAAAAATACCGACGGTTCTGAAATACTAACCGCTTTATTCGTCTGGACAAGAGTAACGATTACCGAATATCCTCCGGAAGAAAACTGCACTTGTCTCAGATCACCGGTCTTTTGATCGGTCCAGACATTTATTTTTTTATCATCATCTCCGGGTGTTTTATTCATGTCCGGGGAAAGTCCAAAATGAAACACTTCAATTCCAGAAAGTTTCTCTTTTTTGATATCGCCTTTTATCACTAAAGTGTCCTTCTCTTCTCTAAGAATCTTGAGTGAATCAAGAAAAGCATTGGTTGTTTCTATCTGATTGAATTGCTCCGGCGCATATCCTCCGGAAACCATTTCAAACCAATCTTCAGGGAATGATGACGGGCTCTTTTCTATTTGGAGTTTCCCGAATTTTTTTCCGTCCGAAGAAAAAATCATGGCCACGGCGACTTTCGGAGCGCTTTTTTCCAAAGAAAATGGTATTTCAAAAGTTCCGCTTGCTCGATTTCCTTCTGTGTCAAAAAGAACATTCCCCTCAAAAGGAGGTATCGATTTAGTCGTCTCTTCCGATTGAACCTTAATGTGAGCGGAATAACTTTTTATAGAAGAAATGGAGGCAAAAGTTTTCTGAAGAATAAGCGGCGGATTAACAGGGCGAGAGCCTCCATAAAGAGAAAAATAAATAAAGGCGGCGCCGGCGGCGACAAAAAAAACAAAGAAGCTCATGATAAGAGAGGTATCTACTGCTCCTTTTTGAAAATTACGATAACGAGGCATTTCTTTTTTCATAAAAATGATAGGTTTAAAATTCAAGTTCCATACTCTCCCCTTTTTTGGGAACAAAAGCTTTGAGTCCGAGATAATCGTGAATTCTTTGCGAAAGGAAGGCGGCAGCTTTCGGTTCCCCCATGACAACAAAAACTTTTTGCACGTCGTCTTTCATGGCTTCAACAAATTCAAGCAGTCCATTCGTGTCGCGGTGCGCGGAATACCCGTTAATAACAACGATGCGAGCGTTTACGTCTACCATCTCTCCGTATATCTTCACTTGTTTTTGTCCGTCTTGAATCAGCCTTCCCGGGGTTCCAACCGCCTGATACCCGATAAGCAAAAGTGTGTTGTTGGGGTTCGGCAAATAATCCTTTTCATGATGAAGAATGCGACCACCGCTGGACATGCCTGAACCGGCAACAATAATCTTCGGGGGAGGAACGGAATGAATGGATTTTGAATCCTGAACATCTTCGGTAAATTTCAAACGAGGGAATTTAAAAATATCATCTCCTCCTTTGATCTCAGCTTGCGTCACGGCATTGAAATAGCTTTTGTATTTTTTGTAAACTTCGGTAATTTTTATACCCAGAGGAGAATCAAGAAAAACGGGAATCTCTCCGATCTTTCCGTCTTCTACCATGTTGTTGATCTCATATAAAAGCACTTGAGTGCGTTCAAGCGAAAAAATGGGAACCATGAGCACTCCTTTTTTTTGTACCGTTTCTTTTATGATATTTTCAAGAAGATGCCGGCGCTCCGCCAAATCTTCGTGTTCCCTATCTCCATACACGCTCTCCATCAGAAGATAATCAATTCCTTTGACATACTCGGTATCTCTCAAGAGGGGTGAAGGAGAATTTCCCAGATCGCCGGTGAAAAGCATTTTTTTTGCGCCGTATTTCACTTCCACCATCGCCGAACCTAAAACATGACCGGCATCATGTAAAATGATATTCAAATCATCTGAAACGTTGATATTTTCGCCATATTCGACGGTCTCCCAAAGGGAAAGCGCTTGTACCATGTCTTCTCTTTCATAGAGCGGTTCGGTCTGTTTTTTTTGAGCATCGTGACTCATGATAGAAAGCGCATCGGCAAAAGTAAGCTCTACGATATCTCTCGTCGGAGGAGTGGAATAGATTTTTCCGCGAAAACCGTTTTTTACCAAAAACGGTATTCTGCCGATGTGGTCAAGATGAGCATGCGTTACAAAAAGAGCATCAATAGAAACCGGATCATAAGAGAATGGGAGTTTGTTCGTCGCTTCATCTTCTTCTCCTCCTTGCGTCATTCCGCAGTCAATGAGAATTTTTTTACCTGCTGTTTCAAATAAAAAATTGGATCCCGTCGGACCGCCCGCGCCTCCGGCAAATGTTATTTTTGCTTTCATTGAATACAATAGAAAAATAGTAAAATAGGAAAATAGAAAGATAATAATAAATAGAAATCAATGACGCCATCGTGAATTTTTCTATTTTACTATTTTTCTATTTTACTATTTATATTATACACCGAGAAAAAGAGAAATACAGCGAGTGTACCTCCAGAGAGATCAAAGAAAAGATCGCTTACCGTATTCCAGCTATCGTGTAAAGCAAAAGTGATGAGCTTATCCAGACTGAACTCAAAAAGTTCCCAACCGCCACCAACTAAAAGAATTGAGATGAAAGCGATAAGAAAAATGGAAGTTTTTTTCGGGACGACCATCTCTTTCAATAAAGGCCGAAGATACCGGAACCAGAGAGCAAAAGAAGCGACCCAGATACCGCCCAAAGTATGCATGATCATATCAAACCACCAGAATTCCCAATACCAGTGGAATTTATACGCATAAAAATTCAGCACCGCCATGGTTGCAATAAGAACGAGGAGAAAAAATGAATAGAGTTTGTGAGACATCGTAAAAGCAATAAACAAAAAGGAATAAGAAAAAAGGAGACGACACGGCATTGTTCCTTGTTGCTTGTTTTATTATACAAGAAAATATCCGCTTCCCCAACAACAAAAAGACCCCTCATAAAAGGGGTCCTTTATAAGTCACTGGAGAATTCTTAGCCTTATGCTAGGTGGGTGGCCTCCGTTATACGCCACGGCGCATATCGAGTTAGCCTCCCTTCTCTTATAATTTAACCTAAGAATTATAAAGTGACCTGTGTATAGTATACATGCCAATTATTTTTTCGCAAAAAAGTAATCCACAGGAGAAAAAGATGTTTCTTGACTTTCTTCTCGTTTTTTCATAACGAAAAAGTTATCCTTTGATATTAAAAAACAACCTCCAAACAAAAAAATGGAGGCTGTTTCTTTTTTCTTTATTCCAAAATTCCGTCCAAATTTACATCATAGAGGATTTGTTCGGCAATGAGGCGATAATCAAATACTTCTTCTTTTTTGAACCATACCGGAATTTCTTTTTCGGCTTCTTCCAATACTCCCGAGGCATGTATGATATTTCTAATAGAACGATTGGCAGAATCAGCAAGTCCGTATGAGTCCAGAGTATAGTCGCCTCTGATTGTTCCGACGTCGGTTGACCTCGGTTCCGTTCCTCCGGTAAGTTTTCTGACCAAAGTAACCGCTTCATGCCCTTCCCAGACCATCGCCACTACTGGGCCAGAAGAAAGATATCTCATGTTCGCTTCCAAAATAGCAACGCCGTTTTCTCGGTATGTTTTGAAAGGAGAAACTTCGCCCTTCTTTTCATAAGCGGCGGACGCCTTTTTCCCGACCGTTTCAAGCCACTCTTCTCCTCCAATCATATAGTGAGCTTTTGCTTGTTCCGGGGCAGGAACGAGTAATTTCATTCCGACCAGTTTCAATCCCACCCGTTCATATCGACGAATAATCTCTCCGATCAAGGTGCGCTGTACGCCGTCCGGTTTGATAATAACCAGCGTTTTTTCTTTTTTAATATATTCTCTTGGCATAAGTATTTTTGAACGAATTACCCTTTTAATACTAGCAGTATAGCAAAAAACGGAACGTCTGCAACGTTCCGTTTTTGTTTTTATCGCTGATATTTCGCCAATACCTCTGCTTCTATTTGAGCTCTGTCTCGTCCGTATTTGAGGTAGGACAACTCTTTGATGAGCGGGATCATTTCGCGGTTGCCTTTTGACGGCGCCATGGATTTTATATTAAACGGTTTGCCGGGCTGTCCGCCGATGAGCATTTTCATATAGGCGTTATAGTTTTCCAATTTGATGATATCACTTTTAGTGAATATCGGATCAAACTGCTTTTCCAAGAATTCGGCATCTTCCGTACCGACGCGGAATACTGCCATGGAACCGACGTTTCCGAAAACGGAATCTTTGATGCTTTCTTGGAGCTGGGCAATGAACTGGTGAGCGATAGTAAGAGAGAGCCGATATTTTCTCGCTTCAGAGAGAATCGTGGAAATGGAATCGGTCGTTACATTCTGAAACTCGTCTATATACAGATAAAAGTCGTTCAATTTTCCACCGGTTGTCGCAATATCAACACGAGAGAGTGCCGCCATGAGAATTTTGCCGACAATAATAAGACCGAGAAGGCTGGAGTTTATATCTCCCAGTCTCCCCTTCGCGAGGTTGACGAGCAAAATCTTCTTTTCGTCCATGACTTTGCGGAAGTTGAAAGCGGATTTTTCCTGCGCGATGATCGGGCGCATAATGTCGTTGGAAATGAAGACGTCAAATTTATTCGTGATATACGGCACGTAGTTCGCCAGCGATTGTTCGCCGGTTGTCTTTTCGGCATTCTGCCAGAATTGAGTGATAATCGGATTTTTGCAGTGAGAAAGTTTCATTTCTCGGAAGGCTTTGTCTGACAAGATACGTCCGATCTCCATGAGGGTCGCGCCGGATTCGGGATGCTCCAGAACTAAAAGCGCAGAATTGCGGAAGTATTGTTCAAAGGCGGGACCTCCGGCGACTTTCATATCAAACAATTTATTGAAAATAGACAGCATTTCGTTCACGACAAAGGTCTTTTGTTCGGGAAATCTCTCGTCAAATTCCAGCATATTAAGGCCCATAGGGCGCTCCATATGACTCGGATCAAAGTAGATGACGTCATCTATGCGTTCACGCGGGATATTGGCGAGAACGTCCTCTATGTCCGTTCCATGCGGGTCTATCATACACACACCGTCGCCGTTTTTGATATCTTGGATAATCATGTTTTTAAGAAGAACGGTTTTACCGGTACCAGTTTGACCGATGACGTAGAAATGTCGGACGCGGTCTTCTTTGGCAAAATGAATCTCTTTTTGTGTACCCCGATAATCATTGATACCAAGCAATACCCCTTCTTCGCCCATATTCATAGGTGCCGGGGCAATACCCGCGCGCGCTTCTTTGAGTTGAGGCATATTTGTTTTTCCTACCGGAAAATGGAGAACGGAGGCGAGTTCTTTTAGGTTGAGAGGAAAACTTTCTTTTTCCGAAAAGATGCGATAACTGAAATCATGGAGAAAACGAGAAAGATCTTCGCCTTTGAGTGATTTCCATTTCATTCCGTTTCCGTTAGGGTCGTTGAATTGTTGAAAAGCGGATTCCATTTCGGAAAGGATCTGTTCCGCCCGCTCGCGGCTTGAGGCAGAGGCGATAATGCGGATGTTCGTATCAAGAATGGGGAGAGAAATTTTTTCCTCAATTCTTTTTATGACGTTTTCATCTATATTCTTTTTTCCTTCCTCCTGTTTTTTCTTGTCGGCGGCAGAATCTTTCCAGAGAACCGAGGCGGTTTTCCAAACATCGCCGAAGATATTGGTCGCAAAGTCAGTGGCTTCTTTCACCTTTACTCCGTTGCGTATCTTTTTCAGAGCGTTTTTGTAAAGATACGAGTATTTTTCTCCGACGGGAGAAACAAGAAGCTGAATGGACGCGCCTTCTCCGACGCGGGAAAGTTTGGAAAAAACATTCAAAACGATATTGAGTGGATCGGATTCAAATTCATCGTAAGTTTTAATGGGAAATACGATGTTTCCCGATCTCTCCGCATAGGTTCCGACGGAAATTCCGTCAGCATTAAAAGAATTGTAGTCGTTTTTGTTTTCAATAACATTTGCGTCGGGGAAAACAGCGAGCACTTGCTTTTCAAAGAGATCTTTCTTTTCGTCGGGAACAGCCACATAAAAAGCAATCTCATCGCTATCAAAAGGAAGTGCGATTTCCAGAGAATAATAATTTTTATACGAGTGTTTTACTTTTTCCAAATCCACGGAAATCATGCCGGCATAGAACTGCTCCATTCCGGAGATAAGTTCTTTCATATTTTTCTTTTCATTTTCTTTGTTGGTCAACGGCAGAGATACTTCAAAAAGAGTCATGTGGAGCTCTTCAAAAAGTCTTTCCGTACCGCTTGATTTTGTCACTTCGCTTTCTGCTACTTTGAGGTATTGGACCAGTACGCGATGAAAATCATCTTCAAGATGGGGACTATGCAGACCGGAAACAACAGAAAGAGCGTTCATAATTCCCCTTTCCTGCAGAATACCGATGAGTTCTTCCATTTGAGAATCATGAGTCTCGGGAGCAAGTTCCAGAACAATAGCGTCCAATTCTTGCCCGTCCAAACGGTGTCCTTCCGCTAATGCTTCTGACGGAACAACCTCTTTGTATTGCGAAATTTTTTCGTTGATGATCTTTTCTTGATCTGACTCCACTCCAAGCTGTTCAAGTTTTTCTTGTTGTTCTCTTACTGCGGATCGCAAAAAATTGAGTTCCTCTTCGGAATTTTTAAACTGCGGCAAAGTTTTTATATTGTGTTCCATAGTACTCATTATACCCTAAAAAAAACGAAGCACAAAAAAACTCCTCCGATAAAAATCGGAGGAGTTTTTTGTTTTTTACATTCCCTGCAATTGATTTATTTTTGCGCGAGTCTTCGGACCGACAAAACCGTATCCTGCATCGCCTGCCTTTGCAAGACCATATTTTACCTGAAATGCTTTCACGGCATTCTGAGTCAGTTGTCCAAAGTATCCGGTGGTCGCTCCGCTCGGATAAATTTCAGAACCCTGAGCTTTCAAGAACATCTGAAGTTGTTTGACTGAATCACTTGTATTTCCAAAAGAAAGAGCGGAAACGAATTTATATCCCGTACCGCTCACCGTAGCTGCCGGTAGTTGAGACTGCAAAGCGGAAACCTGAGCAAGTAAAGAACTGATCAAATTCTGATAGTCAGCTTGAGTCGGATTTGCCGGCAAGGTCGGAGTGGCAGTAACGACAGGAGTAGCAGTTACGACTACCGGAGTGGTAGTTACTGGCGCATAATATGCCGAACTTGCGGCTCCCGCTCCAACAATGACACCAGTACTCACTGAATAATCTACCGGTTTAGTGTAGTTAACAGAATCAGCTCCTGCGAGGGTGTAAGCGACCGTTATTCCCCGACCTGTTCCGACATCTACGTTGTTGTATGTTCCTGTTGCGGTTACCGTTACCGTATCAGAACCGACAACACCGCTTAATGTTCCGGCGGTTACCGATGCCGAAGTATTTCCATCATAATTTTTTGTGGTTGTTAGTGTCGGATCGGAAATCGTTAATTGTTTCGCTGTTACGACTCCGGAAGTGGAGGTGTAATCTACCGGCTTCGTGTAACCGGTGGCCTGCGCTCCTGCGAGAGTATACACAACCGTGATGGTTTTTCCTGTGGTTGTGGTTGCTGTATCGTATGTTCCGACAGCTGATACCGTAACAGTATCGCCATCGATAACCCCACTTAATGCTCCGGCGGTTACCGCAGCAGTTCTATCTCCATCATAAACCTTTGAAAGGGTGAGTGTCGGATCAGCGATAGTTAATTGCTTTGCCGTAATCGCGGTAGTCGCGGTACTGGTAGCAATACCATCATCAGGAGCAGTTGAAGAAGCTTCAACTTTGAAAAACTTCCCAACGTAAGCACCTGTCGGAATAGTGGTCGTTGCTGTTGCTCCCGGAATAAGTGAATACTCACCATCAGCCGTAGTAGCTGAATACCATCTATAATTTACTTGTGTAGTTACTCCTACTGGGACAGCTGTTAAAGTTGAACCAACCGCTTTTGTTCCAGTTATAGTAACACTAGAGAGGGTCGCAGCAGAAGCAACACCCGTAATAAGAAACGAACCGATGACTACAGAAAACAACGAAAGTACTTTCTTTTTTGAATTTTTCATTTTTTTATCCTATTAATAATTATGTAAATTTCTTCTTATTAATTTCTTTCCAATCGACCGGTAATAAATTAAAGAGAAAAATATTGCGCGATAACAATACTAAAAAGTTTCCTCGTAAAAAACGAGAAGTGCCGTTCCTAATAACAATTGTATCACAAGTAAAAGTGATTTAAGCGAGTGACCCTGTGGATAAACATTGCAAAAAACCGCACTTTAGAAAAAGTGCGGTTTTTTTATTTTTAGTTTTTTGTCAGTATTTCCGGTCCATCTTTGGTAATGAGTACGGTGTGTTCAAAATGAGCCGAGAGCGAACGATCAGCCGTGCGATACGTATAACCGTCTTTATCAAGCACAATGCCCCTCTTCCCCTCGTTCAACATCGGTTCAATGGCGATAACCATGCCCGGCTTAAGTTTCGCTCCTACACCCTTTTTAGTGCCAAAATTCGGAATATACGGGTCTTCATGGACTTCGTGTCCGACACCGTGACCGCCAAGCTCGCGAACAATACCATACTTGAAAGGACGAGCAAACTGTTCTATGGCATATCCAATATCCCCAACGTGAGCACCGGGTTTAGCTGCGGCAATACCAATATCTAAAGCTTTTTTGGTTGTGTCTATAAGTTTTTGCGCCTTCTCGCTTACTTTTCCTACCGCAATCGTTCGGGCACTATCAGTAATCATTTTTTGGTGAGCAATACCCATATCAATGCCGATAATATCGCCTTCTTGCAAAATACGGCTTTCCTTTGGGAGACCGTGTACTATCTCGTCGTTTACAGAAAGACAAATTGCCCCGGGATATGGAAAATCGGCACCATAAGGCTGATATCCAAGAAAAGGCGCGATATCGCCCATTTTCGCGACAGCTTCCTGCGCAATAGCATCAAGTTCTTTCGTGTTGATTCCCGGTTTTATCGCCTTTTCCACCTCGTCCAAAACGCGGGCAAGTCTTTTGCCACTTTCCCGTAAAATTTCTATTTCTTTTGGTGATTTTATGATTATAGCCATAAGCAAATAATAGATTACTCCGTTTCTGAAAGCATTTTTAGTATTTCTTCATGAACCTTTTCAATGGATTGATCTCCATTTATATCAAGAATAGTTCCATGTTTCTGAAAAACTTTCACTGCGGGGACCACTTCTTCTTGATACACTTTTAGCCGGTGTTTAATGGTTTCTTCGTTGTCGTCCATACGATTTTCAATACTGGCGCGTTTGATAAGGCGGGTTTTTACCTCATCGTCGTGAACATCCAAATATATCGCTTTGTAAGGGCGTCCAAGCCAAGTCATCACATCATGAAAAAGTTCGGCTTCTTGTTCTTTTCTTGCGGCACCTTCATAAAGGATACCCTCCTCCTCCGGAAGGTACAAAACAGCTTCCTGAAAAAGGAATGACGCGAACCAATAGGGCATAAGATGGCCGCGGTTCATAATCTCGGCAATTTTGTGACCAAGCGGAGTATCAGCCTTCTGTAATTCGCGGAATTTATCCCCGGTGGAAAAGGTCTTGAAACCGCTTTTTTCTGAAAGAAGCTTTGTTTGGACGCCTTTTCCGCTTCCCGGCTTCCCTATCATGACAAAGGTCTTATATTTTTCAAAACACTTTTCCATAGTATTGGTATGATTACTTTTTTAATTTGGTTATTTTACTTCCTTATTTTTTAACAATACCCCTTTTTCAGACGAGGTCAAGCGAAGTTTCATATCGTTTATAACGTTCATAAAAGAAACAAAAGCATCATAAGGCGAATTGTAGGGGTTAAAGTACTTGTGAACATCGCCGTCGTTGAACCATTTGGTGCACATGTAATAGAGATGATCGGAAGTTTGCAATCGGCGCCAGTCGTGAATAAGGATATTATCGCAAGAATCCAGTACTTGTTTTTCCATTTCGTAAAGGTTGTGAGCCGCTTCGTGCTGCATGGAATTGGAAAGCCACGCGGAAAGATCTCGTTCAATATCAGCCCAAGAAACAAAATTATGGACATCAAGTTCCCCCCTGGTCGGGTAATTTAGGGCTACTTCGCTCGGTGTCATGAAATTGTTGTCAGGATTTTTAAGGACTTCTCCCGGCAAGGCGCGGAGAAAATTAAAGATACCGGTGTCTTCCCATTGATGTTCCCCGAATGTTTCGTAGTCCATGAAGAGATTTATCACCTCCCCGTTTCCGTTTACTTGAGAAACCCAATTGGCGAATTTTGGTGCCGTAAGCGGATGTTCGCTCCATTCTTTGGAGGAAAAGCGGAAAGCGATGTCATCGGATAGCCTATAATTTTTCAACAATAATTTTATATTTTTCGTTCCTTTCGGGCGATAGAGAAAATTTGGACTTCGCCAGCCAAGAATGTGATCCGCCCCTTCGGCGATGATTGCTTTATACCCCATATCTTCCACTACGCGGGCAAGTTCGTTGTTGTAGATAAGTTCGGTATTTCTAAAAACAGTCGGGACTACACCAAAAAGTTTCTTTATTTTTTCGTCATGGAGCTTCACCTGACTTCTAAATTCATCCTGCGAATACAAAAAAGAAAGCGAATGATAGTAGGTTTCGGAAAGAATTTCCACACGACCGGTATGTACCAATTTTTTGAAAGATTTGAGCACTTCCGGAGCATACATTTCCAACTGTTCAAGAAAAACACCTGAAAAAGAATAGCTTATTTTGAATTCGGGATATTTTTCCAATAATTCCAACATAACCGCATTAGCAGGAAGATAACATTTCTCGGCTACTTTTTTGAGAATTTTCTGATTATTAAGTTTGGTGTCTGAGTTATCATTAAAATACTCCCGGTCTTTTCCTATACTAAAAATCTGGTACCGTTTGACGCGAAACGGTTGATGTACTTGAAAATAAAAACAAACGGATGACATAGAAAAGAAAAAGACGAATAATATATCCATTGTAACATCTCATCTTTTCAAAAGATATGTGCATCATACACAGGGTAGTCCTGTGTACACAGGACTACCCTGTGTATTCTCTTCTTCGTTCTTATAGGTGAGACAATCGGTTATAAAATCTTTGAAATCATGAATGGAATCAAAGTATTCCGGAAAAACTTCTTTTGAAAGTATTATATTTTCTTCCCTTTCTGAACCCATATAATCTTCATAACTGCTATATCGGTATTTTTTGAGATAATTTTCCGCAAAACTTTTATTCGCAATTCCTTTTTCTTTCCATTCCGGTTCAATGAGTTTTACGGGGTTTAAGTGAATGTAAGCAAAAAGATATTTCAGATAATTGTCATTATCTACGTACTCCGCCCGAAAAGTACCTTCAAAAAGACCTCCTGTACGCTTATATTTTTTATTGAAGTACATCGAATAAGCCGTAAGAAGTTTCCCCATAAACGCGCTTATACCACCCTCTTCTGTTTCTCTTAAAAGCAAGTGAAAATGGTTCGGCATCAAACAAAATGCGCCGATGGCGGTGCGGGGATTACCTCGTGAGATGTTCGCGTATGAAGTATCTTTTACATCCCGAAATTTAAAAGGTTTTCCTGAGTTTAATACAAACAAGAGTTTAAGAAATCGTTCTTTATCAAAATTATCTAAAAAGATCTCTCTTCTCTCTGTTCCTCTGCTATAAACATGATAGTATTCATCAACACTAAAATTAAATTTTCGTTCCATCCTTTTATTATACACAAATTTTTCACCAGTACACAGGGTAGTCCTGTGTACACAGGACTACCCTGTGTATGATTTCCTTATGGATTTGTAGATAACGATTATGAGGGAAATGAGGGTGAAGATGGCGGAAGTGAGAAATGCGACGACCTGCTTATCTATAAGCGAGGGCATGTAACCGCCGCCTTGGCCGTCGGGGGTGATAAGGACGAGAAGCACGGACATGGGCACCCACCATTTTGCAAAGTGAAGCCATGAGCGGAAAGTTTCTTCGCGAAGGGGGTAGGTGATGAGGGAGAAGAGGAAAACGGGTGCAAGAGGTGCAAAAATATAAGTTGCCAAACCAAAAGGGTCATCATCCCTTATTTGACACCACTTAGCATTACATTGCCAGCTAACCAATAAAAGCAAAAAGAAATAAGTAATGTAACTCGCTGAAATTAGAAGCACTTTTTTCTTTGTCATTGTTTTTCTTAAATTATTTTCTATATTTTCATTATACCACAACCCGTCACTACCACTTCCATATTATCCACAACGCCCCTCCGATAAGAGTAATCGCGATAGTCGTCTCAACGGCTTTTGTTTTTGGAAAGAATGGGGTGGCGAGGAGATCGGTTGGTTGGATTGATGGTGTTGACGTTGCGGTCTTCTCTCCAAGGACTCCCCTTTCCCCGTCGCTCCGCTCCCTGCCTACCGGAAAGGCAGGCTCCTTAAGGGAAGACCTTGGGGAGGTGTCATCCTCGCGAATGCGGGGATCCATGTTTTGTGCCAAGAACTCCTGGATTCCCTTTTTCAAGGGAATGACGGGTGAAGAAAATGGAGTTATTGCCACTTCGTCGGAATATTTTGAGGTCGCACCGCCAAAAGGCGGAAC
>JAPLYL010000004.1 GCA_026395595.1 Candidatus Parcubacteria bacterium | reverse complement strand
GATATCGTCTGCCTTCCTGAAGGGTGGGACGATGTGAAAAGCCAAGTACACCGCGACCTCAAGGACGCTCTGCGTACGGGACGTGATCCGCAGTATCTTGAGCATGTGCTCTATTCGAAATTGCAGATCTTTCCAAAGATCGCTGTGCGAGCCTGAAACTCGCACCACAAGAAAGTCCCGCCCTCACCCGGCGGGACTTTTTACGCCCTGCGCATAATGAAGAACGGAGTCATTTCACTGTCTTGTCCTGCAGGATTATCATGCAGGAGTTCCTGGATAAACTTTTCGGTGATGGCTGAAGTTGATTTCCCAAGCGAGAAGGCTCCCTGATAATTTGCGTCTACAATGACAGCTTCGACACCGAAACGCTTTTTCATTTCGCGTGCAACACCGTTCGGGTCGCGAGGCGCACGTTTCGCATAGTCTCTGAATTCTTCGATAGTCCAGGACATCGGGCAATCGATAGACTTCGCCTGCTTGCCGATGAGGTAGTAGAAGGCACCTTTGATACCAAGAGGGCGAGTGACGGCTGAAACGGCCGCTGCGAAGAGTACCCGAAGGACCCCAGCTTCTTCAATAAGAAGCTGCATGGCAGGAGCCGTTCCGTGTCCGAGCCCTTTGAACTCTGGGGTTCCTGCGCCGTTGCGCACTTTCGTTGCAAGGAAACGAGCGAGCCATGAGGTCTGCACCGAGTCTGCTCGAATGATACGGTCTCCCTGAGTGAGGCAGACTATTTTCTCGCTCACAAAGAGCAGATCACCAGGGACAAGGAGAGGACGAGCATACTCCTCAAGGAGTGCCATGAGGTCGTCTCCATTTCGTATTAGTCGAGTTTTGAGAGGTATACGGAGATAGCGAATACCGGAGACCATCGCTTCTAATTCTTTTCCCTCATTTGGTGTGAAGTCATTCATGAGATACAGTATACCCTTATGATCATGAAAAATAAAAAAGCAGTATGTCCTCCGGGACTTCGCGTGAAGCGGTCGAGTGCAGGGCTTGGGCTTTTTACCACACGGCCGTATAAGAAGGGTGAACGCATTATCGAATACTTCGGGAGAGAGATTTCAAAAGCAGAGGAATACTCAAGCAAAAGCAAATATCTTTTTGAAGTGAATAGTCGAAAGACGATCGACGGTACTCAGCGTGACAACTTTGCTCGGTACATCAATCACTCGTGCAAGCCAAATTGTGAACCGAATATTGTACGTGGAAAGATTTTCATTGATGCTCTTAAGAACATCAAAGAAGGAGAAGAACTCTCGTACGACTACGGCGAAGAGTATGTGGACGAGCACATTAAGCCCTATGGCTGTCGGTGCACCTCGTGTCCTACGAAGTAACTAGAACGCACTCATCTTTTTGATGAAAAGTGCGGTTGTCGTCGGCACATTGAATGCATTCAACTCATAGAGGAGCTCAGCTGACTGGAGACCAGTTTTGAGTACATAATCACCTCGTGCAGAGGAGAACCCTGCTTTCCGCACTTCCGCGGTGGTAGAGGCATTGTACTGTCCAAAAGGATACGCGAATTGTCGTACCGTGATGCCGAGGTGTTCTTCAATACTCTTCTTACTCCCATTAATTTCATTGGTGAGTATGTCTGGGTTGGTGATTTTGTTCAGAAAAGGATGTGAACGCGAGTGGGCTCCAATAGTCATACCCGCATCTTTGAGAGCACGGAGGTTATCCCAAGTCATAAACCCACGCGTATTGATGGGGTTGGTAAACACAAAGAAGGTTGCAGTGTAGTTGTATGTCTGCAGAATAGGGAAGGCGTATTTGAATTGATCACCCCATCCATCATCAAAAGAAATAATAACCGAATGAGGAGGGAGGGGCGTTCCTCTATTGAAATAGTTCTCAAGCTGGGTGAAAGAAATGACGTGATAGTTGTTGTCTCTTAGGTACTGCATCTGCGCATCAAATATCTCTGGGGTTTGAGCGAGTGCTCTAACTTGCGCACTGTCAGAGGCGTAGGAAGGTCGAATGATGTGATAGACCAGGATTGGTACCTGTACCGCTTCAGTGGAAATGGTGGAGAGTGTGAGAGGAGTTTTGCTTGATGGTACTTCAGCATATAGAGCTTGGTTGTTCAGAAAGCTCTCTCGTACGGTGACGGTGTGACCCAAAAGGGAAAAGAGACATACGATACTTATCAGACTGAGTATGACTCCACATCCAGTGAGCACTGTTTTGCGATGAGGTGAGGGGAGCATAGGCTACTTCCCTCGACCGTAGTACTTCTTCAAAAGCGCTACGTGTTCAGCATACGTGTTGGTGCACAGAATGTTTCCTTTCTGGTCATTAAAATAGAAGAGACAGGGAGTCTTGAGAGGATTGAGGGCTGCAAGAACTGCCGCAACTGAGGGGTTTGCGATAGGGGTCGGAGGAAGTCCCGCATTCAAATACGTGTTGTGTGCCGAGCGACGATACGCATCGGCAGGTACCACTCTTGGCCACCATGAGGTTGCCCATTTTTCATTTGCCTTGGCGTATTGTAGCGTGGCATCTATCTGAAGTTTCATGTTGCTAAAGAGTCGATTCCAGATAATACCCGAGACGAGACGCATATCGCTTGTTCCTATCGTCTCGCGCTGAATGAGAGAAGCGATGATAAGTGCCTGTTTGAGCGGAAGATGTTCCGAAACTGCAGGACCATAGTGCGAAAGGATGTCGTTGGTGAATCGGTCATTCACGAGCTTCTGAGCCTCAAGTGGTGTCATACCAAGAGAGACGGCATAGGTGCCCGGGGAGAACGAACCTTCAATGAGTGGAAGGGAAGCTGAAGAAGAAGCGGTCATAAACTCTTTCTGCTGTTTGTTGTTCCAAGCAAGTTCTCGTGCAAACACGAGAGCAGCTTGCTCTTTTCTCATTCCCGGAGCAATAGTCACGAAACGAGGAGCATCAACGGCAGCAATACTTTGATACCATGGCGCATCGGCGATAGCGGTCGCTACCCATTCAAATACACGGAACAGTGTTCCTCCTATATCTCCAGCAGCCGCTTGGAACGGGGACTGGGGGCTTGAGAAAAATGCATCCACCTCAGTATTCTCAACGATGGTTTTATTCTGAGGATCGACCGTGATGGGGAACTGCTCGAGAGGAGAAGGGGTTGATTGTTCGTGACGAACTTGGAAGGCGAGGATCGAAGGAATTGAAAATACTATCAATCCTGATACGACTCCGCAGACGGCGACGATAAGAAGGAGTTTAGAAACACGATCTTTCATGCCTTTAGTGTACCATTGCGGCTTATTATTTTTCAGCTAGAATGCATCTATCACCCTTCGGGGTGATATTCCGCGGTAGCTCAGTGGTAGAGCGGCTCGCTGTCGAAGGCAGCCTCCAGAAGGAATTCTGGTTGAAAACGAGGTGAACTCGGGGAAACCCTATCGGCAAATAGTCGAGGGCAATCCCGAACCAAGCTTCAAGAGCAATCTTGATGAAGGCGTAGAGACTATCCCGCAAGGGAGTAGGCCGAAAGGCCGAAGCGCCTCGCATCGAGAACCGATGATGATATAGTCCATCCCTCTCGTAATAGAGGACAAAGATGTAACGAGTTGGTCGTAGGTTCGAATCCTACCCGCGGAGCAGATAAATCATGTGAATCCGGCCCACCTGCGTCATAAAAATAGCTAGTATTTTACTGGCTATTTTTATGTTCACAGAAAACGACTTTTTTGTTTAGAACTTTTTAAAACTCAAAATCGTATTTTGAGCTACAAAACAGGTTCTAATCCTGTCGTTGTTCGAATCATATTTTCGTGTATCTCGTCGTCCGTCCTTGTCCTAACCTCTTTACTTTTTTCAATCGCAGGAGAACATCAAGAGCTTGAGATACGGTCGGTCTTGCGACGCCGGTATTTTTGGAAATCTCGCCCGGGGTTGCCTCAGTAACGGTTTCCAAATAATTCCACACGGCAATTTGTTTCGGTGAAAGAATGCTCGCGATGTTTTCTTTTGAAAGAAGAGATGTGGCTTGTTTTGCCTGTTCCAAGCAAACGCCGAGGAAAAATTCAAGCCATGGTATGATATTCTCGTTTTCTTTTTTTATTGTTTTTTGGCTTTTTCGCAGAGCGAGATAATATTCCGCCTTGTTTTCTTCAACCAATTTTTCATGCGAAATATACGGCATATAGGCATAGCCGTTTTTAAGCATCAGCAGATTTGTGAGAATACGCGAAATTCGTCCGTTCCCGTCTTGGAACGGGTGGATATTCAAAAACTCCACAATGAAATTCCCCATTATAAGCAACGGGTGAAAATCTTTGCTTTCAAAAGCACCTTTTGCCCATTCGACGAGCTCCAGCATTTCTTTCGGAGTCAAATGAACCGCCGAAGTGTCAAAGAGAATGCCGAGTGAATTTCCTTCGCCGTCCACCATATGGACTTTGTTTTCAATTGTTTTATATTCTCCGCGATGCAAAACATCCTTGTCTGCGTATTTCAATAATTCTTTGTGAAATGATTTTATAGTACTTTCGGAGAATGAGATATGTTTCCATGCTTCAAAAACATTGCTCAGTAATTCAAAATATCCGCGCACTTCCTGTTCGTCGCGATCTTTGAATTTTTGCACGGACAATCCGCGCATCAGTCGCTCTACTTCTTCGTCGGAAAGTTTTGAACCTTCAATACGAGTTGAAGCGCCGGTGGATGTCACCAGTGTAGATCTTTTGAGACGACCGAGCGCTTGCGGATTGAGATTCGCGCCGCCGATCCATTCTCCTTTAATCGCATCTATTTCGTTTACGAGCTTCCAAACAGAATCCGGCAAATTCGCAATTCTTTTGTTTAATCTTTGTTTGGCCATAAGTTTATTGGAGTGATTAATCTCATATTCCGACTATATGAGATTATATTAGATTATGAAGGTAAAAGCAAGTGGATAACAAATCACTATAAAAATATGTATACTTTAAGCCGTCAAATACAACGATTTCAGTCCACCCTATTTTATACCAAAACCGTCGACTGACGGCGTGTAATTTCCAAGCACGCAAGTTCGTACCTCGTGCAACATTCGGAGCCATTAAAAAAGACGCTTAAAAGCGTCTTTTTTTATCTTTTTTAAAAAGAGTGAAATAATTTACCCGCGGTCTATTTCTCGAATCTGTTTTCATTTGTTCGTAAGTGGTGAGAGGGTGAAATAAGACAGAAATATTTACTACGAGAACTAGGGCAAGAATTACCTGTTATTTTTAAGTTTCGGCGTTCATTTTGTCGGCAATAATCCTTTTAATTTCTTTGCGAAGCTGTATTGCTTTTTCTTTTTTTCTAGGGTCCATGGTTGGACTGGAATAGACATGGTCAAATGTCTTTTCGATTAGTCTGTCTCTATCAAAAGGGTAACAGCCTTTTTCGGGACGTTGCGAGGAAACATAAAAATCGGTTGAAACCTTTGCCCCTTTGTCTGAGGGGTTTATAGCGCCCACTCTTGCATCTGTAAAACCAGCGTCATCAAAAGTATTTTTTACTGAAGCAAGTGAATTTCCTGAATGTATACATGTATCGAATATCAAAACAGGCTTTTTTTTATCTTCTAAGAGCTTCTTATATGTATCTTGAAACTCTTTCAGCACTTCTTCACGGCTTTTAATCTCTTGTGGTTCTGGGGTTTCGCATACATCATCCTTCCACAGAGAGTCTTTATATATGTCGTATATTTCAGCTTCTGTCATTTCCTCTCTTGGCTTGAACCCTTTTGGATTCATGAAATAGATGTTTGGGGCCGGCTCTCCACTATATTTTTTATGCCAATATTCTAAGACTGCAACATAAAAAGGTCTAGAGCTTCGGTCTATTATAACTAAATTGGATATCTTCTCATTCTTTAGATATTCAACAATTTTTTCTGTATATCGGAATAGTTCCTCTCTCTCTTCTGGATAATCAAAAAACTCATACTTATCACGTTTTTCTTCGTACTTTTCCATCTTTATATTTTTTTTAAACTAGTAAGAAAGTCGTTAATTAATTCTTCTTCTTATTTTATCGCGATTTGGATATTTAATCAAAGAGCGTTCCGTGCGTATTGTGGGTTGTTGCGAGATAAAAAAAGACTGTCCCATGAGTGATAAACAGATCCTTCTCTGACAGTAGTAGTCAAAATAATCGCGCCCGTAACCTCTTCTTCTAGGATGGTTTTTTATACAAAACTAAACCTCAAAAATTTCAACTCTTTTTTTACTTGCCTCCAATTTATAGTTCTGAACTTGTCCACAGGTGAGAGCAGATGAGAAAAACACCTTTGGTTGGGTGTTTTCTCATTTTTTTCATTACATTACCAATAACACAGATTTTGAAAAGAATGAGTGCCCCCGATTCTGTCTTGCCATGTACACCTATGCGATATATTCTTTAAGCAAGTACACAAAATATTAAAATACGGATTTTAAAAAATATTTGGGAATTGAGAATCATGGCAATTTTATTCCGAGAGAATTATCTCAACGAATAAAGGAAACTCTTAATCCAAAACCAACATCACTATGAAAATCAACAACACATTCAAACTCATTGTTTCGCTTATTATCCCGCAGTTGGCGGGGGGACTGGGTAGCTACTTTACCATCGGTTCGGTAAATGACTGGTATCCGGTACTAATCAAGCCGGACCTCAATCCACCGGCCTGGATATTCGGACCGGTTTGGACGACACTGTTTCTTTTGATGAGCTACTCGCTGTATCTTGTTTGGAGAGACGAGAGCGGAAAAAGCAAACGCATGGCCTATTGGGCTTTTGGCATTCAAATGGTTTTAAACACGCTCTGGTCAATTATCTTTTTCGGTTTGCGCAGCCCGGGCGAAGCACTTTTTGAGATGATTTTTCTTTGGCTCGCCATTCTCGCCACGATCATCGCCTTTGCAAAAATATCTCGTCCGGCCATGTGGCTTCTTTTGCCATACATACTCTGGGTAAGTTTTGCTGGGTATCTTAATTACGCTCTCTGGATATTAAATTAAATAAAAGTTATTAACATGCGAGTCTGGGATGTTCACCCGAAACATTTATGCCGTAAACACTTGCTCGCCGAGCATAGAGAACTTCACGGTCTTTGGAATATTTTGACCAAACATAAAGGTAAAGGGGGATATTCAAGGCATCCAGAAACTTTGCGTTGGGTTGGCAAACAAAAAGCTCTCTATCTGAGACATGAGGCACTGGTAGAAGAATTCTCTCATCGTGGCTATCAGCATCACACGCCACTTGATAAAAAATTTGCCATTGGTGCCGGCAGTCAGTGTGTGTTTATCAATACTGCGAGTGAACAAAAAAAGATTTTAAAACAAAAGCCATGCGAATGCCTTTTGCATAAGTCTGACAAGTAGTCATATTTGTTTAACTTATGAATATACCCCACGAGAGACAAACAACCGGTATTTTTGAGGTTATAAGTTCTCGTACGTGGCAAGCAATCCTTTCATCAGATCTAAAACTAAAAAAAATTGACAAATTTGTATTTCTGCCATATTATTTCAACCAGTTAGTTTTTGACAAATAGGTACCAAAGGAGGTATGGAATGGAAGAAAACAAGAAAAAATTTATTCGTCTCGACGAAAAACGCCGAGGAGAATTGTCGGATGCTTTTATCGCTTTTGCAAGCGAAAGAATAATCGGACAGCCGCGCATCATTAAGACATTCGCAAAAATGATAGAACGGGATAATGCCGGGTTTCGGTGCAGAACCAAACCGGCATCGTCTGTTTTTATCGCCGGGCCTTCAGGCGTCGGCAAAACGGAAGCGGTGAAAGTGCTCGCTGAATTTCTGTTCGGAAATCTCGGTGCGTTCACCCGTATTGACTGTCAGGAATTTTCAGAAGCGCATGGCGTTGCCGGACTCAAAGGATCGCCTCCCGGTTATCTCGGGTATGGCGATGAACCGCGAATCACGCAAGAAAAGTTGGATTCGTGGGGATACAAAAAGATTCTCAAAGAATTTTTCGCATCCTTGGATGTGCAGCAAAGAGCCAAGATTGAAGAGTTGGAACAAGAATTTCTCAGACTCACAAACACCATCAAAGGCTTAAAATCTCGGAAAGTTGCCGAATCTTCAGTCGAGCGATTGCGTCTGACAGAACTGAGGAATGAATTAAGAAAATCGGGTTATCCGATGTTTGATAAAAGCGGCAAGACGAAGTATTCGTCGGTCTTCCTTTTTGACGAGCTCGAGCGCGCTGACAATTCATTCTATAACATGCTCTATACGATTCTTGATGAAGCATATCTTCCGATTGTTGCCTATAACGATTCTGAAGGAAATTCCATAGAGCGCATACAGTTCCACAATACCTTTCTGTTCGCTACGTCAAATACGGGACACGAAGGGGTTCGTGAACTGCTTAATATCAATAGCGGCAGAAGCACCGGTATGAAATTTTGCGGATCGTCCGTTGTTGAAAATACGGATGAAGAAATATATGAGAGCTGTAAGAAAGACGTTAACAGAACTTTTGAAACCAGCTTTTTGGGCCGGTTTGATCATTTTCTTGTCGCCCGTCCGCTGTATCTTCCGGAGATTCGCCGTATCGTGGACTTGCAAATCGCGCAGCTCGCCGTCAGCCTTGAAAAAGAGTGGGGCTGCCCTCTTGAACTTGATATTGACGAACCGTCGAGAGAGTTCATTGCCAGTGAATCAAACGACGACCCGACAAAAGGCGCTCGGTTGGTACAGAAAAAAATCAAGAACCTTTTGCTTGACCCTCTCACCTCGCTTCGCGCGACGAGACAGATATTTCCCGGAGATCATTTACAAATCAACCTTGAAACCAAAGATGACCGACGTCATTTGACATTCTCTCGTGAAGAATCCAAAGGGTTGATTGTTTTTTCAGCAGCCGTATAGCAAGTAAAGACGGCGCCCCGATCATATCGGGGCGCTTTTTTAAAGAATCGTGGTCAAAAGTGTGATTGTTTTCATAAACTACTCGCCGGAATTGATGACTGGAGGCGAAAAAATTCCATTCATTTTTATAGACAAAAACAAAACCCCTAAATAATCAAGGGGCTTGCGTTATCTATTAGTCCGGCAGGATTTTAACGAAACATACGTTCTATATTATGATCCCGAATCTCTTGTTGCTTTGCATTTAGTGCTTCTTGCCTATCTCGCTGAGCTTGTCTGGCTGCATCATTCTGTTGCATTCGTTGGATTCTTTCCAGTTTTCCCAATTCGTCCTGTTCTGAATCAGTCGGCTGTTGTTGCTGTAATTTTTGTTCCATCTGTTCTCTCAATGGTGCCAAAAAAGTGCAGGCAAATTGTATCCCCGAGTTACACTCGCCGGAGAGATACAGAATATCGATAACCGGATCACCGGTAAGCATCGGTAAATTTGATTGCTGCCTCATTTGGTTAATCTGTTGCAGTGTGTATGTCTGCGCGAACGCATTAGTTGCGGCAAAACCCACCAATAAGGCCAAACAAATACTGAAAATCGCCAATCGAATTATTTTTTTCATTTTAAATCCTCTGAAAGAAAAAAGTTCCAACGATAAATATATAATAAATCAGTAAAAAAGTCAATGTCCTGCTTTTCTTTTTTTGTTATACACCTCGTCCTTGCCATGATAAAATATGGTTATGAACAAAAAAACTTTGGGTTTAGGTTTAATCGTTTTAGTCTTGCTTGGTATCGGCGGGTATAGCGTATATCGCCACTTGAATACACCGGCAGTGAGAACAATTACCTATCTCGTTTCCCTTTCTGACCCCGCAAAATACTGCAACGGTTCTGACATGGATAGCGCAGGATATCAAAAGACTATTACGGTTGAACGAGCAACCAGCACCACAGAAATAAACCCTGCAAAGAAACAGATTGTAAAAGAAATACTACATTTAGCGACCTCGGGGATGTGTCAGACGGTTATAGACCACCTTGATATTACCGAAAATGAAGGAGTAGTTTCCATTCCTCCTTTTGACGGATGGGCGGGAGTGTCTATCGTCATGTGCAGCTGTAAACCTTTAGTGGAAACAAATCTTTTGCGAATACCCGGAATTACCAAAGTAGGGTGGTCAGAGGGCGGTGATATTTCAAAAGCAAATTTGATTCACGTTCAAACTCCGGTACCAAATCAAACGGTTGCAAGCCCGCTTACGATAAAAGGAGAAGCGCGTGGCTCTTGGTTTTTTGAAGCCAGCTTCCCTGTTGTTCTAACCGATTGGGACGGAAAGATAATCGCGCAAGGAATTGCACGGGCGGAAAGCGATTGGATGACGAATGATTTTGTTCCATTCACTGCCCGTTTGAATTTTACGACCGATAAAAATACATACAGCAACAGAGGAAGTCTTATTCTCCGAAAAGACAATCCGTCCGGACTTCCCGAGAATGATAATGCTCTTGAAATCCCCGTCATATTTTCCAAAAATACAGATTCATCTGTCGATTCCGGAGTTGAAGGTAAGGTCACCATCGGCCCTACGTGCCCCGTTATGCGCATAGGAGACACTTCCTGCGACGAAAAGCCCTACGCAACCACTATTCAGATTATCGACGTGGGGAGTCCAAAGAGTTCGCCTTTTGCTACAGGAGAAAGCGATAAATATGGAGCGTACAAAATCATGTTGCCGCCAGGGGAATATGCTATTCAGCCCGTCGGAGGTTCTGTACTACCCCGATGCGAGACAAAAAATATAAAAATAAGCCCGTCAAAAATTACCGTCGCTGATATCTCCTGCGATTCGGGAATACGATAAAAACAAACGATACTGCGATCAGCAATTTTTTACTTGTTGTTGACAAACATATAAATATGACATATAATATATGCGGAACCTTAACATTTTGGAGGATATCGTGGATACTAATTACAGATTAAAAATTCGGGGCCACCCGAGAGAATGGTTTGTTCACCCAGAGGTGAATATTACCATTAAAGCACTAACGAAACTGGGAATAAAACCGGCCGCAAAATGGAAATATCGCTGTCCTTGGAATGACAATGCGCAAGAAGAAATTTACCCGCTTACCCATTCCGATCTTTTGAATCTTATTCAAAACGAGACGGCGAGAGTGGAAAAAGAACGCGACGAACATAAAAAGAGCCGTGGTAAAATGATTTTTTTCAGCTCGTTCTATGTGTATACCCGCGCTGATGGACCGGGAAGCCCGCTCAAATTCGCTTTTCATTTCTCACGGGAAAAGTACAGAAAAAACAAAGCGGAAGAAATCAAGCGCCGACGATCAGGAAAATACGGGAAACCGTTTCTTGCCTACTCGCGTCCATACTCAGTCTGGCATTTTGATGAGGAGGCCCATTCACAAAAGATACGCGAAATGAACGCCGAAATCAGCAAAATAAGCAAAAAAGAAACTCCTTTTGAAAAAGCGGAAAAACGCTGGAAAAAAGTTGTTCATCAAGATCAGAGCATTTCCTCTGACACGGCGGAAGGTCTTGTGCTTATTTATTCAAAACCAAGCATTCCGAAAAATTCTTTTGAACGAGATTTGAAGATAACCGTCAAAAAAAATGCCGAGGATGCGGAAAAAAGAAAATGGAAAGCGCCTCCGCAAGGATATCAAATCGGAGTAAGCGATAAGGAATCCAAAGAATACTTTAGGGTTCTCTTTCAAAAATCAGGACATGAAGAATTATCTTTGAATTTTTTAAAACCGGAACATGTTCAAATAGACATACCGGCGGCTCTTATTCCGAAAGCTTTTGAAGCCGTCCGTTATTTTTGTTTGACGCTGAAATTCAATATCTACAAAAAAAATCGTGACGGATATCCGACGGTGAAGTATTGTTTCCCTAAGGATAAAGAATTTGAAACATCAAAAGAAGCGGAACTCATAACTTTGAGAATATGAACGCGCTCGGCAAACGATTATGTTTGCCGAGTTTTTTTGTGAAAAAACAGAGAGATACTCTTGCCTTATTTGTTAATATGTAGTAAAACTCATGTCAGGACATGCTCTTATACAATCAACGATAAAGGAGTTGAACTATGTTAGATTCGAAAAAAGCTCAAAAAGTCCAAGGGAATCGCTTCCGCGGATTGCTTGGACGAACGCTTCATCTTTTATTCAGCTGGAAATCAATCAGCTGGCCATGGCGTCAAATACCGGGAACCTTGCGGTGGTGGAGATTTAGTACCGACGACTGGAAGTATCGCGCAGCCGCGTCTCCGGTAACCATACTTATTCTTCTGGCTTGTTTTGCCGGCCCTCTTCTGACAACCTACCCGGCGGTATGGATTGGCACATACGCTTACAACTATTACAGCGTTATTTATCCGAAGGATATCCCGCAAGATAAAGATGGGAAAGGAAAAGCGCTTACAAATACCATGATCAAAGTCGGAGAAACGATGATGGTCAATTGGCAAGACAACGACTTAATAATATCTTCATCAAGAACTCCGTTGGTCGGTTTGGATAATCCTCGAAATTTTCAAATCGGCGAGCTGATGATGTACCGTCGTATTTTGGAAGAAATGCGCGAACACCTTACCAGAAAAACGGCAAACGACTATCTTGATATGCATGTTGTTAATGCGTATAACCAATTCGCTTACACTTCAGACAAATGGATATTCAAAAGTACGGAAACCATGTATACGGAAGGAGTCACCTCTCTGAAAAAATATCTTGCCGATGTGGAAAGAGGAGATGCAAGAATTTACGCGACAACATACAACCTTGATAAGCTTCTGGAAAAAATCGCTTCCGGACTGGCGGGAACATCACAAAGACTTGAAGATGCGGGAAATAGACCAGGAAGCATTGTCGTAAAAGAAGGATCCATTTCTCAAAAACTGGTCCCGTGGAACAAAATAGATGATAACTATTATGAAGCGCAGGGGAACCTTTATGTTACGCTCCAAGTACTGCATGCCGCGAGAATAGACTTCAGCGAAGTCCTAAAAGCAAAGCAGGCCGTGTCACAACTTGATGACATTATCAGAGACATTGAAACAAACAATGCGTATCTCAATAATCCTCTTATCGTTTTCAACGGAAAAGCCGGCACTCTCATACCCTTTCATTCCGGTGAATTGGCGAGCTTAATGCAAACCGTCAGTCGAAATATAGATAAGTTGAGATTGCAGATAACCAGCTAACACGCAAAGGGAGGACATGATGTCCTCCCTTTTTTTAATGAAAATTTTTTTACCGGCAGCTCAACGTTTGTATCTTTGCCCTCGTCAGAGGCCCGACAAAACCGGTGGAAGATATGAGATTATCGATTTGGAATTTCTTTACTGCAGCGAGAGTCATTGCCCCAAAGTATCCGGTCGGTTCGGAGTTGAGCGTACCGTTTTTTTGCAAAAACAATTGGAGAAGAGAAACACTTCCCGCAGTATTTGCATCGCGGGACTGATATTTCAAGTCCCGAGCAAGTGAAGTACACGACAAAGCGCTTTGAACGGGAACAGTCGGCGCAATTACAGCCGTTGGAGTCGTCAAAATAGTCGCGGACGGAGGTTGAACCGAAGAAGGCGCTGGGCTTTCAGTGGGGGTTGACGTAGCTGAAATAGTGATTGGACGCAGTTCGCTTATGCCATTCCAATTACTCAGCCAAAAATTATATGTTCCCGGTTTTAAATACGGAACCGTAAAAGTTGCGTTCTTTCCGTCAACGCTTGAAAGGTCTAAACTCGCATCAGGGTAACTGAGAAGACTTCCGATATTCGCCTTGTTATCGGTCAAGAGAAAACCTTTTCCTTCCACAAAAACAGTCGTGCCGGAAAAAATTTTTCCGCCAATTTCTTTTGATACGATGCCGGACACGGAAGGCTTCACCAAAAAACCGATGGGGACGCGCACGCTATCGCTGACCGTTACCGTCTGCGATGAATTCTTGCAGATAAGAGTGAAAGTCGTATCGTTTGTAAGATTGGGGACTTTCAATGTTCCTGATGTTCCGACGCTTCCGTTCCATCCGACTATGGCGGCCGAAGACGACTGCGACGCGGTACAAGAACTTATATCTGTCGTCGCCCACGTCAGGGTCGGACTTGAACCATAGGGCATCTCTGAGGGAAAATCCAAACCGTCAGCCTTAAAGATAAGGGTGGAAGTTTGAGTATCGGCAAAAGCAAAGCGATACATTCCGAGTATCGCAAAAAAGACAAAAAACAAAAGATATCTTTTCATGCCTTTTTACTGTATTGCGGCCGAAGTCGGCGCGGTGGCGGTTAACGGTTCGACTGTTGGTTGCTCCACCGGCTCAGGTTTTACCAGTTGTCCCATTCTTTCTTTCAGATTAGAAAAAATTCCCTGAATTTTTTGCGGCAATACCGTCGGTTTAAATGAGATATTCTCTTGCGGTTTTTTTTGCTGTTCCTTGTTCACCCGTTCATCAGCTTTTTCTTTTTTAATCTCAACTTTTTGTTCCTTTTGTTCTTTTCTCAAAGGTATTATGGTTTCCCTCGTTCTGTCTCGTACCAAAGTCGCATTGATCGTCCAATTTACCGAGTTTAACACCCGCCCTTGCACGCCGACATAGTCTCCAACTTTGAATTTGGTAATATCTTTCTTCACGGCTTCCGGCAATATCTCCGCGGTCGTCGGAATATTTACCGTCCATATCCCGCCCCAGCCCTTAACCGTAATTACTCCCACAGATACCGAAGCGATTGTTCCTCTCAAAAGCACTTTTCCTTCCGGTCCAACGTCAAGAATCATTTGTTTCTCTTCTTGCTGAGGAGAAGTAGCGATATTCGTCGGTTGAGTTCCATCTATCAGAGGAACCGATGCAACAGCGGTAACGGGCTCAGAAACAACCGAGGGTGTTGCAGAAGTTACGGTAATATCTTCTTGCGCCAAAGCCACACATGCTCCGCCGAGAACGACCGGCAAAACAAAAAACAAAACTGTTTTTTTATTCATAAATATATTTTGCTATTAATAGTAAATGATTATACGTATAACAATTATACAACAGTCAAAAAACAAAAAGTATAATTTTATCCACAGGCATAAAAAATGCGCCCCGATTGCTCGGGGCGCTTTTACTAGGAATTCTTACGAATTTCTTTTTTTACCATTCGCTTTTTTGGAAGCGTGTTTTTTTTCTTGTGTTTTTTCTTCTTTGAAATCAAAAACTTGGAAACGAACGTCTGCAAAATGCCGATTGCTTTTGCCGACTTTTTCAGTACGAAGAATCGCAAAATAGGTAATGCCTTCTTTTGGTTCTACGAGAGAATTTCTTGAAGGTTCATACTCATGTCCGTGCATGACGACATACAGACCGCCGCGTTTTGTTTTTCTTCTTTTGAAGTATAACTTTTCACAGCCTTCTTCCAGGGCTTTCGCGATGTTTTCATTTTGAATCTTTCTCGCATCAGCCAAAGAAATTTTTTCATTCATCGTGCCGACGACCGCATTGGCAGAATGAACGACGCTTTTCGCATACGCTCCTTTTGATCCGGATTTCATTCCGGTCAGGACTTTATCCTTTCCTGAAAATTTTCCGGGAAACAATTCGGGAAGCCATGCGGGGTCAACCATTGAACACATTCTCATAAATTCTTTGGTTGTTCGTACGACTTCAAGAGCGACCAGCATGGGAGGTCTTGAACCGAACGTGCTTGATCCGGGGTGGATAAATACGGGAGCAGAGGCCTTTTCATCGGTAACGGAAAAATACGTATTGCTTCCGCCTGTTCTGCGATCAGAACCTTTGCGTCCTTTCCGTTGATCGCCTTCTTGCTTCCTGTCTTCTTCTTTAGCCTTAAACAAATTATCAGACAATCCGACAGCAACCGCTTTCAAAACTTTTCCCATGTTGTCGGTTGAAGAATTTTGGATTCCGAACTCGGCGAGCATCTCAAGGAGCTGTTCGTGAATATCACGCATTTCAATCAGCGCTTTTTCGTTCATATAGTTTTCCAAACACCATTCGGTATCACCCTCGTGCTGTTTGTATTCTTCCCATATGTTCAAGAAAGTAATCGCGTCTGAAACGGGAGATTCAAAACGTTTGTGAGCCTTGTCGGCTTTTTCCATTTCCTCTTCTTCCGGAGGACGGAGCATGATATGACTTGCGGAGATAGCAGCGGCAATAGTCGCAACCTGTTCAACACAGCCATATTTTTGAGACATCAGCAGCATATGACCTAACACCGGTTCCAAGGGCAGTTTCGCCATCATTTTACCGTGTTCAGTCAACGCTTCGTTTTTGTCCAAAGAACCCATTTTCTTCAATGATTCATACGCGGTTCTAAACAGAGCATGAGAAGGAAGGTCTATAAATGGGAAATGCTCAATATCTTGAATTCCGATAAATCTCATATTGAGAATGATGGAGTCCAAAGAGGTTCGGCAAATTTCCGGTTTTGTGAATTCAGGAAGAGCGTTATATTCTTCTTCCGTATACAGACGATAGCAAACACCAGGTTGAGTACGACCGGTACGTCCGGCGCGTTGGTTCACGCCTGATTGTGAATGAGGTTTGGTTTGCAAACTTGAACGACCGCTATTCGCATAGAAGTCCATTTGTTTAATCAAACCGGGGTCCACACCGTACACGACTCCGACGGGAGTGATTGAGGTTTCCAATACGTTCGTACCGATGATGACTTTCCGTTTTCCAGGATAGTCCAAAAATATCGCTGCTTGTTCCGTTAAGTCCATGTGTCCATACGCGGCCAAAATTTCCATATCGGCGAACTCGTGTTTTTTCAAGAATTCAATACAATCACCGATTTCGTTCCGACCGGGCAAGAAAGCAATGATGTCACCGGCAACTCCGCTTTCGTGAATTTCGGCAATCTTTTTTGCGACTTCAAGGGGCGCATTGCGCGGTTTGAATGTTTCTTTGCTGAAATGAGGTACATCGCTGTAAATAATTTCAACAGGGTACGTACGTCCGGGGACTTCAATGATAGGCGCATCATCAAAAAACTTTGAGAATTTCATCGCATCAATAGTCGCGGAAGCGATAATGATACGGAGTTCGGGACGGCTTTTTCTGATGTTTTTTAAATGACCTAAAATATAGTCAATGTTTTGACTCCGCTCATGAGCTTCGTCAATCATAATCGTACTGTACTCAGTCAATTCAGGGTCATACAACATCTCTTCCATAAGAATACCGTCGGTCATGTACTCAATCTGAGTATCAGCATTGGTAGTGTTCCAAAACCGCGTATGACCGCCGACAATTTTTTTGTCGGAATCAATGAATCCGGAAACATACGGCATGAGCGAATATGCGGCAATACGACGAGGTTCGGTAACGCCGATCCTTCCGAAGTAGCCCAATCCGGCTTCAAGCAAGAATAAAGGAATCATCGTGGTCTTTCCGCAACCGGTTTCTCCGAGTACAACCACCACTTGATGATCTTTGATTTTCTGAATTATTTCTTCTCGTTTTTCGAGAATCGGCAATTCGGGGAGCAGGTGGATACCTATTCCTTTGTCCGTTTTTTGCGTTTGGAACATGAGAATCTCCACGAGCAGGCGTACCGTTTTCACGATATTTCCGGCCTTACTCGCGCGCGTTTTTGACGCGCTTCCCTCATCACTGAGAGCTGATAGGCCGGAATAGCCCGTGCCTCTTTGCATTTCGAACAAAGAGGAGAAAACCCGTCACTTGACGTTCAATTGTCAAAGGACTTGGATATGCTTCTATGATACATCAAAAAAATAGAAAAGTCAATAGATCATCTCACTCCAAAAAATAAAATGTTTATGATATAGTATCCATATGAACGATAAATTCCTCAAACCTTATGACCCTTTGGAAACAGAGGGGCGAATCTATAAACTCTGGGAAGACAGCGGGTATTTCAATCCGGATACATGTCTCAAGGACGGCGTATGCGAAAAAAACGCAGAGGCTTTTTCTATTGTGCTCCCTCCCCCGAATGTTACCGGAACGCTCCACCTCGGACATACCGCCATGCTTGCCATTGAAGACATTATGGTGCGATACCATCGCATGAACGGCAAACGAACGCTCTGGGTTCCCGGCACCGACCATGCAGCCATCGCAACGCAGTCAAAGGTGGAAAAAATACTCTATAAAGAAGAAAACAAAAGAAAGCAGGATCTCGGCCGTGAAGAATTTTTGAAACGAGTGGAAAAATTTGCGGATGAAAGCCATAGCACTATTGTCAGTCAAGTACGAAAAATCGGCGCATCGGTTGACTGGAGCCGCGAAGCATTTACTCTTGACGAAAAGCGTTCTTTTGCCGTACGCACCGCGTTCAAACAAATGTACGACGACGGCATTATTTACCAAGGCCTGCGCATTATCAACTGGGACCCAAAAGGACAAACGACCGTTTCCGATGACGAAGTTGTACACCAAGAAGGCAAAGGAAAATTCTACACTTTTAAATACGCAAAAGACTTCCCTATTTCCATCGCCACCACCCGACCAGAGACAAAAGTCGGAGATACGGCTGTCGCGGTTCACCCCGATGATCTGCGCTACCAGCAATACATCGGCAAAGAATACGATATGGTTTTTGCGGGAGTACCGATACATATTCAAATCGTCGGAGATGAGGCCGTGGAAAAAGAATTCGGCACGGGGGCCGTCGGAGTTACCCCAGCGCATAGTGCCATTGACTGGGAGATTGGAAAGAGACATGGTTTGCCGGTAAAGCAGGTCATCAACGAATATGGAAAAATGATGGTGGAGGCACCGGAACTCAAAGACAAAAAAATTGCCGAAGCTCGCACAATTGTGGTTGAATGGCTCAAGACCGAAAATCTTTTGGAAAAGGAAGAAGAAATTCCGCAAAATCTTGCAACCGCGGAAAGAACCGGTGGCATTATTGAACCGCTTCCGAAAAAACAGTGGTTCGTAAATGTGAACAAAGAATTCACGCTCAAAAATTCCAAAATTAACGGCATCAAACCCGGAAGCAAAACGACCCTCAAAAAAATGATGCGCGCCGTGGTTGAAAACGGACAAACGCAAATTATTCCGGAACGTTTTGAAAAAGTATACTACCACTGGATAGACAATCTTCGGGACTGGTGTGTGAGCCGTCAGATCTGGTACGGACATCAGATACCGGTTTGGTATCGCGATCATGAAATATATTGCGGAATTGAAGCGCCTGAAGGCGAAGGTCCCGACTCCGCTCCAGCTACGACGGGCAGGTGGATACAAGATTCTGACACGCTTGATACATGGTTCTCTTCCGGACTCTGGACATTTTCCACGCTCGGCTGGCCCGACACGAAAGCGCCCGATTTCAAAAATTACCACCCAACGAATGTTTTGGAAACCGGTTACGATATTCTTTTCTTCTGGATCGCCCGTATGATTCTCATGAGCGGATATTTGCTTGGAGATGTCCCCTTCCGTACCGTGTATTTGCATGGACTGGTTCGCGATACGCAAGGACGTAAGATGAGCAAGTCTCTCGGCAATGGAATTGACCCCGTGGAGATGTCGGTAAAATACGGAGCGGATGCCGTACGCCTTTCTCTTATTATCGGCACGGGGCCAGGCAACGACATGCGCATTTCCGAAGACAAGATCCGCGGATACAAACATTTCGCGAATAAAATTTGGAACGTTGCGCGTTTCGTATTGACGAGTATTGAAGGGTTGGATACCGAAACTGCTCCGGCGCTTACGAGCGAAGATGAAGACCGTTTGGCTCAGCTGGAAAATACCATTTCCGAAATTACCGAAGATATTGAAAAATATCGTTTCTATCTTGCGGGAGAAAAACTCTACCACTATTTCTGGCACACTTTTGCCGATGTCGTCATTGAAGATTCCAAGCCCCGCATTTTCGGAGACGATGAAAAGAGTAAAGCATCTGCTCAATGGGTTCTTTGGACCGTCCTCACCACCACGATAAAAGCGCTTCACCCTTTCATGCCTTTCGTTACGGAAGAAATCTGGGGAATGTTGCCGATTAAAAATAAAAAGCTCTTGCTTGTTGAAAAATGGCCACGCACCACCATATAAACATTAAAAAAACAGGGAGTGTCGCTCTCTTTGCTTTCATTCTCACTTGGATAGCAATGAAGTTTCCCGAGGATTCTTCTCGCACCATCGGCGCTCTTCTCGGAGGGATTCTCCCCGCTCTTTTCTGGCTCTGGTTTTGGCTCAAAGAAGACAAGGTACATCCTGAACCGAAAAAAATAATTTTTGAAGCTTTCCTTTTCGGGATGCTGGCTGTTCCTCTCGCCATACTTTTTGAAAAAATTACTTTTTGGAGCGGAGGAACCATATTGTTTTCAACATTTTTCATCTGGGCGGTCATTGAAGAAACTTTCAAATACTACGCTGCCTTTATAGCGGGCATCCGCACACAGTACTTTGATGAACCGATAGACGTCATCATGTATATGATCTCCGCCGCTCTCGGTTTTTCCGCAGCGGAAAATGCTTTGTTTGTTTTTACCGCTTTAGACGGAGGAGCGCTCGCTGTCGGCATTACGACGCTTCAGCTTCGTTTTATAGGAGCATCGCTCTTGCATGTCGCATCCTCTGCTCTTATCGGATTTTCTATCGGTTTCGGTCTCGGAGAAAGCCGGTGGAAAAAATACTTTTACTTATTCACAGGACTTATCCTCGCTTTTGCATTGCACACGGCGTTTAACTATTTTATAATGATAGGAGGAGGACAATCCTTGCTCGGCGTCTTCGCCCTACTCTGGGTTGTCATCGTGGTGATTATCGCTCTCTTTGAGAAGATAAAGAAATCATCATTTTATTTCGCTCCTCCGCAATAAAAATCATTTTTTAAATAGTATGTTTTCAAAGTTCAAAACAAATGCGAACGAGAAAAAACCGTCCTTCTTCCAAAGAATAACGGGGGTCACCCTTGATGAAGAAGAACAGGCAACGCCTGCTTTCCGAGATTTTACCATAGCTCCGCCGGATTACTCCGAATCATCCTTAGACGAATCAGAAGAGGAAAAAAATAGCGAAGGACAGCTGGCTGTTGATATTTATCAAACCGATACCGATATTTATATCCAAACCATGCCGGCGGGAGTAAAAGCCGAAGACCTCACTATTTCCATCACTCCAGAAACCGTCGTTATCAGCGGTCTTAGAGAACGTTCTCACAATATAGAGTCTGAAAATTATCTGCTACAAGAACTCTACTGGGGGTCATTTTCAAGAACAATAGAACTCCCTGAAGAAGTGGATCCATCGGAAGCCGACGCGATAGAAAAGCATGGTCTCCTCATCATTAAACTCCCTAAAGTAGACAAAACCAAACAGCACCGATTAAAAGTAAGATCATCATAAACAAAAAAAAGAACACCGGCCAAAAATTGGTCGGTGTTTTACGATAGTTTAAAACTTGGCGGTGAGTCCTCCTTTTGGAGGTCTCTCCGCCAAGTTTAGCCGGCAGATAGAATTATTTTTTATCTTACAACTCTAACAATTCCTCCGGTCTTTCAAACAAAAGATCTGCACCGAGTATTGAAAGTTCTTCCCAATCTCCCATCCCCCATTTTACTAAACCGGTTTTTATGCCAGCTCTTTTCCCAGCGAAAAAATCAACATGCGTATCTCCGATGATCATCGCGTCGTTTATTTCTGTATCCATTTCTTTCAGAATAAGAAGAACTCCTTCAGGGTCAGGCTTCAGTTTGATTACTTCTTCCGCGCCAACGATGCAAGAAAAATATCGCGAGAGATCTCCAAGTGAACCTTTCACACTCACACTGACAGACGAAGAAAGAATGGCAAATCGATATTTTTTTGAAAGCAATTCGAGGCTTTCAGGAACCCACGGAAACAATTTTACCAGTCCGTCATGGTAAACATGAAAAAATTCATTCAGTGTTTTATTCGGGTAATATTCGCCCCCGAGAATTCTCTCTTCGTTTTTGTGCCAATCATAATCGCACCACTTCCTGAAAGAATCGACATCAGTAAAGAAAAGATCGGGATCTTTCCCTACTAATTCAATAAATGCCCGATACGTATGATACATATGCGTCCATGATGCTTCCCGTAAAACCCCATCAAAGTCAAAGATAATAAGCTTGTTTTTCACGACTCACTTATCCTGAAGAATGGAGTGCTTTATAAACGCTTTCACATCTTGTTTAATCAAGATAATAAAAGTAAGACCGTACACCTCCTCTCTTCGTCCTCTTTCATAACCCCAATCATCAACTCTGAAGAGCTGATTGCGCGTTATAATATACAGGGCATGCTCTGCCACATAAAGAACGCCCGGGTCTTCTTCTTTACCTTCAGGAACTTTCCAGCGAGAATCTTGTTCGGAAAGAATAATAAAAAACTCTCCCGCATCAAGTTCTCTGGCAATGCGGGCAAAATCTTCAGCGTTGAGATCGCCCCAACCCAATTTTTCGCCCGAACGGTTATACCATCCGCTGTTATGCGTAATTTTCTTTTCGGAACACATTTGTCCGCACGCGAGACCGAACAAGTCTCCCGTTTGATTAGACTCGCTTCCATACATTCCTTTTGTCAGTTGTACCATAAACAAACCTCCTTTCGGTTTGGTTGAAATTGCAAAGACCTGCAACAAAGTTACCGGTTATCATAGTAACCTGTGTAGAGAGGCAAGTCAATCTTTTACTGGTCCTCTTTCAACTGTGTTTGGAGATTTTTTAATACATTCAAAATAGATTTTTTCATAGCGGGGGATACCGCTTCTTCGTACACTACCTGAAGTTCCCGAAGGTCGTAGCTCAATTTCATCCATCCGCGAGTGGCGACTTCATCAGCGTCAATGCCGTTCGCTCTTTTCATTGAGTCATGCCCCATGTTAGAGAGATACAGGTCGCCGAATCTCGTGCACAAAAATTGTACCGGCTTTTCGTCCTTAATAGCTTTAATCACCGCGCTCTTGGTCGTATCCCGACCGAATTTTACTTCAAAATATGAAGAATCTTCAATAGTATTTGGTGGTTGTTCCATAGTAATTTTGTGTTTATCCAAGTGCACCCTGGGGGGATCGAACCTCCGACCTCACGAATGTGAATCGTGCGCTCTAACCAGCTGAGCTAAGGGTGCGTATGTCGTTATTCCGGACTTGATCCGGAATCCATGAGGTGTAGGACAATGAACATCTTAACCCATACACCCCGAAAATGTAAAGGCATAGGCACGAAAATTTCCTTTTTCGGCCCGTATCGTAACAGTACCTTCTATCGGCGTTTTACTTTTAAGCAAATTGAACATATCGGAACGATTTATAGTCAGCTTCCCTTCCTCAGAAATATCTTTCCCGCGAAGTTCTTTTGGCACCGATTTTCCGTTCCACAAAATTTCAACGATGGTTTCGCCTTTCGCCGGAGCCATAACCAAATTCACTTCCGTACCGCGGAGTTTCAGAGAAAGCGTTGCGCTATCTTCTCGTGATTCCGCATATTCATGCGCCACAAAAAACTTTCCATTCAAATTTACTTCACCTTCCTTCGTATCAGAGTTTTCCTTATACTCTTCTTCTGCATCTTCCGCATAACCAAGTTCGTTCGCGATATTTCCTCTCATGTAACCGCAATAGGCTTCTGCCGTGGCAACAGAACACACGGCCCCATGAGAATGTTCTTTATGCTCGGATTCTCCTTTTGTACCCAATCCAAGCAACTCCCGTATCTTCTCTTCAGTTTCTTCATACCCGCCTTCTCCGAAATGTGTATAAACTATATTGCCTTCTCTGTCCGCCAGATACTTTGCCGGCCAGTATTTATTTTCAAAAGCATCCCAGTTTTCAAAATCATTGTCCAACACCACCGGCCAGTTTACGCCAAACCGAAGAACTGCTTCTTTTACATTTTCCGGACTTTGCTCAAATTCAAACTCCGGAGTATGGATGCCGATAATCACCAACCCGTCATTTTTATATTTGTCATGCCATTCCCGAAGATGCGGCAAAGTCCGTAAACAGTTAACGCAAGAGTACGTCCAAAAATCAACCAATACCACTTTGTCGGCAATATCATCAAGAGTAATGGGTTCCGTCCCTATCCATACATGCCCATTTATTTCAGGTAGTTTTGTCATGGAATTATAGTACCGTTTTTTTCTGATTTTGAAAAGCAGACAAACTGATGTTTTCCCGAAAGAATCTGTGCATTAGTAAAGCCATCTTTACCAGGGGGACGCACGGAAATTCTCAATCCAAATTTTTCAAGAAAATGCTGTTTGATTTGTTCGCGGGAAAAAACCCCTTTCGGCATAACGAACGGCTCATATTTTTCTTTGTTTTCTGAAAAATACTTTTTGTGATTTTCATGCAATACAACGATTGTTTCGTTCGTCGTCCTTTTTGCTTTTTTCTTTTTACTTTTTTCTTCGCGGTGAGCGGACGCATAATCCATTACCGCACTATTAAAAACCGAGCTCAAAACTCCGCTCGTCTTAAACGCTTTTTCCGCAACTTCACGAGTCCCGAAAATCTTTTTGAAATTCGTATCAAAAGCGACATACGGCATATCGTGAGCAAATGATAAAATTGCCGACGCGCTATACTCGCCGATTCCCGGAAACTTCATCAGTGCCGTTTTCTCTTTCGGAAATTCTCCTCCAAACTCCTCAACGATAATTTTCGCGGCTCTAAGCATATTCCGCCCGCGGTTATAATATCCCAACCCTTCATAATACGGCAAAAATTCTTCCCAATCCGCCTCCGCTAACTTTTGAACAGTAGGAAATCTTTTCAAAAAACGTTCATAAAAAATGATCCCGCGAGAGACCTGAGTTTGTTGAAGCATGATTTCCGAAACCCAAACTTCATACGCAGAAATACCAATCTTCCTCCATGGAAGATCCCGTTTATTAAGCTCATACCATTTCAAAATTTCTGTGATATTTATCTTCGTCATAAAATGATTAAATCTAGTCAAAGTTCGCATATGCGAACTTTGACTAGATTTATACTTTTCTATTTATTTTCATATTTTCCCAATGGACACACTGAGTGGTCTTTCGTTCTTGCCGTACAATACTTTCTTCCATATTCAATAACCCGGTATGTAAAATTTTGCCACTCTTCTTTCTGTAAAATTTTCATCAGGTCTTTCTCTATTTTCTCGGGAGAACTTTCTTCTGTAAGTCCCCAGAGTTTCGTAAGCCGTTTTACATGAGTATCAACGGCGATTCCTTCCACAACGCCATAAGCAACTCCAAGCAGGATATTTGCCGTCTTCCGAGCCACTCCCGGAATGGTCAGCATCTCTTTCATTGTCTTCGGTAATTTCCCGCCGAATTTTTCAGAAACTAATTTTGCCGCCGCCAGTATATTTTTCGTTTTATTTTTATAAAATCCCGACTGATAAATATATTTTTCAAATTCCAAAGGTTTTGCGTTTACATAATCAGCAAGTGTCGGATATTTTTTGAACAGCGCCGGAGTAATCTCATTCACTTTTTTGTCAGTGCATTGAGCAGAGAGTTCCACTGCGACAAGAAGTTCCCAATGATTACGGTAACGAAGCATCATTTTTGCATCAGGAAAAAGTTTTTTCAAATCCTTCACTATATGCTCCGCTTTTTCCTGTTTTTTCATAATCATATGATACCAGTTTATCATCCGGGAAAAACTCTTTACAAATACAATTCATTGTGATATAGTATACAAGAATTTTGTTCTATCATAAAAACAACAGGAGTACGAGATGACTGCCATTCCAAGCATTATCAGAGAAAGATACCACTTACATGAAATAAAAGTGGTACCATTTGAACCGACAATGACACCGATTTCCATCCCTAAAAAAAGAAAAGGGGAAGCCTTCATTGAACATGTTTTTCTTCTTGACGAGAACGGCGGGAAAATCACAACCGTACGATGTGGAGATACGGTTAGCGATACGCTAAAAGACCTCAGTGATTCCGCAAAAGAAGTAGCTTATGTTCTGTCTCTTGAGACCGCCCAAATATCTCACCTTCTTCACGCGTAGAGAAAGACAAAAAAACCGCCCCTCGTGGGCGGTTCTTTTTTTCTCTATATAACCGCGGGGGTATTAGTAGCCACACTTTTTGGTAAAGCACACGAGGTTTTTTCAGACAAGACTTTCCATGAAAGTGTTCCCGACATCCGCGAACCATCTTTGAATACCCAAGTCGGATAACTATTGATTCCCTTCTCTTCACAAATAAGGGTTTGGCCTTTTGCGTCAGGGGTGGAACATTCCACATACGGAAGAAGTTTTGATGAATCTCCAAATTCTTTTTTTTGTTCTTGGCAATGAGAGCACCAAAATGCTCCGTAAAACACAGCCCCACTGTCTTTTAGACACTGCGCGAATGTATCATACTGTCCGGGAACAGTATTTTTTTCAACATTCTCTTTATTCATCGTTTTGACGGCAAAAAGCATACCTCCGCCGAGAACGATAACCGCTAAAGTCCATAAAAGTATTTTCATATGTAATTATTCTACTCGCCATTACCCCAAAAATCAAAGGTTCAATCCACACCGCACCCATTGACATCAGAAACGCACTGTAGTATACTTGACAGTATCAAATAAAAGATTGCATTAAGGATCGTAGTCGAAGTTATTGTGCAATTCTGTGTTTGTGTTTTAATCACTATTTCACGCTCAGATGCAACAAGGAACAATCGTTCGTATCACTGATCGCGGCTTTGGATTCATTGCTCGCGAAGGCGGAGAGAAAGACATCTTCTTTCACTCAAACGAACTTGAAAACGTTCAGTTCTCCGACCTTAGAGAAGGAGACAAAGTAACGTTTGAAGTTGCGCAAGGCCCGAAAGGACCGAACGCCGTACACGTTAACAAAGTTTAATGTTTACAAAAAAATATCCCGCAAGGGGTATTTTTTTGTCAAAAACCCCATGTTGTAAATTCTAGCATATGCTAGAATTTACAACATGGGGTTTTTGCTTCTGTTTTTTTATCAAACGTATATAATTAAATTATGACAACAAAAACTTCGTACATCATCATTACCATTATTACTTTACTGTCATTCGCCGTCGGCGTTTATTTCTATCCTCTTCTTCCTGCACAGGTCGCTTCTCATTGGGGAGTGGATGGTGAAGTAAACGGATACCTGTCCAAGTTCTGGGGACTCTTTATGATGCCGTTCCTTATCATTTTTCTTTCCGTACTATTCTTTTGGCTTCCCAAAATTGATCCATTGAAAGAAAACGCAAAAGCTTTTCAAAGATATTACAACGCCACCATCGTCGGCATCATTTTCTTTCTTTTTTATATTCACCTTCTTACCATCATGTGGAACATCGGTTATGTCTTTGATATGGGAAGAATGATCGTCCTTCCGATGGCAATTCTTTGGTACGGACTCGGAACCGCGCTTCCTCATATAAAACAAAACTGGTTCATGGGAATTCGCACGCCATGGACAATGGCGAATCCGCGCGTCTGGGATGAAACACACCTCTGGAGCGGAAAAGCTTTCCGTTATTCCGCCGTTGTTTCCCTTATCGGTCTTTTCCTCCCTTCTCACCTCATGATCTGGTTTCTTATCATCCCCATTATGGTTTCAGCGCTCGGGTCTGTTGTCTACTCATATCTTCTTTTCAAAAAATACGGCAATCACGGATAATCTTGCCAAAGAAAATAAATCATTGTAGAGTAAAAACATGTCTACTCTGCGTATCATCGCCACCGGCGGAACCATAGATGCCGAAAAATATAATTTTGACGAAGGAAAAGTTATCACCTTCGGGGATCCTGCTGTGAAAAAAATTCTGAAAACGGGAAGAGTGAGACACCTAAATACCAAAGCAGTGATAAAAGTAGAAGACGATGACGCCGACATTTTCGTCCTCCCGCAAAAAGACAGTCTGGATATGACCGACGAAGATAGAAAAAGAATTCTTGATGTTTGTTTGCTTGACCCAAGAGAACGGATACTGATTACCCACGGAACCGATACCATGGCAAAAACAGGCGTACTCCTTGCGGAAAATATACAAAACAAAACTATTATTCTCACCGGAGCTATGCGTCCGAGCATGGCAGAAGATTCAGACGCCTCATTCAACCTGGGCGGAGCTCTCATCGCGGCAGAAACCCTTCCTCACGGCGTCTATATTGTCATGCAAGGCGAAGTTTTCCCTGTCCCCCATGTTCAAAAAATAAAAAAGAACGGCGAAGGCTACTTTGAAAAAACAGCTTGATAAATCGACTTTTTCAAAGCACTTGACATAAACATACAGTGCTGATATAATAAAAACAGTAAGAACGTTAGAGGATTCGCTCCTTTACATTTCAGTCATACTTTTTGGTGAAAAACCAAAAGGAGGTTTGTATGTTCGCCATTAATGAAAAATTAAGAGCATACGTCAAAAAGGACTCCGTAACTTTTGTTGAGCAAGGAAAGGTACCCGTTGCCAACGGATACATCTGTAAAGGCGCGGGGACACCGTATCCTTATGTGGCATTAAGCGGGTTTCCTCTTATGGGAACGCTTTTTCCGGATCTGGAGCCAATTGTTGAGTCTTTAGTATTTGAAGACACTTTCTCAACAGAAAAAGAGCTCAGTCCCGGTTGGTACGAAAAAGATCACGGTGTTACCAGAGGTTTGTTGGAAAAAACAGAAAACGGATACCACATGATGGTGGAAAGTCCCGCTCTGAAAACGCTCATGCGTGCGACTGACGAGATTCGTTTCGGACACATTAAGCCGAAACATGCTACTATTCAATAACAATGAATAGCGCATACGAATAAAAGCCCGCGAAATTTCGCGGGCTTATTTTTTTATCTAAATGGGCTGGTTCAAAAACTCTTTTAAACGCTTTCCGAATGTTTTTGGCTTATTCGTTTCAAAATATCGCGGCAACGCTTCTTCCATAATTTTTTCTCCGCGAGCGATAAGATCTGCGGTCGTTTCTCTGCTCCCGAACGATCTCCATGCAATGTCCCCCAAAGGAGGAGTCAGTACCAAATCAGCATCCTTCATATTCTCTTTGGCGAGGTGAGAAGAAAGTAACATCACCACATTATTTCCCGTATCCAAAAGATTGTCTTTTGGTTTCGGATGTTCTTGTTTGAAATAACCGGAATCAAGATCAACGGCGATAGTGTATTCCGCACCCATCTGTTTCGCAACAGCAACGGGTACCGGAATAGAAAGAGCGCCGTCGCAAAGGATTTTATCTCCTTGAGGAACCGTGTGAAAAAGAAAAGGAATGGAAACGCTCGCGCGGATAGCCTCGGCAAGATTGCCTTCGCGAAAAATAACAGGCTCCCCTTTTACAATATCAGTAGCAATAACAGAAAAAGGGTCAAGCAGTTTGAATAACTGCTTCCAATCAGTATCCAAAGCAAGTTTTTCAATATAGGCGATATCTTTCGTCGCAGCGTATATACCCCCAACGAGCGCACCAATGCTTGAGCCGGCAATAAAATCAATCGGTATATTATTTCTTTCCAAAACTTTTATAATACCGATATGAACAAATCCACGGGCAGACCCGGATCCGAGCACTAATCCTACTTTTTTATTTTTTGAAGGTATCATATTTTTATTGAGAAATAGATGAAGTAGTTTTGTATCGCGAAATACTCAAGATAATTCCGACTTCAGCCAGTGCAAAAAAGAGTGCGGTTCCTCCATGACTTATAAAAATCAACGGGACCCCGGTAAGAGGAAAAAGTCCGACCATAGACGCGATGTTAATAAAAGATTGTGTAATGATGAGGAGAATGATTCCCGTCACAGCAATCCTTCCCCACCGATCAGGAGAATGCCCGGCAATGTGAAAACCCCTCATCGCAAAGAAAAGAAACAAAAGAATGATAGTTGAACTTCCCAAAAAACCAAATTCTTCGGATGCGACCGCAAAAATAGAGTCATTCGTCGGTTCCGGCAAAGAACTGAATTTTTGTATGCTTTGGCCGAATCCTCTTCCAAAAATTTGTCCGGAACCAACCGCAATCAGAGATTGATTGAGCTGATAACCGGTACCCTGAGGATCGTTATCCGGATTTAAAAACGTATCTATACGATCTCTCAGATAGGGTTTATAGTTCACAACGACAGCAAAAACAAGAAGACCGGCAATCCCCATTACAACCAGATGACTTATCCTCCCGCCCGCAACGATGAACATGCCAGCACCGGCAGCAACGATTACGCCGAATGTCCCGATATCCGGTTCAAGAACAAGAAGTATCGCGGGGATAGCAAGAATTACCAAAAATGGAATGGTTCCATGATACAAAGTGCTCACTCTGTCTTTCGCGGCGCCAAGCCAAGAAGCAAAATAGAGTACAAAACCGAGCTTCAAAACTTCAGAAGGTTGAAAGGTGGTGAATCCCAAGTTTAGCCATCTTTTTGCTCCTCCGTGACCAAAACCGATACCCGGAACAAAAACGCAAATCGTAAGAATAACGCCGAGAATGAAAAGAAAAAAAGAAAATTTCCGAATATATTTATAATGAAGACGGGATATCAGAAACAAAGCAATTGATCCGAGAAAAAGTCCCAACACTATTTGACTCACAAAAACATTTTCAAAACTCGCCCCTCCTTCTCTGGCTAAAAGCCCTAAAGATGCCGACAAAAATAAAAAAAATCCGCCAAAAACAAGCGCAAGCGTAATCCAAAGAAAAACGTGATCAACTTTTTTTGAATGCATTCTTTTTTTGTTTTGCGTTTAGACTAAATGTCCGGAAAGGGCGATAATAACTCCAAGCAGAGAGAAAATAATGGAAATAACCCAGTAACGCATCGTTACTTTATACGCCGGCCATCCGATGGCTTCAAAATGATGATGAAGCGGCGCAATAAGAAAAACTTTTTTGCCATGGCGAAGTTTTTTTGAGGCGACTTGTATCACGTCGGAAAGTACGGTGATGACAAGCGGGAAAGCCACGATAGGCAGGACAGAGAGTCCTTTTCCGTCAACATGCGCGTCGGTAAGAAAAGCGATAACGGCAAGAGTAACCGTGAGCCCCATCGTTCCAGTTTCGGCCATGTAAAATCGTGCGGGAGGAATGTTAAACCAAAGGAAAGCAAGTATCCCCCCAACCAACACAAAACAAAAAGCGGAAATATCTATCTGTTGCTGGTAAAAAGCGATTATGCCGTAAGCGGAAAATACCGTGGCAAAAACTCCGCCGGCTAAACCATCAATGCCATCTATAACACCGCTTGAATACACCGCCAGCATAACCAGAGAAAAAAGAGGAACAAACCAAAAACCGATATTCACAATGCCGTCAAAAGGAATGGAAACGGAAGAAACTCCGAGCTTTGAATAGAACCACCACGCGCCGATAAGAGAAATAAGAAAAACAACGAGCAATCTTTTTTTAAGAGAAAGACCGCCGGCAATATGATCGCCCGTCCCCATGACTTCATAGAAATCATCAATCAAACCAATAAGCGAGCCGGCGATAAGCGTAAACAGAGGAAGCCACGTCGTATTACGGTGAAGGAAATTTAATTTCCCGGTTACGCTATTCGGAAAAAATTCGGAAAAAAACCAAATAATAAGTATGGTAATCAAAACGCTTCCCCAAATGATGATTCCGCCCATTTTCGGAGTACCGATTTCTTTGTCTTTATGAAGCGCATTAAAAAGCGGCGTTGCGCTTCCGTCCATCGCAACCTTTCCGGATTTCTTTTTCCACATTTTGTATTTGTACAGGTAATGCGTCAAAAACGGGGTCATAACGATCCCAACAAAAAACGCTATCGCCGTAGGCGCAAATACTTTCACCACGTCCAATATCATATCTGCATTATAAGCCAAAAAGGAAGAAATAAAAAGAGTGTATAAATCTACTCTCCTTGACCGATTTTTACGAGACTCGCGATGACGAGTTTTTCAATATCAGCGAATCTTCCTTCTTGACTGGAACCGAGTACGGCAACCACCACAGGTTTCATAAGACCGGCGTTGAAGGCAATAACAAGATTTCCATTCGCAAGATCGGTGTATCCCGTTTTTGAAGCGACCATCCCAGGAATGCTACGAATCACGGTATTCGTATTTTTTGCAGGATGACGAGCTCCATCAAGAGAGGTGTAGATCAAAGAATCATAAGAAGTAGCCTCGAGAAGCATCGGTTTTGTGGTTATAATATAAGAAAACAGCGTAGACATATCCTTGGCTGAACCATATCCTCCGGAAAGCCTATCGGTAATATCAAGTCCATTTGGATTGTAATATACGGTCTGTAACATGCCGAGTTTTTTCGCGGTAGCGTTCATTTCTGAAACAAAAGCTTGTTCGTTTCTTGCTTCAGGGTTTCCTTCCTCATTAGTCATGACCGCCCCGGCAGCACCCGCGATTGCTGACGCCCCGCTGTTTGAAGAAACAACCAGCGTATAATTAAGAAGATTTTTCAAACTCCATTCTTCTCCGCAACGAAGGCCTCCGGCTCCGGAGGCCATGTCCCCATCAGTTATGCGAATATCCATTGTTTCAGGAAAAGATGATGCCACAAGCGCCGTCATAACCTTTGTCACCGAAGCAAGAGGGAGTTGTTCATTTTCATTCTTAACAAAAAGAACTTCTCCCGTAGAAACATCAAAAACATAAACAGCTTTTGCTTCCAGAGATAGATTAAGAAAAGGATCCGGTTTTTGAGAAATCTTTTTTTGCTCCGTTGTTTGCACTGGTTTCTCTCCATAAACAATTACAGTAAAAAGAAAAGCGCTAGCAAAAAAAATCGCAAAACAATTTACGAGAGTAACAACGGCAATACTTTGTTTTTTGCTTATTCGTTTCAATTTGATTGACCGCTCGCGCGGCTCGCTGTGGCATAGGGGGCAGCCAAAGACTGGCGCGACAAAATCCACACTTATTTTCCTAAAAAATCTCTTTTGCTGGACAGAGTCTGACCTAGTCCAGCCAAAGCTATTTTACTTAATTTTCTCTTCGTCGGAATCCCCTAAAAAATTTGCCGTTTCTTCGTCTTGGTCTTGTTCCGAAGGTATCGGGAAATTTTCGTATTTTACTTCTTCGGCAACAACACGGTCTTTATCAGAGAACTGTTCCATACTTTCTTCAACCTTTTCTCTGAACTCTTCAAACTCCGGCAAGTCTTCTATTTTATTGATTCCGAGATACGCCAGCAGGTCAAAAGTCGGACGATACAAAAAACTTCTTTGGTCGGTCGGATGAGGAATTTTTTCCACCAAACCGCGCACCAAAAGATTGCGAAGAATAAAATTGGAATTGACTCCCCGAATAAAATCAATTTCTGATTTCTGAATCGGGCCTTTATAGAGAATTATCGTCAGTGTTTCTATCGCTCCTTTTCCAAGATCGCGATGAAGTTCATCTTTCACCAATTTTTCTATGATATCTCCGGCATCAGCAACCGTGGCAAGAGAAACTTCATCGTCCTTCAAAAGAAGAGCGACCCCTCGTCCCTCCAATTTATCAGAAAGAAGGGCGATTCCTTGTCGAACGGTTTCTTCTTCCGCCCCCAAAATTTCGGCCAATTTCATGGTCTTTATCGGTTCCGCCTTAAAAAAAAGTATGGCCTCTATTTGCGCGTCAATGGTCATGTTTCATATTATAACAGATAAACAAACATTGGTACAGAGTATGAGTATTTCCTCACGTTCTTTATAATCTCGTGATATTATCGCCGGTACGAGGTTGTACCTCGTACCGAAACGTTTGTGTGACCAAATAAACTTTAATTTTTAAACTAAATTTAAACATATTATTCAAACGTTTCGGTTCCGGGTACAACCCAGAACCGGCGACGTAAAAACAAACACGGCACAATGTAAAGCTTCCCCTTTTTCCTTATTGCTTTTTTCTCTTTTCTTTTAATACCTTGGCACTTTTATATCTCTCGTTTCAATATCAAAATCCGCAAAATTTTCTCTTTGTTCCGCCACAATCGCCCCTCTCTTAATGAGTTCAAGAACCGCCAAAAAGCTGACGATGACCATATTCTTTTCTTCTTTTCCAATTCCCGAATACTTCTTAAAGCTCATCCGAAGATGCGAATCAATTCTCCTCACCAGTCTTCCGATAGCATCTTCCAGAGTTACCATTTTTTTTATCACTCCTTTTGGCGAAACATCCATCGCTGGCAGCCGGCTCAAAATACCCGCAACAGAAGCAAAAATATCTTGCAGGGTCGTATCCTCGCTTGGAGAAAAAGTGACAATTCTGTTTTTTGGAGTTTCCCTTGCGTATAAAATTTTCTTCCCGAAATTTTCTTTCACAAAAACCGAAAGCTCTTTCATCTTTTGGTAAACGCGCAATCGTTCTTTTAATCTTTCGATATCCCCTTCTTCTTCTCCGGAAAGATCAAGCGTCGGCAAAAGAGATTTTGATTTTATCAAAACAAGCGTAGAGGCCACGAACACAAAGTTCGCGACATCTTTAAGCGGAATATCGGGGAGAGATTGAACGGCGCTGATATAATCATCCGCAATTTTAGAAAGAGAGATATCATTTATAAAAAGCTTTCTCTTTTCAATCAGACTCAGAAGAAGCTCCAACGGGCCTTCAAAAACGGGTGTTTTAACATGAAGCATAACGATCACTATAACATATTATATCGTCGCGCGTATCACTTCTTCCAGAGTCGTAATTCCCTTTCGCACCTTGTCAAAACCGTCTTCACGCAACGTCTGAACGACATGACTTCTGGTGTAGTCTTCTAAAACGCTCAATGACATACCGCTCAGAATGATATTTCTGAATTCCTCATTAACTTCCAGCACTTCAAATATGCCGATACGATCTTGGTATCCGGTATTATCGCATTGTTCGCACCCTTTTCCCGCATAGAGCTTTTCATTTTCGGGCCAGACGATATCAAACATTTTCATGAGTTCATACGGAGGAACAGACTCTTGCTTGCAGTGAGGACAAATCTTTCTCACTAAACGCTCGTTGACGATTCCGGCAAAAGCGGAAGCGATAATAGATTTCGCTATTTCCATATCTATCATGCGGGTAAGCGCTCCGGAGATACTGCTCGTATGAAGCGTTGTCAGAACAAGCCTTCCGACTAAAGCAAGACGCATGGCGATGCCGGCGGTTTCCTCATCTCGTATTTCACCGATCATGATAACATCAGGGTCTTGGCGAAGCATCGCTTTCAGTCCTGCGCCAAAAGTATATCCGACCGCCGAATTCACTTGAGACTGTCGCACCCCCGGAACGCGATATTCAACCGGATCTTCAAGTGTTAAAATAGCTTTTTGTTTTGCATCAATTTCGTTGAGAGCGGCATAAAGCGTCGTCGTTTTTCCTGTTCCACTATGACCGGTCATAAGAATAATTCCATGACCTCTTTGAAGCATTTTTTTTACCACAGGAAGAGCCTTATCTGAAAGACCTACTTCTGCAAGACTAATAACAGCGCCCTCTCGGCTCAAGACACGAAGGACAGCTGCTTCGCCGTTTATGGTCGGCATGGTAGACACGCGGAAGTTCACCGATTTCGGCGGGGTTTGTCCTGCGGGAACATCCGATTTCGGTATTTCCAAAGCGAGTTCAAGATGTCCGTCCTGTGGAGTGTTTTTCTCAACCACTTTCAAACCGGAAATAACTTTGATACGGGAAATGACCATGTCGTGGTAACCGATATCCCACCTTGCTACTTCTGTCACGATACCATTTACACGGAAACGTACGGAGATATATTCTCTTTCAGGAGTGATATGAATATCGGAAACCCCCAAGCGAATAGACTCCATGAAAATTTCATTCAGCCAGCTGGTCGGAGTATATTCTTCTTCCTCCTCAATCTTGCGAGTTGATTCTTTTGCGGAAAAAAGACGGCTTGCTATATTTTCGGGAGATGATTGCGATACGTTTTGAGATTGGGATACTTCAGGCGCCCTTGGAACATCGCGAGGTATTTCAATCTGATTTGCCGACACATCTCCGTATGAAGGAGTTTTGATTGCCGCTATTTCCAAATCCTCTTTTCTTTTTAACAACATGAAAATATGATTAATTACTTATAGAGAGTATTCACTTACAGTTTACCACAAAAAGAAAAATGGATTATAACGGTTATCCACACAAACAAAATCCCGAGACCTTCGGGGTTTGCTTTTATACCATCTCTCGCTTTTAATCGTCATCCCGGGCTGCGACCCGGGATCCAGAGTATGTGCACTAAACATGGATTCCGGCTCACAGGCCGGAATGACGATGTGAAAAGTATTAATTGGAGATAGTTTTATTTCTGCGGTCGGAAATGTATCCCCAGTTCTTTGAGCTGTTTTTCCTCTATCTCCGAAGGGGCATTCATCATCAAGTCTCTTCCTTCGCCGGTCTTCGGGAAAGCAATAACTTCGCGAATACTGTCTTCTCCCTGCAAGAGCATCAAGAGCCGATCCAAACCCCAAGCAATACCGCCGTGTGGAGGCGCTCCGTAAGAAAATGCGGAGAGCATGTGTCCGAAATTTTCTTTGATCTTTTCTTCTTCATGCCCCAGTATTTCCAAAACCTTCACCAATGCTTCAGGACGATGATTGCGAATGCTTCCGCCTCCGATTTCAAAACCGTTGAGGGCAATATCGTATTGAGTAGCGATGATGCTTCCAATTTCCTTCTTCTCCATAATTTTTTCCATGTCATCCGATTTCGGAGCGGAGAAAGGGTTGTGCGTGAATGTCCACCCGCCTTCCTCTGTTTTTTCAAAGAAAGGAAAATCTATCACCCAGCAGAAAGCGAGCAGATTCGGATCATCCTTATTCTCTCGGACATCCGGTCGGTCAGTACCGTATTTCTCCATAGACTCTTTATAGGTAATTCTCGGAAAAGGAATCTGCTGTATTTTTTTGTGAGGATAATTTTTTTCTACGATTTCAATCAAGAGCGCTTCATTCAAAGAGATAATATCTTCCTCCTCGGCAAAGGCCATTTCCATATCCAACTGAGTGAATTCCGGCTGTCGGTCCCCACGAGTATCTTCATCTCTCATACATCGCGCCACCTGAAAATATTTTTCCACACCTCCCACCATCAGAAGTTGTTTGTATTGTTGAGGAGACTGAGGAAGCGCATAGAATTTTCCTTGGGACACTCGTGACGGCACAACATAATCGCGGGCGCCTTCCGGGGTGGATTTGGTGAGGATCGGCGTTTCCACTTCAATAAAACCTTTTTGCGAAAGAAAATCACGGGCGTGCTGTATCACCGCATGTCTGGCGCGGAGATTTCTCTGCATTCGGTCGCGTCGCAGATCAAGATAACGGTATTTCAAACGATTTTCTTCGCCGATTTCGTGTCCGTCGGAAGTAACATCAAAAGGAACGGTTTCCGCACTGTTCAAAACTTTTATTCCGAGAATTTCCAATTCAATATCGCCGTTCTGTTTGTCTGCCTGAACATTTTTTTCCGGACGAGGGTTTACTTTTCCGGTAACTTCCAGCACCCACTCGGTACGAATAGGTGTCGCGACTTCGTGCGCTTCTTTATTGTTCGGCAAGATTACTCCTTGAACTCTTCCGCTTACATCGCGAAAATCAAAGAAAACGAGTTTCCCCTGATCGCGACGAACATCCACAAAGCAAGCAATCTTCACTTCCTCTCCTTTATGCTCGCTCAAATCTTTTATATATATTCTGTTTTTCATAATCGTTTATTTATACTTAATTATTACATATCGCATTGCAAGGTCTTTCCTTAAGGAGGAACGTAGCGAAGCGGAGTGACGGGGAAAGGAGAGACCTTGGGGCTATTTTACTCTATTTACATGAGACAAAAAATCGCCCATACAAACGAACTTACTTCCGTAAATTCACTTGTATGGACGATGTTACTCGCGGTGCCACCATACTTGTCATGACTTGCATGACCCCTCTTTTGCTTCAAGCTCGGTCTTGTTAGTGACGTCAACGCTTGTAAAAAGATTGTAGCACATTTTAAAAAATATGCAAAAATGCGCCCGTCATAGAGACGAGCGCATGAAGTATTTAGAAGGGGCCGTTATTTTTTTCTTGAACGGAAGAAATCCACCAAAACAAGATAACAACAGCAACGGCAATAACCACCAATGACAAAGTATAAAACATGAGAATCTCCTCAAATAAAAAAGTACCAATTTGTACCGAGAGTAGTATGCCACGATAATAGGAAAAATGCAACACCTTCAAGTGGAGAATGAAGGAAAAAGGAATAAGCAACAAGAAAAAAGGGACGACGACGTACCGCCGGAGCGGGGTTTCTCCTTACAGAAGCAGTACACCTTTTTGATATTTTTGTTCGTACCTCACAAAATATCTAAAGAAGGTTTTACAAGATGGGTCCCATCCCATCTCTCACCTCATAAAATCTCTCAAAAGGTTTTACGGAAGGGGTCCCTACCCATTCCTCACCCCGTTCCGGAACGTTTGTGTGACCAGACGAGGTTCTTTTTTTAAACAAACTTTATTATGTTATCCAAACGTTCCGGTTCGGGGTACAACCCCGAACCGGAGAGAGTCATCCAAACATTCCGGGCCGAGTCCGCCAGCTGGCGGACTCGGCCCGGCGGACGGACGACGACGTCCTTTCCCTTTTTCCTTTTTGCTTTATTCTTTTTGCTTTTACACTATTCCCACCGCTTTCCTCACTTCTTCCATTTTCTGGTGTGCCAGTTCTCGCGCTTTCTTTCCGTTTTCTCTAAGAATACTTCTGATCATTTCTTCGTCTTTTGCAAATTCTTCTCTTTTTTCTCGGAGCGGAGAGATAAACCTTTTCATGTTGGCAATAAGAATATCTTTTGATTCCTTATACCCTAACCCTCCCTCTCTATATCGTTTTTCTATTTCCGTAATCTCTTTTTCATCGGCAAACAATTTATGAAAAGCGAAGATGTTATCGGTATCAGGATCTTTCGGCTCCGCTACTCCCTGCGAATTAGTCGGTATTCCCATAACGGCTTTTTGAATTTCCTCATCGGTTGCAAAAAGCGGAATGGTATTGCCATAACTCTTACTCATTTTCTGTCCGTCCGTGCCGACGACGGTTTTCACGTTTTCGTAGATAAGAGCGTTAGGCAATTTGAAAATATCGCCAAAAGTACGATTAAATTTTTCGGCAATATCGCGCGCATATTCCACATGTTGTTTTTGGTCTTGTCCCACAGGGACAACATCGGCATTCTGCACAAGAATATCGGCAGCCATTAAAATCGGATAATCAAAGACCCCCACATTAATCTCTTTGTTTTTTGCTTCGGCATCTTTGTACGCATGAGCACGCATCAAAAACGGCATGGTAGTAATGCAATTAAAGATCCAGCCGAGTTCGCAGACCTCCGGAATATCAGATTGTTTGAAAAGAAGAGTTTTCACGGGATCAATTCCGATAGCAAGATAATCAAGCGCCATATCAATCGTATGACGAGAAAGCTGTTCCGCGTTCTGCACCGTTGTAATCGCATGATAATCGGCAATAAAAATACGCGCCTCGTATTCATCCTGCAAATCCACAAATTGCTTCATCGCGCCGAAGTAGTTGCCAATATGAGGCCTCCCGGTAGGCTTCACCCCCGAAATTAAAATTTTCTTTGTCATATCGGTCATTGTAACAAAAAACGGATAATAAAAAAACCCCCGAAAAACCCCCGACAAAAAGACAGAATCGAACAATGAGTATCTGTCACCTTTTTTCTTTTTCCTTTTTTCTTTTTGCTTTTACAGCAGTCCCCATGCTTGCAGTTCGTCGCTCTCTTTCCCCCACTTTGAGCCAATATCGGTACGATAAAACATATTCTGCAAAATGATGTTATCAATGCGGTGGTACGCTTCTTTCCTCGCCCCCTCAACCGTATTATCCGAACCGGTTACGATAAGCGCATAGCCCGCATCACCGGTCAGTTTCCAGTCATTATCCACCAGCTTCACATCACCAAGATGAATCCCGTTAAAATTCGGTTTTTTGAAAATAATGGAAGTATCTTTGTACATTTTGAATTGTTCCTTGTCGTAATAAGGAAACGGCGGAGTAGCAATAACAATCCCTACCTGAAAGCCTTTGTGTGTTTTGAGTTTATATTTTTCTCCTTTAGCCAGCGCGTACAAAAATTCTCCCCACGGGCTTTGAATCCCCTCTATCATAATGCTGATAGTCGGATAGCCGAAACGCGTCGTAAATTCGAGCGGATAAATTCCCTTTCCGTTGACAATGCAATTGATATCTATGCAGCCGACATATTTACTTTCGTGAAGCCGATCGCGCATGCGGAACAAAGTGGACTTGAAAAGATTATTCGTATCGTCCCAGTACATGAGGGTCCCCATTTCTCCGGTGTACGGCCCGATATCTCCGGAGAATAATTTTTTGTGTTCAAAGTTAACATTAATCGGATACACAAAATCATTTCCATTAAAAAAAGCGCTGACCGCCACTTCAATGCCGGTAGCGAATTTCTGCAATTGAAATTGTTTTATCTTCTGCGACCAACTGTCTTTGTTGTGCTTCAAAACGGCGAGAATGTCTTTGCCGTCTTCTTCTTGTCCGAGAAAAAGCAAGCTCTTGAGATACCAGTCCAAAGTTTCTTCGCCGGAAGGTTTAAACACATAACGCATCGGGTGCGTTTCTATGAATTGAATGCCTTCGTCAAAATCATCAAATTCCCAGTGAGGCAAAACCGTCATGCCGGCTTTTTTCATTTCTTCCTGTCCGAACTCGCGATCCATTTCCAATTTGTCTGAATAGACGCTTCCGCCGACAACGAGTTTCCCTTTTCGACGCAAGTCATCAGCGAGGGCTCCTCGTCCGCAACTATCAATCACAATCACATCCGCCCAGTCAACAAAAGTGGCCCATTCGTCCACTTTTTCAACAAACCCGTCCGCAATGTCTTTTGAGGCATTATCGCGGATATACATTTTCACTTCGTTCCCTTCTTTCGCCAACTGCCATGCGAGGTCAACGGCGAGAGCCTCTACACTGATAAAAAGAAATTTCTTCGGTTCCGATCCTGCCGTATTTTGATGGCCCATAAAAATGAAATTAAATAGTAACAGCTATCATAAAACCATTAAAGAGAAAAAGCAATAAATAATTTAACGGAGATCTTTTTGCATTCGTTTGCGCGCAAGATAACGGATTCCGAAGAAGAGGACGAGACCGATTAAGAGAGACACCTCCGCAAAACGCAAAGACCTTCGTATGAAGACGAGAGAAATGCTGGAAAAGTACCCCAAAGACCAAATGACGGGAAACCAAACACTGACCGCCAAGATATCATTTTTTATGAATTTTCGGAAATGTATCCGAGACATACCCGCGCGAAGAAGTATCGCGTGATGGGCGCCGTAGGTAAATTTGGTAATCAAAAGCGTCTGAAACGTCCGATCGGTAAGATGCCGATCAACCGGCTTTGCAAAATTATCCGCCCACGCTTTCAATTTCGGAAATTTAGAAATACCATTCCTACCTAAAAAATACCAAACAATATCGCCGATGATAACTGCCGGAATCGCGATAACCAGCATGTCGCCGATATCAAAAAAGCCCTCGCTCGTAAGAAAAGCGGCGGCAAACAAGGTCGCATCTCCTTCTATCATTAAAGCGAAGAACGTCAGCGTATAACCAAGCGGTTTCCAAAAAATTAAAGAGGAAATAAATAACGAATGCATGATACTCTTTAGAATACACCAAGAAGAACTTTTTGTGGAGGGAAAATAATTTGACTTTTAACAAAACATCTATTATAGTACACAACAGAATATCAAAGCAACTTCACTAAAAAGGAGGGCTCATGGCTCTTAAAAAAATCGCAATAAGTTTCCTGCTTGCGTTTCTCTTTTCATCTTCGGCTTTTGCCAATGATCAAAACGAACCGTTTTTCAAATCGGGAGACGCGCAATGTTCCATCTGGGGATATGCCAGTTTTACGGTCGGCCCAGAACAAGATTTTATGGGAGCCCCTATCCGCGCACGCACCAGCTGTACCTATAAAAAATTCTCGTTTTTTATGGAGAATGACCTTTCTGGTTTGGACAGTCGTATTCCGGCCAACTATATAACCCAAGCTTGGGTCGGATATAATTTCGGAAAAGAAGGGTTGATCGGAAACTTTTTTTCCAATACGACAGTTCGCGCGGGATCACTCATAACTGCCGGCGGGTTATATCTTCCTCCTGCCTTTATGGCTATCTCTATTGAAAGTCCAAATAACCCGTTCCAACCTTTCGGTTACGGCATACAATTTGAAACAAAAATTATGCCCAGCCTTACTTTTGTCGGAGATATAACGGGAGCAACCGGCCCTGCGTTTAATGACCCAAAAAGATTTGATCGGACAGAAACTTCACAACGTCTTATCTGGGATGCGGTAAAAGATAACGAAACAGGACGACCAAAGTTGCAATTATCGGTTTCAAATCAATGGAGCAATGAATCGCAAAGAATCGCTTTTGGCGCCATGTACCGAGCGACAAAAGACTTTGATCTCTACGGCGGCATCTACCGAAGCGACGAACATCCGCGAGGAGGAAAAACGAGTATCGGCAATGGAGGGTACGTACTCGCCGACTACAAACTCTGGAGTATGGAAGGCCACAAACTTGATCTTCGTGTCATGGGAATGTTCAATAAAACGGTTGGAGATACTGACTACACCAGCTATTCCGCCGGACCAAGCTTAATCCTTCCAAAAGAAGGCGGATACGGCCGATTCGGAGGTTCTTCTGTCTCCATTAACCTTTCTCATTCAAACACAAAAACAACGCAAGGCCCGGAAATAACCGACAACGCCATAATGACCCGCGTTCGCATTTTCTTCTAAAAATGCAAAAGACCCGCATGCTCTGCGGGTCTTTTTTTCCACAAAAAAAATCGCCGAAGCGATTTTTCTTGTGGACCTAGGGAGAATCGGACTCCCGTTTCGTCAATGCGAATGACGTGTCGTACCACTAGACCATAGGCCCGATAGAGAGTGAACCAATGATACCAAAGTTTTTGAAACAAGTCTATAAAAATCTGCAAATTAAAACACCCCCAGCCGAAGCAAGGGGTGGTTTGGTTGGGGGATTCTCACACAAGGACAATCCACTAACCGGTTGACGAGAGCAGAATTCCTCTAACGGAGTATGTGATAGTGCGCACTGGCGTCCACTTACTCTATCTGTTCGTACCTTTTATATTTCTATTCTACTTTCTCTCTGACAAATAAGGAGTTCGTTGTCCTTTATTGTAATTATATTATACACCTTTATAATTATTTGTCAAGCATTTTTGCAAGTTTTTTTCAATTTTCTTTTTTTAATGCACAAAATATGGCTTTATAGAGCATTAGTCTTTCATGTGCTCTTTATTTGACATGCCTTGTTTTTTGACCTAATCTTTATAAAAGAAACATTCGCAATAAAAAGGAGGTACTTTGTTATGAAACAACATGGGTTTTTACAGACATCATCGGCTGTTGAAAAACAGGAAAAAGAGGGTTTTGCCATTCAAAATCCGCTGGAAAATTTCAGGATCTTATTTTTAGGCCCCGACAATTCGGAAATAAAAATCAAAATCCTTGGAACCGGAAATGTGGAAAAAGAATTATGGAAACTGGTATACACGCGCAACGAATACGGTTGGCGTCAGCTCCATTTTTCCGTTCTTGACTATTTTTGCCAAAAGTATCAATTGGGACTTGAGGTAGTTTGTCACGAATACAAATTCATTGAGAAACAAGCCCCTTACGATTCTCTGCATTTTTACGAGTCCATTCTTTCCGGGGATTGGAGATTGATGGAAAACGTCAAAAAATACATCACACATTCACATCACATAAAGTGATGACAAAGAGGCCCTTTATCGGGCCTTTTTTTTGTCCACAATTTCTCCCCTTTTACCACGCTTTTTGAAGTTCCACCACTTCCCGCCCGCGTGATACAATAACAGCATGTCACAGAACAAAAACAGCACGTTTAGAATACCGCCACAAAGCATTGAATCCGAAAAGGCATTGCTCGGTTCCATTATGCTCCGACCGGAAGCTTTGTACGATATTATGGATATCCTCCGTCATGAATCTTTCTATGCAGAAAAGCATCGGATTATCTTCAACGCCATTATGGATCTCTTCGGCAAGCATGAGCCGATTGACCTTCTTACTCTTTCCAATGCACTCAAAGACAAAAATCTTTTGGAAAGTATCGGCGCGAGTTCGTATCTCGCCGAGTTGGTCAATTCCGTTCCTTCCTCCGCCAACGCAAAACATTACGCCGACGTCGTGCAAAAAAAATACGTGCTTCGCAATCTCATAGATGCTTCCAATCGCGTTTCAGAATATGGCTACAACGAAGCGGAAGAATTAGAAACAACGCTTGATCACTCCGAAAAGGAAATCTTCGCGGTAACTTCCATGCTCTCCAATCAGAAATATGTCAGCATGAAGGATACCCTCAACGACGCATGGGATCGTCTTGATCGTCTAACAAAATCAAAAGAAGAATTGCGCGGAATACCCACCGGGTTCAAAGGATTGGACGCGAAGCTCGCCGGTTTTCAAAAGTCCGACCTTATCATTCTTGCTGCCCGTCCCTCCATGGGAAAAACATCACTCGCTTTGGACATCGCAAGAAAGTCTGCTCTTTCGGGTGTTCCCATTTGTATTTTTTCATTGGAAATGAGTGCGCAACAGCTCGTTGACCGTATGCTCTCCGCTGAGTCACAAGTAGACTCATGGAAAATCCGAACAGGAAAAATTACTTCCGACGATGAATTTTCTCATATCCGTGACGCTATGGGACGTCTACAAAAAGCGCCGATATTCATTGATGACCAGGCGGGAAATACGATTATAAAAATGAGGTCTACGGCACGGCGCATTAAAAGCGAACACGGGCTCGGTCTGATTATCGTGGACTATCTCCAGCTCATGAGCGCGGGACGAAATATAGATAACATGGTTCAGCAAGTCACCGAAATTTCCCGTGGTCTCAAAGGACTCGCCAGAGAGCTTGATGTTCCCGTTCTTGCCCTCTCACAGCTCTCCCGTGCGGTTGAACAGCGAGGTGGCAAACCGAGGCTCTCCGACCTCCGCGATTCCGGATCTATTGAGCAGGACGCGGACGTTGTCTTATTCATTCATCGCGAGCAGAATGAAGACGGCGCGGGTAAAAAGCAAAACGCCGAAATACTCATAGAAAAGCACAGAAACGGCGCCACCGGAAAAGTAGACCTCTACTTTGACGGCGATAAAACATCCTTTGTTGATATTGATCAAAACATGCCCGCAGGCATGGCTACCGGCGGAGGAGATTTTGACGGCTTTTAAATTAAAGTAGTTCCGTCCTCCTTTTTGCTTTTTCCTTTATTCTTTACCAACATGAACCCCATTTCCCAACTCATTGAACTTTTTTCAAAGTTCCCCGGTATCGGCCCGCGACAAGCCAAACGCTTCGTGTATTTTTTGCTGTCAAAAGATGCCGAATTTCGTAATGAACTTTCGGCAACTCTCGCGCGACTCAACGAAGAGGTGGATCAATGTTCTTCCTGTTTCCGCTATTTCCAAAAGTCCGGAGGAGAAGAAAAAATCTGTTCTGTTTGTAATGAAGATGACCGCGACAAAGCCATGCTTATGGTCATAGAAAAAGATGTGGATCTGGAAAATATGTATAAAGCGGGAATATGGAACGGCTTTTATTTCATTCTTGGCGGAGCGATACCCATACTGGAAAAAGAACCCGCAAAAAAAATACGAGCCAAAGAACTTTTTTATACGATTCAAGACCGAGCCAAGAACAACGGTCTCCGCGAAGTAGTGCTCGCTATGAACGCCAACAGCGAGGGCGAAAACACCGCCATCTATTTATTAAAAATTCTTGAACCGCTCGCCGAAAAATACTCCCTTTCCATCACCTCCTTAGGAAGAGGACTTTCCACCGGCACAGAGTTGGAATACTCCGACAAAGAAACCCTCAAAGACGCTCTCGCGAGCCGCCGATAATTTTACCAAGGGCATCCCTATGTATATGTCGACATATACATAGGGATGCCCTTGGTAAATTAGTGAAAGATGCATCTTTCCTCGGAGGTGGCGGTCATGTTCATAAAACTCAAAAGAGAACCGCAGATGTTCGTAATAGAACTGTTTTTATGAAAAACATGATCCTCTTCGGGGACGGAAATAACGTTCACTTCCACACCGTTCGGTTTCCATGAATACTTGAGGATATCCGCTTGCGCGGGATTGATAGTGTTATCTTTTTCCGCCTGAACGAGCGTTATTTTCTGCCCCGGTAAAACCGAAGTGTACCGTCCGAGCATATCAGCCTTATCAAACAAGTTTTGATTTTTCCTATTCGGCGTTCCACCAAAATAGATATTGAAAAGCGAAGTTTTCAGATCTTCCAAAAGCGTCGTCCAATCCATAACGCCGTTGATGGAAAATGCGCCCACGAACTTTTCCGGATAGGCCGTTAAACTGCGAACGGCGAGATATCCGCCATAGCTGTTACCCACCAGATACACCCCGGAAATGGAAAAATCTTTTGATGCGTCTTCTTTTGCTTTCCCTAAAGCGAATACGACGTCTTTCACATCTTGCTTGCCGATGTTTCCTTTAAGGGCCGAAATAAAATCACTGCCGTACCCATAACTTCCGCTGTAATCCAATTTGAGCACTACCGCGCCATTACCGCGCGCCTCATTGAGAATCCAGTCATACACGCCATACGAAAAAAACGAATGAATCGTCAGACTGCTTTGCCTGTATGGCCCGCCATGAAGCCAGACAATCATCGGCCGCGGAACTTTTGCATTATCCGTATCCGCTTTTGGATACAAAATAGTCCCCGAAAGATTTCCGTATCGCACAACTTTGTATGAATTATTTATGCTGGAAATTCCCGGTGTCTGGGGCAAGAGAAAATATCCCAGCGTATTTTTTGTCGAATCATACACAACAGGAACAACGGCATTCCCTTTCATTTGAAGAAAAACGATATTGCCCCCAACCTTTTTTATCGGGTCTGAATAGGAAACATTATCAGCGATTAACTGAAGAGTATCCGCTATCGTGTCGTAGCGATAGAGCGACCAAGTGAGCGGATCTTTTCGGTTAGCGATAAAATACACCGTGTTTTTGTCATACGCAATGAAATCCGCGACCGTATACGCGCTTTTTGTAATTCGCTCCCCAATCATGGAACTCTTAGTCATGTTTGCGAGAGGTACGCGATAAATTGCCGGCGTTCCCTCGCGGTCATCTATGTAGAAAAGCGTTTCGCTATCGGGAGATATGCTGAACAAGCGATTTTGTTCGGTCATGAGATCAAGAAAAGGAACCGCTGTTTTTTTTGCATAAGTCTTTCCCTTTTCCGTATTGATTACCACATACCAGCGATATGGGTGTTTCGTATCGGCGTACTGATAGTAATAGACGAATTTTCCATCCAGCGAATGCCCGCGAAAAATAACGCGTTCGGTATCTTTTATGACATTGTAATAATTTCCGGAAGAAGAAACGCTTTCACTCGGAGTACTCGTCGCAGCGCAAAATAAATTCTGTATGGAACAAGAATAATAATGTTTGTCTTTTTCTTCCAAACCGCCGTAGCGAATAACAAAAGAATTGGAAACAGGGTCGGTGGAGATAAAAGTGGAGTATTCAAGACTTGCCGATTGAACCGCGGAGGCGCCAAGAAAAAAGTAAGAAAAAGAAAACAACGAGATGATGAACAAAAGTTGCTTCATAAGTACTTTAATTAAAACACTCACAACAGAAAGTTTCAAGGCACAACAAAAAAACCACTTGGCGGTTTCACCGCCAAGTGGTTTTTTTGTTGTGTATAATCTTATTTCATTTTTCTTGCCGTGAAGTATCCGAGAGCGAGGGCGGCTATGCCGATTCCTATCGCTATCGGCAGAGGCACTCCGCGAGTAGCGGAACCTGCTGCGGCGAGATTATTGTCAGACGCGGGGGTTGTGACGGTAACCATCGGCTCAGTAACCGTTTTCTCCGTTTCTGTTGTCGGAGCGGTTACGGTCGGCTTTATCGTTGTTCCCGTAGCAGGTTTCGGCGTCACCGTAGCGGTCGGCGTAACGGTGGTTTCCGTATTTCCGGTAATGATATACTCACCAGTTCCAGCAGAACCTCCCAAAGAAATTCCTTCTCCGACGACATCAACTCCGGTAAATCCGAGGGTCGCGGTTCCCACAGTCGGCGCTTTTACCGACACGGAGAAAAGATTTTTACTGGCGGTAGTACAACCGGGGATTCCGATAGAAAACGAGGGCTTCGCGCAGGTCGGGGTCGTTTGAGCAATCAATCCGTCCGCAACGGTAATATCCGTGCAGGAAAGTTTATCAAGATTAACTTTTCCTTCAACGACGCACACCTTGCTTCCGCCAGTGGAAACACCGACAGAAACAGTGAACGAGTCGCCGACTTTTTTAGCAAGCGATGCCGGAGATACCGTAACGCTCGCCGCGCCGGCCATCGTCGCTGTAAAAGCGAATATCGCTATGCCGGCAAAAATTATTTTTGTATATTTTTTCATATCAGTTTTATGAGGTTGACCAACGCGCCATCAAGAGCGCAAAGTCGTATTTATTGACCACATTATCATTGTTCAAGTCAGCAACATTCGTCCCGGTTTTCCCCCAGTTTGACATCATAAGAGCAAAGTCATATTTGTTGACCTTGGCATCGCCGTTCATATCACCAACGGTTACAACAACAGGATTTGAACTGCCTCCGCCGCCACCGCTACTTTGTATCGGCGTTTTTTGTCCGAACAAAACATACGGAGTATTTGCAGCCAGCATGGAGAAGGTCAAAGTATTCGCCGTCGTGTCTCTCGTGAATGGCGTTATAGCTATCCATTCCGTTCCGTTGTATTTGTATGGCTTCACGGTGCTTTCATCAATACCGGTGTCATCGTACTTCATCATTACTGAAATAGAAAGTCCGGTACCATTGATTTTAATTTCATAGGCGTTCAAAAGATTTTGCCCTGAAAGTATCGCTGTGTTTCCGGTGAAAAAATCAGAGTTCAATTTTTCAACTTTGGAAATGGTCGCCGTCGTGCTGGTATCGGAAGAGACTTGTACGTTGAGAGAACTTCCCATATTGATAATGGTTGGAGACGAAGCGGTAATAGAAGTTTGCTGATCAGTAATTACGTCGCTTTCGGTTTTAGTGATGGACCCAACCGATTTCAAAACGTTCAAATCCAATCTGGTATAACCGCCTCGCGAAAGAGTTACCGGAGATGCCGTGATGGCTTTCGTTCCGCCGACATAAAACTCCGCCGTTTCTCCAGACCATTCTCCTTCCAGTTTTTCCGCAAAGAGAAGGCTTGGATTGTACCCGTACTTTCCCGACCCCGTCGTCGCTGTTCCGACGGTTGCCCCGCCGACTTTTACCTCAACCGTAAGGCCGGCGGGCGTCGGCCCGTTTGCGAATTCTATCGTCCCATAAAACTGATGCGGAATTCCCGGCTGAGCCCACGCCAAAGTCGGAGCGAGAAAAGCGAGAGAAAACGCAAAAGTGAAAATATACCGTTTCATAATTATTTTTTACTCAATGACGAATCAACCATTTAGATATTTCCCATCGTGTAGGAACGAGCGCTATTCAACCAGACCCAGAATGCTTGGCCTGGAGACACCGTATCAGTACCGCTCAAAGTCGTTATATGTTTATTGGTATTATCATATCCGAATAACAATGTCCAGATACCGTCCAAATTATTGTGAAGCGCATTTGTCGCGCTAACGCTCGTAGTATTCGGTCTCTGATAGTATCCGATCAAGTTCCAGCCTTCCGCTAATTTTCTTGACGGAGGTACACTATTCCCTTCCTGCATGAGATTTCCGGAACCGATCAAGTTACTGGAAGCATCATTGGTGTAGTTGACCCAATATCCATAACCGGCCGTCATGTTAGTAAGGTCACTTGTTCCGTTATTGTCTCCATGATAGACAGACCACTTATCAGCAAGAGCATCGTACGCCCAAACCGTTTCAATGTTTGTTTTTGCTGCTCCCAAGACAGAATCAATTGAGGTACTTACCGGAACAACAGGAAGAGAAACCAAGTTCCAACCTTTCGTGAGAGGAATGGAGTAGCTAACAGCCGTAGTGAACGACCAAGAAGTCTGGGCGAGCGTATTTCCCGCAGTGTCGGCAATAGTTGAGAGTAAGACTACTTCATAAAGAGAATTGCTGGCAAGAATGGTGGTCGGATGAATCGTCGCTACTTTTCCGGTGATGTCAAAAGTAACCGTAGTAGCAACAGCATCGCCTCCTTTTTTCAGTGTCAGTTTCGTTGTGTCAAGATTTACTGCCTCGCTGAAAGCGACAACGATGTCTGTGCTCGGATCAACACCAACGGCATTTACCGTCGGGGTATGAGTGGTGACAGTAGGAACAACGGTTTCAATCGTCCAAGAATATACCGTTGCTTCAGCTTTCCAGTTTCCCGCTTCATCTCGTCCAATAACAGAGAGTGTACGAGAACCGTCGGATAGACTCGAGAGGGTTAAATGATTTGAGACAACAGATTCGGCTCCATAATCAGTGGCCCCATCCATTTTGTATTTATAAGCAACAACATCAGTTCCTCCTACGATAATATCAGCCGTCGTAACATTCGTGAGAGAAGCAGGTTTTCCAGAGAGAGTAACTTCTGCGGGCGCGGTCTTATCTATATTTGATACCGTCGCAAGAGCCGTTCCGTTATTTCCGGCAGCATCCGTAAAGTTAAAAGTGAATTCGCCATTAGAAGTAAAAGTGTGAGTTGAACCTCCTTCGCTGTTTACCGTGACCGGCTCATTAGCGGTCATAGTCGCAACAACATCTTGATTGGTCAGTGTATCAGGTGAGTACGCAACCGTAGCCGTCGGATTAACATTATCATAAACGAAACTCAAAACATTTGAAGCAGTATTGTAATTTCCGGAAAGATCCTGAACCGTGTCTTTTGCAATATCTACTGTAACCGTTTCATTAGAATCCGGGGTTACATTGAATCCTGAGTCGGTCACCTCGCTGATGGTTCCGTTTGTCACGGAAATATCCTCAGCGGTAAATCCAGTTACTTGTTCGCCGAAAGCGACAGACACGACGATTGGCGAAACATTCGTCGGAGAAGTTATGGTTGAAGAAAGAGTAACGGTCGGAGCAATGATGTCCAAGTTAGAAAGATCGGCAGTTAAGAACCACGGGCGATAATCAACATTGGAAAATACGCTTTCTGTTGCCGGGCCAGTTGAAAATCCCCACCAGTTGGCTTCTGCATTTGTCACCGGACCAATAACATCATTTGCATCTAAGTTTTTTACGTTATTTACAAATTTATTATTGTGGATAGTCGCTAAAGCCGTATTTTTTTCAAAATTTATCGCAACGTTTAAATCATGAAGATTATTGTTTGTTACGTCGGCAGAAGAAGTGTCTACGGTAGAATAAACAGAACTTACAACGATACCGGTGTCACCGTTATAAATTTCATTGTCATGAATGTTGGCATAAGAAGCTCCATTTCCACCGTAAGAGCTAACGAATACTGCCGGTGAATCCCATGTTTGCGTTCCCCCAAAACTCTTCGCATCATGCAAGGTGTTGTTATAAATTTCTACATTTGAACCACCCCAGAGAGTAACAAGATTTTGCACGCGAGTCGTTCCGTCTACACTATCGCCTTTAACATCATTTCCATAGAATTTTCCTGAAGAATCAATGAAACGAATTCCGCGTTTATGGAATGAGGAAATGGAGTTATTGTGTACCAAAACATAGCTTGAGCTTTCAGCTCCAATGCCGTTTGCGCTCGTGTTCCAGATATTTTTTACGATAGAATTTTTTATTTCAATCGGATGGCTTGCGTTTCCGGAATTATTTACAAGAATTCCGTAGTCAAAAGTATTCGTCGTTCCTCCATTAATTTCCAGATTATCAATCACTGAATCGTTCGCTGCTGTTCCGTTAATTTTGACAATGTAATTTGCCGGTGCCGATCCTGCAATAATCGGTTTTGTTAATCCGGTTCCAACCAAACTCAATTTTTTCTCAATCAGAAGACTTTCGCTATATGTTCCGGAAGCGATACTGATAGTATCTCCGGCGGTCGCCTTACTGATCGCTTCGTGAATCGTCGTAAAATCGGCAGTCTCTCCGACGGTCAAAGTATTGTTGTTGTCGTACACAAAAGAACGAGTTTCAGAAGAAACAGTATTTCCCGCTTCGTCGGCGACCGTTACGGTAACAGTATTTCTTCCGTCAACGAGACCGGAAAGAGAAGAAGTAACTGATAGTTCGCTCGTGCAAGGAACGACGACAAAATCTCCTGTTCCGATTTTATAAGAACAAGCAATTGCCGTTCCTAAGTCAGAAGGATTGAAGGTTAAGAGATCATTATTCGTCTTGTAGACGGCATCGGCAACAGGGCTTGAAAAGCCGTTGATTGCCGGACCTTCTGTGTCTTTCGTAAATGAAAGAGTATCGCTTGCATGGTTTCCGACATTATCAGTAGCCGTCAAAGTAGCAGCATAAACGCCATTATCAGCCAGCGCTGAAATAACGGTGTCTTTCGCATTGTTCGGAGTAAAAGTTAAACCGGTTCCAGACCATGAGTAAGTCGCAATTCCTGCGCCTTCGTCAGTTGCGGATGCGATAACAGAAGAATCCGTTTTAGTAATTTTATCATCACCCGCATTGACGGCAGGCGCGGTATTATCTAAGAGAATCGTTTTGGTTGTATCCGTAAAAGTATTTCCGGCATGGTCTGTGGCAGTAATTTCAATCGTGTAAATTCCATCTCCAAGATTTCCTGCTCCCGTCCATTGTTTAGCTCCCGGATTCGTGGCCGTACCAGTCCAGCTTGCAACGACAGTACTTCCAGATTTAATTTTTATCGCATAGACGACTTCTTCTGTAAATTTTGCATCAATGGAAACCGCATCCATTACAATATCACCATTCGGAGAAAAGGCCATTTCATTCGGATTTACCGCAAAACCACCGGTAATATCATTTGACACCAATGCCGGCGCGGTATTGTCTACCATTATCGGATAGTGCGCAGATTCAAGAATGTTTCCTGCAACGTCATAAGCAATAACATATACTTCGTGTGCTCCGTCAGAAACAGAGTGAGTATCCCAAGAGAGCGAATATGGGGAGACAGTAGATTCACCAATTTTTACTCCAACAGGAGATGAATGATAAAACTCAACTTTCGCAACACGACTCATCGCGTCAACAGATGAAGCATTAAGAGTAACGATTCCTTTTACATAATGAATTGAAGAAACGATATGAATTGGATCTACTGAAGTAACAGAAGCTGAAGCTGGCGCCGTTTTGTCGGTCTGTACAGTAAAAGTTCCCACAGCCGAAACATTTCCGGCATTGTCCATCGTCTGATAATGAACAACATTCGTTCCGTCAGTCATAAAGTTCAATTCGTAAGGAGCAGTCAAGACGATTCCGTCAACAGAAAGGTCGCAAGATATCCCTTCACAATACTTTACGCCGACAATTCCGCTCAAAGAATCAATCGGTGCCAGTGTAACAGTGGTATCAGTTCCTTTCCAACCGGAAACATTATCATCAGTAATCGTCGGATTCGTTTTATCAATCTTTACGGTGTTAACAGCCGTTTTAGTTGCCTCAACATTTCCAACCTTATCCGTACTGCGATAAGAAATGGTATTTTCTCCTTCAGAAGAAACAATGATCGGCGCGGTATAAAGAGTCCAAGATCCGCCGTTTATTTTATATTCAGTAGAAGCGATATTTGAACCGGCATCAGACGGAGTCAAAGTAACGATGACATTATCATTGTGCCAAGAAGTATCGGTACCGGCATCAGTAGTAACAGGAGCCGTCGTATCAGGAGTAACATCCGTAGCTATTCCTGTTCCAAGATTTCCCAAGCTATCAGTAACACGAACATTTACTAAAGAGGAAAGAGAAGTATCAACTCCGATTTTTGAACAAACCCCATCGGCAAGAGTAGCGGATACCCAGTTCGTTCCGTCTAAAGTATATTCGCAACTCGCAACACCAGAACCATCGGCATCGTTTACGGAAGCAGAGATATCAGAAGTTCCTGATATAAAACCGTCAACAAAATGAGATATAGTGATAGCGCCAACAACAGGAGCCGTGTCATCAACAAAAACAGAGAGGGTTTTGTTAGATTCTTCATTTCCTATTGCATCAATGCTTTTATAGGTAATGGTGTGATGACCGGTCGTTCCTACAACGAAAGGCACTGTGTAAGGAATCGCGGTTGCGTCATCAATACTATATACCGTCCCGACAACGCCGGAAGCGGAGTCATCTACAGAAAGAGAGATAGTCGTAGCAGAAGTAATGAAATTACCCGATTTCGGAGTTCCAACAGTAATAATGGAAACCGGAGCGGTATTATCTATTTTGATAGGCCCAGCTGTTTTTGTCGTTTCAACATTCCCCACGCCGTCAGTTGAAAAATAGCGAACATAGTTTTGTCCATCGGTGTTCACAACGATCTCGCTTCCATAAGAAGCTGAAGGAATGCAATCAATAGCCCCGACGCAATACAAAGTGGAGGCAACGCTTGAACCTCCGGCATCCGTCGGAGTAAGAGAGACAGAAACACTTCCTTGATGCCAAGCCGTATCAATATCAGAATTGGAAGTTACCGGCGCGGAGGCATCAACAGTAGTAATGGGATTAAAAACGTGAGAGACAAATACATTGTCTACCATTTCAACCGCCCAAGGATTTACAGAATCAACCGATGGTGCAGTCGCAGAAAAAGATAAAATTGCTTGTGCCCCACTCGCTATAAATAATCCTTTTGTTGGATTCGGATTTCCAAGACACTCAACAGAAGAAGCATCAGAATGTTGAACTGCCCAACCCGTCGGACAGACAAGAGTATCGGTAATAACAAATCCAATCGGTGCGGTAATCGTTATGTCATAAACTGGTGCGGCCGAATTATTCGTAAGGACAAAAGAGTATATCATTCCAACGCTTCCTCCTTTCACCATTACGGGTGAAACCGTTGCGTCAGGTGCGACCGCAAACACTGCGTTCGCGACAAAAAAACCGCCGACGACTGAAATCATTGCGGCTAAGGCGAAAAAGAATCTCTGGGTGTTCTTTGACGCTCTGGAAAAAATAGTATTCATAATTCTTTGTACTAAACGAGTTAATAAATTTCTAATAAAAGTTTACGATATAAAAATACGCGCGTTAAAAAAACGATTTATGCGTACGAAAAAGACTATTCTCTTTATTTTGACCCGTCAATAAAAAACGAAATGTTTTTCAACACACCGCAAGAAACTTTTTTTCATATTTTGGCAAACTTTTCCAAAATACGGCTCTGTTCAGGTATTTCAGAAAACAGCATAGTTGCGAACCGTCAAACTTTCTGTTTTCACAAAAAAACAGACAAAAGAAAAACCTCGCATCTGCGAGGTTTTTTAAAGTTTATGTCTTCTAAAAAAACATTTTCCAAATTTTTGTGAAAAATCCGTCCGGTTTTTTGAGAGTAATCTTTTGCGCCGGCATTGTTTTTTCTTTTTCAAGAGTGGGAACGGAGATTATTGCCGCGGCAGTTTCTGTTTTCAGTTTTGAAACAACGGGAGCAATAGAGACAACCGGCTCAATCTTTTTTTCAGCAACAACAGGAATTTCTATTAGTGTTGTTGCGACCGGCATTATCACTTTTTGAACTTTCGCAAAACTTGAAACAATCATTCCATCACCCGACAAAAGATCAACCGCTTGGCACAGAGAAAAATCAATCCCCGTGATCACTTTTGAAAAAATTATTTTCTTCCCCGCTTCTATAATAGTATCAGGAGCGATAACAAAATTTCCCGTCGTTCCTGTAATTTTCCAGCCGCCGATATTCAATTCATACGAAGAATTATTGACCAAAAAAATCGTCCCATCCTCTGCCATTTCAAAAGAAATTTCCGGAGAAAAAACTTTCACTTCCGCGCGCGATACCGCTTGATTTTCGCCCGACATAACATTCAAAACCACAGCATAGTCTCCGGGATATTTGTAGACATGCGAGACCTTTGAGCCGCCGGCTTGCAGCCCGTCCCCGAATGACCACAAAGAAGAAACATTCTGCGCTTTTCCTCCTTTTGCATCCACCGCATAGGTTTCAAAAACAACCGAATTCCCTACCGCTGTGATACGATTTCTTCCAGCGGAAACCGACAATTCCTGCTTTTGAGAAAAATCGCTCAAAGGAAGAGGGCTTTCATGAGCGGAAGTGCCAGAATTGTTTGAAACAGAAGAAGAATCGGTTTTTGCCTCCGTTTCTATTTTTGGAATGACAACGGTATCAACCATTTTATTTTTTAATCTTGGTGTTGGAGTTGCTTCAATCCATTGAGAACCGTTCCACTGCATGGTTTCTTTAGTGGTATTATTTCCTTTGTCCCATTTTGTTTTTAATGAAGGCTTTACTTCATCTATTTTTGAACCATCAGCATTTTTTAACAAAAGGACTTCCCCTGTATTCACCAAAGAAAATGTAACAGGAGCAATATCGGAAGCAAGATAAGGAGAAAGGTCCTTTAATGTCCTTTTACTCTCGATCAAAAAGTACCCCTTTCCAGAAATTGATCCGGATAAGGAAAATGAAAATTTCTCTTTTGTTGAATCGGACGAGTCAATACCAAAAAATTTCCACCCGGACAAATCTTGTGATGCATCGTTGTCATTATATAACTCAATCCATTCATGATCAGAGGAAACAAGATCCCCCATCCAAGCAATCTCATTTATTCTCACGTCCGCAAACGCAAAAGCGGGCGCAAAAAACAAAACGGCAAAAAGTATTTTTTTCATAAAAAGAATTATACCGCCATGTTTTCAAAAATAAACTACCGGCGAAAACTTTTTCGTGTCACAATAGAAAACCCCGGAACTCAGTTCCGGGGGTGTATCTGTCGCCTGATTGACTTATTTGTGACTTCAATGTCTTCTTACTTGTTTTGAGAACTCAGACGAATTCTCCGCGCGTGCGTCTCCTCGTCTTTTCACCTTTTCATATCCTGAGGATTGAATACTTTCGGCTATCTCCTTCCTTTCTTAACGTGGCAGAAAGGTAAACGTTTTTCATCTCATTAAGCCGAGAAATGCTTTCCGAGACTAACCGGGTTCCCACTTGAGGGAATTGAGATACCTTGTATCTCGGGAGGTGTCCGGCTCACCGCCCTTATCTGATGTAAGTATAGCACAATTATATTTTTTGTCAACAATTTGGAGAGAAGAGAGAAATAAGGTAAAATATAGTAAGTATTAACTTTTATCAATATCCTCTTTTTTTTATGATGTCCATTTTGGCATATAAGTTCGTTTTGGCTCTCCTTTTCGGTGCAGCCGTCGGTTTAGAAAGAGAAAGCAGTCAACCGAAAGAAGGTTCCGCTGGCGGAATGCGCACCTATTCGCTTATTGCGCTCCTCGGTTCAATCTCCGGTGTTTTATACGTCAATAATTTGCCGATACTCGCGACCGCACTCGCGACGGTTTTCTTTGCTATTGTCATCGTGTACTACGCGATGGGTTCCCTTACTACGAAAGATTTTGGAATGACAACGGAAGTTTCCATTCTCTTTACTTTTATTATCGGCGCTTTACCCATGCTTGATATTATCCCGCTCCAGCTAGTGGTAGCGCTTTTCGTATTTTTGGTTCTTATTCTCTCCATTAAAGCAAAAACAAAAAAACTTGCCGCGGGCGTTACCGGCAGCGAAATAGAATCGTTCACCACCTACGCCATTATTTCGCTTGTCATTCTGCCTTTTCTTCCGAATATCGGATATACGCTGGATAGTATGCCGATAGTCATTCAGATATTCAATAATATAGGAATCAATCTTGGACAGTTTGAAACCTTGGAGCTTATCAATCCTCAAAAGCTTTGGATTGTCGTCGTTTTGATCACAGGAATTGACGTTTTCGGCTACATTCTCGGTCGCATTATCGGCAACAAGAAAAGTTTTACCGTAGCAAGTTTTATCGGCGGTTTCGTTTCTTCCACTTCTGCCACTCAATCTCTGGCCCAAAGAAGCCAGCATACTTCCGCCGTAAACTATTTAATCGGAGCGGCGCTTCTCTCTAATATGGCAAGCTTCCTGCAAGTATTTCTCCTTGCAGGCCCCTTAAACGGCAAATGGCTTATTTCCTTGCTTCCGAGTTTGGTTATCATGGTCGTCACAGCAGGACTTCTCGCTATTTATTTTCTCAAAAAAGAGGAGCCGGAACTGCACGAGAAAGAACACGGTATCAAAGACTTCAAAATCTTTTCTTTGGAATCAGCGCTTCGTTTTGCGATTCTCATTACCTGCGTAAATTTGCAATTTGCCGTTCTGACATTCTTACTGGTCAATACGACTAATCTCGTCAGCAAAATGGTGTATTCTTATATTCAGGGCACGAGAAAATTCGCTATCCGACTCGCCCTATCATTGCTTGCTGTTTCCATTTTGAGTTTTGCCGGTTTACTTGTTGCTTAAGGGATGAACAGCAAAAAACACTTGGCGGTTTCACCGCCAAGTGTTTTTATTTTTACCACTCCAATTGTCCGCCCACTTTGTATTCCGTCACCCTCGTCTCAAAAAAGTTCTTTTCTTTTGAAATATCTATCGCCTCACTCATCCAAGGAAAAGGATTTTCCACATGGTACTGAATCGGCAAACCGACCCGTTCCAGTCTTCTGTCGGCAATGTATTCAATATATTGTTTGAAGCCCACTGCGTTCATTCCGAAAATTCCTTTCGGGAAAACTTCTTTCGCGAACGTATATTCCAAAACGACCGCGCGGCGAATGATATCCACCAAATGATCTTGAAATTCTTGCGTCCAGAGTTCCGGTTGTTCCTCCTTTATGGTATTCACGATATTGATACCGAAATTCAAATGCTGGGATTCATCGCGCATAATGTATTGTATCTGTTCCGCGGCACCGACCATCTTGTTCTGACGCTGAAAACCAAACATAACGGCAAAAGAACTGTAAAAGAAAATTCCCTCCATGACGAGAGCGAAGACCGCCCAATTCTCCAAGAATTTCTGGTCGTTTTCAAACGTCCCCGTTTTGTAGAGCGGGTCAAAAATTCCTTCATTCAAAGAAAGCACGAGATCATCTTTTTTATAGATGGCTTCCACTTCTCGGTACATGTTGAATATCTTCGCTTCATCCAACCCCAAAGACTCTACGATATATTGATACGCATGGGTGTGTATCGCTTCTTCGTATCCCTGCCGAAGCAAGTACATGCGCACTTCAGGAGAAGTGACATGCTTGTACAACGCCAGCACGACATTGTTGGCGGCAATGGAGTCGGCGGTCGTAAAAAATCCGAGCACCGTTTCAAACGCTTGCCGTTCATCAGCAGAAAGCGCGGTCGGAGACCTCCATTGTTCAATGTCTTTCTGCATTCCAATCTCCGTCGGAAGCCAATGGTTGGCATTCCCCACTCCGTAAGCGTCCCACGCAAAGGTGTGGCGCATGGGATACAACTGCATGACATCGGCATCTTTTCCGTTAATGATCCGGCGCTGGTTGATGTCTACCGGCTTGGCGTTTATTTGTATGGACATATTGAAAGTTGAAAGTTAAAAGTAAAAAGTTGAAAGTTACGAACGGCTAACCCTCGCAAGATTCACAGAGTCCGACCGCTTCGCCGCTCGCGACTTTTTTCAGATGTTCTTCTGTCGTCGTATCGGAACGTTTGCGATTGTGTGTTGAACCGAACTCCGCTGTACTAATCGTAGATTTTTCCACCTGAGAAGCGCTGAGCGTACGAAGATAATACGTCGTCTTGAGTCCGTGTTTCCACGCGTAAAAGTAGATCTCCGAAAGTTCGCGCCCAGATGTTCCATTAAAAAAGATATTGATGGATTGCGACTGATCTATCCATTTCGCGCGCCGAGCCGCCGCCTCCACAATCCAACGCTGTCCGATCTCAAAAACTTCCTTATGTTTTATCTTTATCTCATCGGGGATATCCTCAATCTCTTGAATGGAACCGTCGTGATATTTTATTTTATTCAGCATCTTTTTGTCCCAAAGCCCCAGCGATTTGAGATCTTCCACCAGATACTTATTCACCACAATGAAATCCCCTTCTTTGTTTGACTTCACATAAATGTTTTTGTAAATCGGCTCAACGCAAGGAATACACCCGACAAGATTCGCAGTACTAGCAGTCGGGGCGATAGCCATAACATTTGAGTTTCTCATTCCGTTTTTTTTCACAGAAGCTCGCACTGGAGTCCAATCAAGTTTTCCTCCGCGAAGAATGGGGATTTCTTCACCTCTCTCTTTTTGCAAAAGATCAATGGTATCCTCGGGAAAGATATTCCTCTCCCATTTTGAACCGGCATAGGTTGAATAAGTTCCGCGTTCGCGCGCAAGTTCCGAAGACGCGAGAATGGCATAATAGGAAACAATCTCCATTGATTCATCAGCGAAGTCAACAGCTTCCTTGGAGGCAAAAGGAATACCGAGCAGATAGAGCGCGTCATGATATCCTCGTATTCCGAGGCCGACCGGACGATGCCTCATGCTCCCTTTTTCCGCATCTTCTGTCGGATAAAAGTTGATATCTATCACATTGTCCAGCATCCTGACGGCGCTTTTAACAACCTTTCCAATCAATTCGTTATCAAGCTTACCATTCGTTATAAATTTGGCAAAATTCAAAGAACCCAAAGTACACACCGCCGTTTCATCCGAAGAAGTGTTAAGAGTGATTTCCGTACAAAGGTTGGAACTATGCACTGTTCCGACATGGTCTTGAGGAGAACGAATGTTGCAAGGATCTTTCCACGTAATCCACGGATGACCCGTTTCAAAAAGCATGGCGAGCATTTTTTTCCAAAGGTCGGCGGCCGGCAAACGTTTTGACATTTTTATTTTTCCTTCATCCGCCATTCTTTCATATTCAACATATTTTTTTTCAAACCTCGCTCCGTAAATTTCATGCAGTTCCGGCACTTCATGAGGAGAAAAAAGAGTCCACTGCCCGCCGTCTCTGACCCGTTTCATAAAAAGATCCGGGACCCAATTCGCGGTATTGATATCATGAGTGCGACGGCGTTCATCTCCGGTATTTTTTCGGAGTTCCAGAAAGTCCTCAATATCAAGATGCCATGTCTCGAGATATACGCATCCTGCGCCTCGCCGTTTTCCGCTGCGGTTGATGGCCACATTTACATCGTTGGCTATCTTTAAAAAAGGAATGATCCCCTGACTGTTTACCCCCGTTCCTTTTATCGGAGCGCCAGTGGCGCGAAGCGGAGTCCAACTCGTGCCAGTACCACCCGACCATTTAAGATATTGAGCATTATCCGAAAATGATTTGAAAATCGAGTCCAAGGAATCTGGAACGACATTTACAAAACAATTGGCCAATTGCGCCTTTTTTGCTCCTGCTTGGAAGAGGGTTCTTCCACCGGGAGTGTAGTAAAAATTAGAAAGGACTTCGTAAAATTCCGCCACCACCCGTTCGCGGTCTTCTTCTTTTTCGTTCATGGCCGTCCCCATAGCAACACGCATCCAAAACATCTGCGGGGTTTCCATAATTTTTTTCGTCTCAGTATCTTCCATTAAATACCGCGAAGAAAGGATCTCAAGCCCCATATATTCAAAGAAATAATCATTTTCTTGATGGAAAGTTTCTGAAAGCTTCTCCGTATCAAAAGCCAACATGCGTTCGTCCAAAAAACCATTGGCCACGGCATTTTTTATGTTTCGGGAAAATACTTTTTTGTGTTCGTCCGCGATATTTTCGTATCGAAAACCCATACCGAATACTTCTCGGTAAATTTTATCCAAAAGCAGACGTGCGGCGAGTTTTGAATAGGCTGGGTCAATCTCTATCATGGAACGCACGACCATAATGAGAGCGCGCCGAACTTCTTCCGTGGTAATCCCGTCATATACTTCATTCTGGCATTGAGCGACGACCGCATCAGTATCAATGGATTCCTCTTCTTCTCTTATGAAATATCGGAGATTTTTCCGTATCTTCTCCAGAGAAAACTTTTCTTTTTTGCCACTGCTTTTTGTTACTGTGATTTCGATTACTTCGTCTTTTTCCGCTCGCTTTTTTTCTCTTTCATTGCGATAGAGGATATAAGCTTTCGCCACCTCATAGTGTTCCGCTTCCATCAGTATTTTTTCCGCCATATTTTGAATATCTTCCACGCTGGGAATTTTTGTTTCCCCAAAAGTCTCCTCCAAAGCGTTTACGATTCCGTCAGACAGCATACAAAGATCTTCTTTAGCAATCTCCGTTCCTGTTCCAAGAAACGACTTTTCCAAAGCCGCCATTATTTTGGATGTATCAAATAAAGCCAGCGCGCCATCGCGTTTTTTGATGTTTTTTATCATACGATTTTATTAAATTTTTAGTGCCGAATAGAAACCTGGTAAAGAAATCGCTTTCTTTATCGGTGAGAATGGAAAATGTTCTTTTTTTGTATAGTTTTAGCGAGAGACTCTTTGGGAAGAGATTATTTCTAATGGTTTAAATGGAAGTTTGAATACTTATTATATCACGAGGAAATAAAAACACGCCAACTTTTTGTCAGTGTGTTTTACCCATAAAAAACGGGCTTTCTTAAAAGTTATCCACAAGGACATTTTAATTTCTTCCGGTCGCGAGCTGTCCGCACGCGCCTTTAATATCCCGACCGAAACGATAGCGCATCGTCGCCGGCACGCTGTTCTTTTCAAGAATTTCTTTGAAACGGTTCATTCTATTGTGCGAAGAAGCAATGAAACTTCCCGTGTCGTTGTACTGTATCAGGTTTACCACGCAAAGTTTCTTTTTCAGAAGTCTGGCAAGTTCCTCTGCCATTTTATCGGTATCATTCACTCCGTTGATCATAAGGTATTCAAACATAACTTTTCTTTTTGTTTTGGCGATGTATTCATCAATGACCGCAAGAAGTTCTTTGATGGCATATCCATGCGCTACCGGCATCAGTTTTTCTCGGACTTCATCATTTGAAGCATGGAGAGAAATCGCCAGATTGAGCGCCAAATCTTCTTCGGAAAGTTTTTTTATCCCCTCAAAAATTCCGCAAGTGGAAATGGAAATATGCCGTGCGCCAATACCGAAACCTTCGGGTCTGTTCATGACGCGAACGGCTTTCATAACGTTATCATAATTCAAAAACGGTTCACCCATCCCCATAAAGACAGCGCTTCCGACCCGTTCATTCTCTTTCTTTAAAAGACGCGCAAAAAACAAAACCTGCGTAATGATTTCATCAGCGGTCAATTTTCGCATCAAACCCATTTCTCCCGTCGCGCAAAAAGCGCACTTCATCGGACATCCGACCATGGAGGATACGCAGACAGTGTTCCGTCCGTCTTCGTGGCGCATCAAAACCGTTTCTATGAATTTCCCGTCGGAAAGTTTAAGGAGGGCTTTTACTGTATCTTTATCCGAAGAAACGGAAACCTCCGAAGAAATATCAAGAGGACATTCCGCCTGCAATTTTTCGCGAAGAGCTTTCGGTAATCCGGTTACCGTATTCCAATCTTCCGTCAATTCACCAAAAACAGCCTGATTGACCTGCGTCAACCGGTATTTCGGTTCCCCCGCCAATAATTCCTGTATTTTGGAAAGCTCCATAAGAAGTTTATGGTACCACAAGAGTCTGGTATTGACAATATACTAAAACCTGTATATAATAAGCAAAGATTTTCACACAACAAAACCTGCCATCGCTCTCTACGAGCTATTGCGGGCAAAAGAGGAGACACAAAATGTCTGTAATAATACAAGAAACCACCGCCAAAACAATAATCAAAGTCGGAAGAAACCATGACGCGCAAAGCCTCTTTCAGGTATTGCGATTACTGGGACTTGATGGAGTCAAATATGAATCAATCACGCTCAACGGCGAAACAGTATTTCTCAACAGGCTAACGGTTCACACCGGCGATGTCATTGAATTAACGTTTAGCGAATAAACACAGCAAAAGGAGGATGCGACTTATCGCACCCTCCTTTTTTTATACCTTTTGCTTGGAGGCTTCGCCTCCAAGTAAAATAGTCTATAAAACTCCGAGTTTTTTCAATTCCCAGAAACATTTTGCCGTGGCTTCTATGTCGGCGGCAGCATTATGGGCATCGTCAAAATTCGTTCCGAAAAGTTTGCGGTGAAGTTCGGCAAGCTGAGGCCACTTAAATCCTCTTGCGGAAGGTATGGCGCAAAAGTTCACCGTGCTTTTCATCGTACAGATTTTCTTCTTCAAAGAGAATTCGTGTTTGATCTGAGCTCGAATAAATTCAGCTCCGATAATTTTCTCATCAAAATCAATGTTGTGCGCCACAATGTATGATGTTTCGCCGATCTTATCACGGAATGTTTCTAACACCCGCCGTATCGGAACCCCTTCGTTCATCGCTCTCTCGGTCGTAATGCCGTGCACGCGCGAGGCATCGGGAGGTATAATAAATCCGTCCGGTTTGATGATATTGTCTCCCGCCCCTGCCAGAGTTCCGTTCTCTTCATACATCACCCACGCGAGTTGAACGAGCCGAGGCCAGTTCTCAACATCTTCTACCGGAGCACTCCAGCTTCTCGGAAGACCGGTCGTTTCGGTATCAAAAAACAAATAAAAAACTTTTTTCGGAGGAAGTCCGATTTCAAATAAGTTTGTTTGCATAGTTGCTCCATTATATCAAAATTAAAAAATAAAAAAAACCGCGAGCCTTTCGGTTTGCGGTTTTTTCTTTTTATATCTTCCCTACCAAATCTATTCCCGGAGTAAGGGTGTCTTTGCCGGGTTCCCAGCTGGCGGGACACACTTGTTTTCCGCCGTTGTCGTGAACGTATTTCGCCGCCTGCAGTTTGCGGAAGAGTTCTTTCGCGCTTCGTCCGATGCTGTTGTCGTTAATTTCCACAGAACGAATAATTCCTTCCGGATCAACGATGAATGTTCCGCGAAGAGAAAGTCCGGCATCGCCACCCTCATAAATATAGGTACCAAACGCTCTGGAAAGTTCTCCGTCTTTATCGGAAACCATTGGGAAAGAAATTTTCTTTATCGCCTCCGAAGTATCATGCCACGCCTTATGCGTGAATACGGTATCGGTACTTACCGAAAGAATTTCCGCTCCCAACTTTTTAAAGTCCTCGTACTTCCCTGCCATTTCTTCCAGCTCCGTCGGGCAAATAAAAGTAAAATCGGCCGGATAGAAAAACAGCACCAGCCATTTGCCGAGATAATCGGACAAATTGATGTCTTTAAATTCCTCTCCTTGATACGCTTTTAACGGATATAGGGGAACTTTATCGCCGACCTCGCCGGCAAAGTAATCCTCGCACAAATACTCGTTCTCATTATCTTTGCAACACATATTGTTATTATTTTATTTGATTAATGTTTTGAAGTTTATCGGAGATATAGTATAACTCAAGAAAATAAAAAATGGTAGCAAAAAAGGGCCTCGCAATGAGACCCTTTGTTTCTGTTTATTTTACTTCCTCTCCCAAATCATATTTGTCCATCGCCGCTTCAAACTCATGCAGACGTTTCCAAATACTGCGAAGTTCGGTTACGGTCGTCCAGTTATCAATGATAACGGAAAAACTGCTGTGAACACGATCAAAAGCATCGGCAGTTCGCATAAGCGTACCGAGGGTTATCGCTCCGACAAACAATCCGGGACCGACAATAATGTGGGGCAGAACGACCATCAGCTGCATATAGGTATTTGACCACAAATCAAAGTACCCGTAATGCATGAACAAGCGATGATAGTTGTAACGGATACCCAAGAAAAGCTCGGTTACGGTCGGCATGGAAGCAAAATTCGCTTTGTCGTCTTCCGCAAGAACCAGCTCTTTTCTGAAAGCTGCTTCCACCACTTGATTGTTGTATTGCAATCCCGGTAATCGTATACCGACGTACCAAGAAATATACATAGCAACGCCGGTAATCAGTAAAATGACCCAGACCAACGAACCCGCAAAATTATGAATTGAAGGAAGAGGAATCCCCGTAATTCCGGATATCTCCATGATGATCGGTTGAAGATCTACCTGTCTGCTCAGTGCCCACAGAACAGGAATAAAAGAGAAAATGGTCATCAAAGCAAACATGCATTGCATGCCCAGACTTTCAATGATCTTCGCAAACAAATAGGCGTCCTCTTGAATACGTTGACTTGCCCCTTCAATTTTTTCGGATACTCTTCGCCATCTTGGGAGATAGTTAAAAGTAATGGCTTCCCGCCAACGCAATCCGTAGATACGAGAAAAATACTTTGTTGCCATAGCCACAGCTGAATAAGGAAGCACGATCATAATAAAAAGATAGATCTGATGCCATAATTCTTGCGCCGTGTGATTACCATTCGCCGCTTGTTGAAGCAGGTCATTAAACGGCCCGCGCCATTGATTCAAGTGAACCGTAATGCTTACTTGAACATAGAGCAATATGACGAGGAACAAAAGTCCTCCATACGCCCACAATGCCCATTCTTTACTCCTAAAAAATGCTTTTATCATTTTTCACTCCTTTGCGTCTCAAAGACCAATCAATACTGCTGTTCACAGGTTACAACATGATAAAACTTTTGTAAAGTTGACAATATAATAATTACAGAGTAGAGTTATTATCAGGAATAAGCACCTGAAAAAAGGAGAAATCGTATGTTTAAAAAGTTAGTTTTTGTTTTTTTGATACTGTTAAGCGCCATATCATTCGCCGGAAAAACAGACCAAAGTACCGCAGTTCCAACTTCGAAAGAAAGAGCTGCGCAAATAGTTAACGGCAAGACCGGCCCTTATCCCGATATTTTAAATCATCGCGGAGCACCGCGCACAGAAGATTTTGTACGCCCAGCGACGCAACAGCCAACCATATTGCCATAAAAAGAACGCCCCGACATTTCTGTCGGGGCGATTTTTTTTACTTACTCTTTTTTGGATTGATAACTTTCAATCCATTCTTTCATTCTTTTCAAACCTTCTTCAATGTCTTCCATGGAAGCGGCATAAGAGAAACGGATGTGTTCCCCGTCGCCCGGAACTTGCGGGCCGAAGTGCGTATCAGCCGTCACAGAAACGAATGCTTCGTACAAAAGTTTTTTGCGGAAATCTTCGCTATTTTTTGCTCCGACGATTTTGCAAGCTTCGGTAATGTTCGGATACGCATAGAATGCGCCTCCGGGAAACAGGCAGGTCACGCCGGGGATTTTATTCAAACCGGTGACGATAACATTGCGCCGTTCTTCAAAAATTCGCGCCATCTCTTCAGGAATTTCCTGTGATCCATTCAAAGCTTCAACGGTCGCCCATTGAGCCATATGATCGGGGCACGAAGTCGTATTCGTTATAAGAGTACCAAAATGTTTTGCCAAATGCTTATTCGCGGCATAGCCAATGCGCCAGCCAGTCATCGCATACGTTTTGGACGCGCCATCCAAAATAATGGTTCGGTCCTTCATACAACGAATTACGGCAATACTGTTAAAATCATGCCCGTCATAAATGATTTGCGAATATACTTCATCGGAGAACACCCACACGTCGGGCCATTTTTTTAAGATTTTCACGATGGCAATCAGCTCTTGCATAGAAAGAACGCCACCCGTGGGGTTCTGAGGAGAATTAATGATAAGCAAACGAGTATTTTTATTCATTTGCCGGCCGAGATCGTCAATATCAAAGTTGTAATCATTTCTTTCATACAACATGAGAGGTCGAGGAATCGCGCCGTTCAGCAAGGTTTGCGATTCATAAATGGGGAAACCGGGATTTGGGAAAAGCACTTCATGTCCTTTTCCATATTCAGTCACGCATTGGATTGCATAACCGATAAAAGGTTTTGCTCCGTTTGCAATGGCAATATCTCCTGCCTCATAAGGAAGTCGTCGGGTTCTCCAAAGATAATGAGTGACCGCTTGTCTCAATTCGGGGATACCAGCCGATGGAGTATACCCATGCTTGCCGTCTACGACAGCCTTAATCGCCGCCAATTGTATATTCTTTGGGGTCGGAAAATCAGGCTGGCCGATGTAAAATTTCATGACCTTTTTGCCGGTTTGTTTTTCGTATGCGGCGGTTTCTACACCGACGACGAAGGCGTTTTCCGTTTTGAGTTCGGTAATCCGTCTGGATATTTCAGGGTGTTTCAATGGTTCCATCTTTTCTCTCCTTCCAAGTCAAGGTTCTTTACCACCCCGATACTAACACATAGGATAATGACGTCAACCGCTCGTTATGAAGAATTATGGCTCCCGTCGCAGTACGGATATTTCTTTGATTTCCCGCAACGACAAGGCCTTCCGCTTACGCCTAGTTTTAATCTTTCTCCGAGCGATAATTCTTTTTCATGTTCATTTTTTGATGTATTCATACTCAAAGGATACAGGAAAATCACCCTTTCTGCGAGCGACAAAAAAACTTTAAAAATCTGGAAAAGTATGCTATAATATAGCCCAATGAAACGAATATCCTTTCCTCTTTCCACCCTTCGTTTACCTGCCGTTCTTGCGGGATTATTTGTCATACAAAATGAAATTTTCAATCTTTTTGTCCATTTTCCGGCAAACCCATATCTTTTCCAGTTCATCTTCATTACCTTCTCTCTCGGCATGTTTTTATATGGCCCGTCGGCGCTATTTCAAAAAACAGGTAAGATGATATATCTCTCCATTATTTCTCTTTTTGTCGCGCTCCTCTTTATTTCTCAAGCTCTCTATTTTTCTTACTTCGGCGGTTTTATGCAAGCATCGGCGTTCACCTATGCGGATCAAACCGGAGCGATTAAAAGCACTATCGTAAAGCTTATCAAACCGATTCTCGTCTTTTTTCTTCTGCAATTTTTTGTCATCGCCCTCTGGATATTTTTAGAAAAGAAAAGAAAAATAGCAAAGACCGTTCTTATCAAAACGGAAAAAATCGGGCTGGCTTTGTTTCTGTTTTTTACCGGACTTTTCAGTTACGGCCTCGTGCTTTTCGGCGACGGAAACGGATGGAAAAAGGTTACCAATTTTTCCCAAACCCTAAGAGAACTGAACAGCTTTACTTTCTCTCCGACCGATAAAATACAAAGAACCGGAATTTTCAATTATTACGCGAGCGATGTCGTCGGTTTTATTTTCCGTAAAACAAAACTCACCGAAGAAGATATTGCACTTGTGCAAGCATGGAAGCAAAATATCCCCGGAGCCGGAAAGAGTGAATACTTCGGAGCGGCAAAAGGAAAAAATCTGATTATCGTTCAATTTGAATCGCTTGAAAACGTCGTCCTTTTCCAAAAATTAAACGGGGAGGAAATTACTCCGAACTTGAATAAGCTCGCAAAGGAAGGTTTCTATTTTAACAATTACTATACGCAAGTCGGTCCGGGAAATACCGCTGACGCGGAATTCGTAACCATGAATTCCCTCTACGCTCTCCCGAATACTGTCGCTTTCGTAGATTTCGCTCACAACCATTACAATGCCCTGCCTGAACTTCTTACACAAAACGGCTACAGCACTTATTCTTTGCACGCCGACGTCCCGACGTTCTGGAACCGTTCCAATATCTATCCGGAGTTAGGCTACGAAACTTCCATTACCAAATCAGATTTTGTAATTCCGAAAAATTCCGGTTTTGAGATGTTAAGCGATGAAGAGTTTTTCACCCAGTCTTTGTCAAAAATGAAAGACTTTCCTTCTCCTTTCATGGCGACATTTATAACCTTAAGTTCGCATACGCCGTTTCTCATTCCCGAAAAAGATCAAACACTGGTCTTTCCTGAAAATTCGCCATTCAATGAAACGCAGAAAAATTATCTGCAAAGCATCCATTATTCAGATCAAGCGCTCGGAAAATTTATCAAAGTGTTAAAAGAAAATGGCGAATATGAAAAATCGCTTATTGCCGTCTATGGCGACCACGGAAGCTTGACCGGTCTCGGAAACATTCTCGGAGCGTCGGAAAGTAAGGTATTTCCCGAACTTCGCTCCAGCATAGAAGGAAGCGTTCCGCTTATTATCCTCGAAACTTCTCTTCCCGGAAAAACGTATGATATTCCCGGAAGTCATCTGGATTTTTATCCGACCATAGCCAACCTCCTCGGAGTAACTCCAAAAGCCGCGCTGATGGGGCAAGATCTGCTGGGAAAAAATCATCAAGTCACCATACGCGATTCTTACTCTCGCGCCATCACGACTATTCTTACTCCAGCCATTGCGTACAAAAACTTCAATGAGGCCGGAACTTTTGAAACAGGAACCTGTCTTAAAATGCCGGAGCAAAAAACCACCCCCCTCGCCGATTGCAAAAATATCTATATGAATGAAACGACGGCAACCAATGCGTCGGATTTGATAGTAAAAGGAAACCTTGCGGCAACACTATTGTTTGATAAATAAAGGAAAAAAGAAATAAGGAAAAAGCAACAAGAAAAAAGGAACGGTCGTTGTTGTCCATTTTTTCTTGTTGCTTTATTCTTGTTGCTTATTTCTTATTCCTTATCCAACTTTTCTAGCTGAGCGCAAGCCGCTCCGTAAACCGTTGCCAATCGCACATATGTGTTTTCATCAGCAAAACCACTGTGCGGTTCTTCTAAACGCTGGCGTATATCCATCGCCAAATTAAGGAGGTCTTCTCTGTTCATTTCTGCCATCTTTGCATCAAGAGAAACTTCCCCTTTTCTCAATTCTTCATCCGAACAATTTGCCGGTGGAAAATCCTTCATAAAAGAATGTATCAAAATCGAAAATTTATCTCCTTTTTCTTCTTCCTGCACCCACATTTTTTCCAATGAATTCATAAAAAATATCTTATTCTTTTTTTAATTATTTTTCTTCGTCTAACATTTCAAGACGAGCGCATATCATACCGTACGCAACGACAAGACCGGCATACGATTTCTCTTTCAAAGGTTCATCCAGATATTTCTGCACGCCTATGGCAAGAGGAAGCAAATCTTCCCTACTCATACCCTCTATTTTTACAGAGAGCGAATCTTCTCCATTCCGAGAAAAATCCTCAATCAGCAAATCTATCTGATCTTCTACGGCACCTTTTCTTCGCATATTCTTTTCAATTTCTTCATGAGTATCTTTATTCACTACCATTATTTCTTCAACAGCACTCTTTCCATTTGCATTTGCCATAGTAATTTTCAATGACCCCCATTTATTCCCTGCTGTTTCTCCCGGCTCCAATTTTTTATACTGGGAAACAGATACATCGTTGTTTATGAAAGTTATCTCCGGCATTTCCGGAAACTCATCCGTTTTCTGGACTCCTCCCTGCTGGCTGGCGTGTCCATGAACCACAAACCGATATCCGAGTTTCAAAAGCATTCGCTGTATTTCCGGCCCGTGCACTTTGTAATAATCCTCCAGCGTTACTTTTTTCTGATACGGTTTTTCGTCTTTTTTCAGATCTTTTTTCTTAAAAGAAAAACGTTTGAGCTTTTCATTATTCCCAGAAAGAGACTCATTCATCGCCTCTTTAAATTGTTCATTAAATCCGATAACCCCCTTTGAGAGTATTTTTTTCAGCAAAGTTCTTGATGGGTGTCCATGGACATACAAAATGGGTCCATCCTCGCCCAAAAAAGTCATGTTACCTGCAATCATTTTTCTTTCTGAACCTTCTTCCGCGACACCGGAACTATTCATGAGATATTCTATTTCATGATTTCCAGCAAGCACTTCCACCGAGCAATCTGCCGGCGCGGTTTCTTTGAGATGAATAATATACTCAAGGCTTTTTCTGTCCGGATTCGTCTTATTAACGACATCCCCCGTGTGAATAACGCGGACATTTTTCACCCCTTCTTTCCATTCGCCTTGTTCGTCAATAATGTCGTGTATCCGAAGATTGCGAACAATCGCTTCACAATCATTGTGTGTGTCGGTAATAGCAATTACCTCTACCTTGCTCGGAGCAGTTTCTTTCATTTCTGAAGAAAAATTATACATTTCTCCTGTATCATATCCCTGTATTTTTTCCATATCATATATAATATCACAGAGTAGAAAAAATCAAAAAAACCCTTTCTTTTTAACTCGCTTTATACTACGATAAAGAGACATTATTTGCTTATCATTCAAGGATAAAATGAATACGTTTATCATCAACGACCGAGGAGTTTCCGTTGATTTGCATGACGGAAAAGCGACTCTTAAAACGATTCGCCAGAACCTGAATCTTCGCGGGATAAAAGAGGTCTGCGGGGAGGGAGACTGCGGAGCCTGTATGGTTCTCTTGGGAGAAAACAAAGGAGAAACTCTCAATTACAAAGCGGTCAATTCTTGTCTTCTTCCTACTGGAGAACTGGGAGGAAAACATGTGGTCACCATAGAAGGGTTAAATCAAGAAAGATTGAGTCTGATACAAGAAACCTTCGTGAAAGAATTCGCAGCGCAATGCGGTTTCTGTACGCCGGGTTTCATCGTCGCTCTTACCGGATTTCTTCTCTCTACTCCGGACTTGGATAAAGATGAAGCGATACAATCCATTTCAGGAAACATGTGTCGCTGTACCGGATATGTTTCCATCAAACGCGCTCTTTTCTCCATACTTGAAAAGCTCAATGTCGCCAATTTTAAAAATACCAAACCGGGAAGCTCTGCCCGGAGAGAACTTCTTATCAAAGAAAACATTCTTCCTCTCTACTTCTCTGATATTCAAGAAAAAATAAAAAACATTCAGGTCGTTCCGTTCGCTTCATCCGGCAAAACCGTTATCGCCGGAGGCACAGATATATGCGTTCAAAAAAAAGGAGAACTTGAAGACACGGAATATTCTTTTCTTTCGCAAAGGTCCGACCTTCGGGAAATAAAAATGGAACAGGGGAAATGCTTTATCGGAGGAGCGGTTACTTTTGAGGAATTGAGAAATTCGGAAGCTTTGGAAAAGATTTTTCCGGACGGCAAAAAAGTGTTCCGTCTTATTGCTTCCCTTCCGATACGGAATCGCGCGACCATTGCCGGAAATATTGTGAATGCCTCCCCTATCGGTGACATGACTATTTTTCTTCTCGCTCTTGATGCAATGCTTCTCTTGAGTGACGGGGTCGCCAAAAGAGAAGTAAAACTCCGAGATTTTTTCAAAGGATACAAGCAAATGGATAAAAAAGAAGATGAGATCATTGAATGGATAACCTTTGATATGCCGAAAGAACATTCTTTTTTGCGTTTTGAAAAAGTTTCCAAAAGAAAATATCTTGATATTGCGAGCGTCAATACCGCCACTTGCATTACCGTGAAAGAAAATACAATAAAAGCCATCGGACTCTCTGCCGGAGGAGTCGGTCCTTTTCCTTTGTATCTTTCCAAAACCTGCGATTTCCTGAAGGGTAAAAAAATAGAAGAGGCGGTTATTGACGAAGCCGTTAACATCGCCGACTCAGAAATATCTCCGATAAGCGATACGCGAGGTTCTGAAAAATACAAACGTCTGCTTTTATCGCAGCTTATCCGCATGCACTTCATAAAATTATTTTAAAAAAATATGAAACACGTAGATATTGATTCAATGGTGCGAGGGGAAGCGCAATATATTGACGACATTCCGATGCCCTCAAATATGCTTCATTCTGCTGTTTTTTCTTCCCCGGTCGCCCGCGGAAAACTAATAAAACTGAATACGGAAGAAGCGGAAAAATTTCCCGGAGTCCGAACCGTATTTTCTGCCAAAGATATTCCCGGAGAAAATCAAATCGGCTCGGTCATTCACGACGAACCTCTTTTCTGTTCTGAAGAAACAAAGCATGTGGGCGACCCAATCGCTCTCGTGGTAGCAGACACGGCAGAAATCGCGCGCAAGGCAATCAAACTTATCACCTGTGAAATAAGCGAACTACCGCCGATCTTTGACCCGAGAGAGGCCTACGCAAAAAACCTTATTTCAGGATCTCCGGAAATTTATGTGATGGGCGACCCGGAAAGCATGTGGAAAAACTGCGACGCCGTTATTGAAGGCCGAGTGGAAATAGGGGGTCAAGAGCATTTTTATTTTGAAACGCAAAGCGCCATTTCTGTTCCGACCGACAACGGAGGACTCAAAATCTTTTCAAGCACACAATCAACTTCTCACATCCAAAGCATTGCCTCCCGCGTTCTTGGAATCCCTATGAATAAAATTGAAGTTGATGTTGTTCGCATCGGAGGAGGTTTTGGAGGAAAAGAAGCGCAGGCAGCCCGATGGGCGTCAATGACGGCGCTCGCAGCATTCAAATTAAAAGTTCCTGTAAAGCTTGTTCTCAACCGAGATGAAGACATGAAGATGTCCGGAAAAAGACATGCATACTCTTGCGATTATAAAATGGGACTTTCCAAAGAAGGAAAAATTCTTGCTTATGAAGTTTTTCATTATCAAAATTCCGGCGCGTATTCAGATCTTTCTCTTCCTGTGCTTCATAAAGGCATTACCCATTCAACTTCAGCCTATTATGTTCCCAACATAAAAGTCACCGGCGCAAGCTGTCTGACGAACACAACCTCAGCTACAGCGTTCCGCGGATTCGGTTCCCCGCAAGCGGCAATAGTCATTGAAACCGCTTTGTTAAAAGCCTCGGAAAAACTTGGGATTCAAAAACACGAACTCCAAAAGAAAAACCTCCTTTCTGAAGAAGACGATATGGTCTACGGATCAAAGATTCAAAATGTTCTCTCTCTTGAATGCTTTGACGAAGCGGTAAAAAAATATGACTTTCCTAAAATTTTAAAGGACACCGAAAATTGGAATAAAACACACCAGACAGAGAAAAAAGGCGCAGCGATATTCCCTCTTTGTTTTGGTGTTTCTTTTGATGCCACCACTTTTATGGATCAGGCGAGCGCCACGGTGCACATTTACACAGATGGCAGCATTTCCGTTTCTACCGCAGCAATAGAAATGGGACAAGGGGTAAATACAAAAATACGGGAGATTGTCGCAAAAACCCTCTCGGTAAATTCTTCCCGTGTTAAAATTGAAAGTACGAATACGACGCGCATTGCCAACACTTCAGCGACAGCCGCCTCAAGCGGCGCCGATCTGAACGGCAATGCCGCTATTCTCGCCTGCAACAACATTCTCGGACGACTCAAACTTTTTGCCTCCAAACAGATAGGCTGCAAACCGGAAGAAATTGAAATACAAAACGAGACCGTATACGCAAAAGAAGAAAAGACCGATTGGGACTGGAACCGTTTGATTATCATGACTTACATGAATAAAATCGGACTTTCCGCACACGCGTTCTACGCAACACCGGAAATCTTCGCCGATCCAAAAACAAAAAAAGGGAAACTCTATGCCTACTATGTTTTCGGCGCTGCTATTTCCGAGGTTACGATTGACTGTCTGCGCGGAACGTATGACGTCCATTCAGTAAAAATCATCCATGATGTCGGAAAAAGTCTCGCGGAAAAAATAGACCTTGGACAAGTTGAAGGCGCAGTCGTCCAAGGTATCGGCTGGCTCACCAGTGAAGAGATCGTGCACAGCAAAGATGGAAAAATTCTCACCGGTAATCTTGGAGGATACAAACTTCCCGATATCTATTCCGCACCGGAGGTTATTACAGAATTTTATACCGGATCCGAAAACCGTTTCGGACCGTTTAATTCCAAGGCGATCGGCGAACCTCCCCTCCTCTACAGCATCAGCGCTTATTTCGCCATTTTGAACGCCATCAAAGCATACAACCCCGAAATGAGTGGAACCATTGACGCTCCGCTCACGCCGGAAAAAGTATTTTTATTACTTCACGATAAGCAAAAATAAACATGGAAAATCAAGATTTTATGAAGAGAGCGGGAGTACTCGCAAGAGAAAATATCGCCAACGGAACCGGCGGACCGTTCGGTTGCGTCATCGTAAAAGACGGGGTGATAATAGCGGAGGGGGCGAACCATGTTACCACCCAAAATGACCCGACTGCGCATGCGGAAGTGGTTGCCATCAGAAACGCTTGCAAGATGCTTAATTCTTTCCAACTGGACGGCTGTGAAATCTACACCTCCTGCGAACCCTGCCCAATGTGTCTCGGCGCCATCTATTGGGCGAGACCCGAAAGAGTCTATTATTCCAGCACCAAAAAAGATGCCAAAGACATCGGCTTTGACGACCAGTTCATTTACGAAGAAATCGGAAAAGAATACGAGAACCGCAGTATCTCTTTTTTGCGTTTGGAAGATAAGGAGGCCACTAAAGCCTTCCAAGATTGGACGACAAAAAATGATAAAATTGAATACTAATTCCTATGCAAGAAACTTTATATAACAAAGAACAAACAGAATATCCGATCACAATGAAACGGGAAGAGTTAGATGCCGTTCTTAATGATCCGAATCATACACATAAAGATCTTATCTCTGTATTCGAAAAAGATTTCAACCAAACGTTTGACAAAAGTGTTGGTACAAATGAGGGCTATTCTTTGAGACAACATACGAGTATGATGATGAGTCAATATGAAAAATATTTTAAGGGAAAGGAATTGCCAGGCGGAACCGATTCGAAATTTTTTGAAACTTTTCTTGTATTACATGATATTGGAAAACCGGAGGCAATCGAAAAAACCGGGGATAAAGACCGACAGCATGAATACACCGAAAAAATAATGAAGTCAGTCTTGCCTCAGCTCAGATACACAGAAAAAGAAATTTCTATGGCGACCGCACTCATCGAAGGAGATGCAATCGGTAGCTTTTTACAAAAAGGAGATGCTATTAAAAGTGCCGAGGAAATAGTCCGTATTGCGGGGGAACATGGACTTGATAAAAAAGTTTTCTTTAATCTGCTTACTATATTATTTGAAGCAGACGCCAGTAGCTATACCACAGATGCTGGCGGTTCAGAAACAAGTGCAACGAATCAGCGTTTTGTTTTCAACCCGGAAGAAAAAACTCTTGCACTCGCCCCAGACACAAAACGTCTCTATGATGTACTTGCCGAAAAAGTGGACCAAATAAGTTACGAAGATATTCTGAATAAAAAAACACCAGAAAATCCAAAAGAAGAATCCTATGATTTCAGCAAAGAATTTTCAAAGAGAGGACGAAATGAACTTGCTGTAGAAATGTATCAACTCCGAAGAAAATATATGAAAGACCTCCCGGAAGAAAACGAAAAACGTGCAAGGGAAAGGGCTGTACTTTCAGAAAAACGAGGAGACTATGAACAAAAAATTGAAACAGCCGGAAGGAATGTAGAGGAGATAAAAAAAGAGCAAAGCGAATGGCTTGCGGCACAGGAGGAATTAAAAACCCTCAAAGAAGAAATAGAAAAAAGAAAATCAAGTATTTGGTATAAGATACAAAGAAGATTTGGAGGAGGGCAAGACGTATCTAAAAAAGAATCGGAGTATTATCAAAAGAAAACTGAGGTTGGATATTTTAACGAAGACCGAGTAACAAGAGCGGAGCAAGAACAAAAATACGCCGAAAGCGGTCGCGATATGATAACATATTATGATAAACAAATAGAGGATGTAAAAGATGTGATAATAGATGAAGCCTGGCATAATAAAGCCAAAACAAAAATTGCTGAATTTTACGGAAAGCAAGCGGATATCAAAGAAGAATTTGAGCAAGACAAAAAAGACAGAGACATCCAAGAAAACGTCAAAAAACATAATGTGCTTTTTCTTCACGGACTTCCTTTTGAAGTGCAAATGGCGAATACTTCAAAAAATAATCAATTGGTTGATACAGAAGCAATGCCGGAAGAAGACAAGGTTCTCTTTCTTGCCGGGTTAGAACCAACCATCTCCGTTTCCTCAAAAATATTAGATTCTGAACTTTCCAAAAATACACCCCAACGAGGAGAGACTATGTATGAAACGGGAATTATTATCGGAGAAGGAGAAATAATGAGTGCACACGAAGAAGACATAGGAACACAAGCAGAAAGTTTAAAAATAAAACATCCAAAAAGTGGACCTTCTTCAATTCAAACAAACATTTCTGAAAACATAGCAAAATCTATAAATATCGGCGATCGAAACGACCAAAGAATGACGACATGGAATGAATTTATAGTAAGAAATCCAAAAATTACAGCCCTATACATTATGGAAAACGCCAAAAATTATGATACGGCGCTTCCCCGTATTCAAAAACTTGCGAAAGAAATGAGTATTCCCGTCATCAAAGTCTCTCGCGACGGAAAAATGTTCAATTTGACAGAAGAGCGCGAAACGACAAAGGAAGAGGTTATGTCAAATCCAAAAAACTTTTCAACCGAAGAAAAAATAGGTTTCATTGAACGAACGGAAAAATTTATCAAAAGAGAATCTCATCCTGAAATGGCAGAAGAAATACAAAAAAGATTGGACGCACTCAAGGAAGAAAAAACGATTGAAGAACAAAAGAAAGAAGATATACAAAAAGAAACAGAGGTGCGGGGAAAGTTAGAAAAATTGACAATATAAATTATTCATTATAAAATCTCCGAAGAAATATCTTTCTTTGAAAAGAAAATATGCGTATAAAACTGTCGACACCCAGTTGGATGGAGCGTATCAATTACTCATGGAGAAATATCATTTCCGGTATTTTTATCTATGCCATCGGTGATACGATTGCCACGCTTATTAACGGAAACATCTCAATGTCCCGAATTTTAGGAATGGCGATTCTTGGCGGAACGATTTATGCCCTTGAAGTCCCAAACTGGTTTTTGCTCATAGACAAATGGACAAAAAGATACGAGCCAGGTTTCAAAAAAATAGCGGCGCGAACGGCGCTCGCCATGGGGTATTTCAACCCTCTCTGGATTGCGCGCCATCTTTTATTCATTAATCTTTTTACCGGTCAGTGGGCCAGTGTTTCTTGGGCGCTTTTACCAATTGCTGGCATGTCTTTTTTGACCAACATTCCGCTTTCCATTCTCGGCAATTACGTCATTCAGAACAAAGTACCTCTGGAATGGCGATATATTGCCAGTTCTATCTTTTCATCATTAATGGCGATAATGTACGCCATGGGAGCCGTGTGGTTCAAGTGAACATAGAAATTCTGAAATTCCTTATTGACTCTCTACAAAACAGTAATCCCGTTATCCTTATGACCGTCGTTTCTTCTTCGGGACATGCTCCGGGAAAAACCGGTTTTATGATGGCCGCCACAAAAAACATTTTATTTGGAACAATCGGGGGCGGTACGATTGAAAAAAACATGGTGAAAATCGCAAGAAAACACCTCGCAGAAAACACTGCCGCCCCTGAAATTTTTCATCGCGTTCATGAACTTTCGGCCGGAAAAAATGCTTCCGGAATGATATGCGGAGGAACGCAAACTATTGCCATGCACCCGTTAGGGAAAAATGCTCTTGCTATTCTTAAACAATGCGAAGATTCTTTTCTTTCCGACCATGGTCCAAAAACGCTGCGTCTTTCCTTCTTGGGAATAGAATGTTTGGATGAAATTCGGAACAGTTCTCATTCGTTTACGAACTTTCGGGATAGCTGTTGGTTTTACGAAGAGACCATCGGACAAAAAAATACCGCTTATATTTTTGGCGGCGGACACGTGTGTTTGGCGCTTTCGCCGATACTCGCAAGTCTCGGTTTCCGTATCGCTGTTTTAGATGAACGTCCGTTCATTAACACGCTTCAAGAAAATAAATGGTGCGATCAGCTTTTTATTTCCCCGTTTGAAACACTTCCAAATCTCATCAAAGAAGGACAAAACTCTTACGCGTTTATTATGACCCCGAGCCATATCCATGACGAAATGGTTTTGCGAGGGTTGCTCGGAAAAAACCTGAAATATATCGGCATGATGGCCAGCAAAACAAAAGTCGCGGAAATTTTCGCTAATCTTGAAAAAGACGGCTTTTCAAAGGAAAAACTGAAAATAGTTCATTCCCCTATCGGGCTTTCCATAAAAAGCCGAACCCCTGCAGAGATTGCGATAAGCATTGCCGCAGAAGTAATCCAAGTAAAAAACAGTGCATAAAAACAACCCCGCTCAATGAACTGAGCGGGGTTTTTATAAATTTACTCCTTTTCTTTTCTGCGAATGTGTTCCAATAAAAGGGAAAGTTCATCTAACGAAAGTGCAATCTTTTTGCCGCTTTGATCGGTCACAAAATTATTACCGACACGTCGGTCTTCCCAACCATTTTCTTTTCTTTCCATTTCCCAATTGTCCGGGTTATTGATCGTTTCTTCCAATTCTTTCAGACGTGCTGCCGTACTTAAAAAGTCGGTATACATATCATAGAGAGAAATGGGAGTAGAGGCGGCGCCGTTAACTTCACCAAGAGTGCTTCGCGTCTGTTCGGCTCTTCCATAAGTGGAATTCTTAGAGAACACGTTATAGCCGAAGAATATAAGCGGTGCTACGGCCCAAAATTGACCGTAGAGTCCAAGCCAGATTTCAAACCAAAATTGGTTAAAAAACAAACGAAAATTGGCCCTCCTCATTTTCTTCATAAGCTTTTCCAGATTCGGAATAGAATCGTCTCGGTTTTTATTCCGCTGAACATGTTCAATCCCGCTTCGATAAAAACCGCGAGCTGTTCTGATGTCATACCGGCATTTTTCCAAATTAATACCGATCAATTTGGAAATCAAAAAGCCGACGATGCAGACAAAGCAAACGACCCACACCAGCATTCCGGGAATATGTCCAAAAGAGAAAAAGTTAAAATATTTGCTCGCTATCCATAGTTTCGGAACACCAGTTACGAGTACAATGGAAGCGCGAACAGCCGCTTTAGACATTTCCAAAAATTTAAAAGTGAAAGCTTCAGCGCTATCTTGCAGTCTTTCCGCCGGATTACTGACATCCCGCAAAGTTTTATTCCAATTCGGCAAATAAAAAAATGTAATGGCTTCATACCAGAACCAACAGAAGACTCGCGATGCAACGTTAAGAAATGATTGTATGAGAATAAATAATCCGGCAATAACCACTCCCTCATACATGAAATTCTGAATAAATTCCGGAGTCGTAAATTGTTCTGCTCCGGACACCACTCCGCCAACGGTAAGCATCCAATCGGCAAAACGCCACGCGGTGAGCACTTGAAACAGGAGCAAAGCAAATATGGAAACGATCCCTCCATACGCCGGAAGCGCCCATTTCCAACTTAAAAAGAAAGACCGAAACATAACCGCCTCCTTAAACGGGAGTCAAAAATCAAAGAAAAATCTGACTTCAGAATACCACGATTTTATGGTTTTTACAAGAGGTATTTGACTTTATATTCTTTAAGTTATATTGTTTGTTCAGACAAAATAAAAAAAAAGATTCATATGTGGGAATTCATAAAGCATTCAGTGTTAGCCGATCACCAAATTTTAGCCTTGGGAACATTGTTCACCGCAGTCAGTATCTATTATGCGTTGAGAAGTCTTGTTCTTTTTCTAAAAAGCAAAAAGTAACAACAACCAAAAAGCCGTCCAATTAAGGACGGCTTTTCCCTTTTTTCTTGTTGCTTATTTCTTTTTTCTATCCGTTATATATACTTCCAACGCGCCTTCTCCTCCATTTTGGATTTTTGCCTGATTGAATTTTAGGTTCTTCTTTTCCAGATATTTCTTCACGAATGGCCCGAGTATCGGCCCATGTTCACGATAAGAACATTTCCCTGTGATTATCCGTATAAAGGAGTATTTGTGTTCATTCAGTAATTTATCAAGCTCCATTTTTGCCCTCCATGTCGTATAACCGTGCAAATCAATAATTGCTTCCGGAATTTTCTGATATTTATTCATAAAAGTATTTTTAGTATATATCAAACCAAAAACTCCGGCAAAGCGCCGGAGTTTTTTCTTGTATTTTATTCCTTGAAGTCCGCGTCGCGAACATTCTCGGAACCTTTGTCGGGATTTTCTCCTTCTTCAGTTTTCGGAGTTTCGCCCGGTTTCGGTTCTTCCTTTGCCATGGCATCGCCAATTTTCATGAGCTCCTCGGAAAGTTCGTCAACCGCTTTTTTGAGAACATCTTTGTCTGTGCTGTCTTTCAAATCTTTGAGTGCAGTTATCTTTCCTTCAACGGCGGTTTTTACTTCAGCAGGAACTTTGTCACCGGCATCTTTGAGCGCTTTCTCTGCCGTATAAATCAGTGTCTCGGTATGATTTTTGAGCTCTATCATTTCTTGTTTCTGTTTGTCAGCTTCCGCATAAATCTCGGCATCTTTCTTCATTTTTTCAATATCTTCTTTAGAAAGTCCCGAGGAGGCCGTAATGCGAATAGACTGTTCTTTGCCGGTAGTTTTTTCTCTCGCTTTAACAGAAAGGATTCCGTTTGCATCAATATCAAACGTCACTTCAACTTGAGGAGTTCCACGATGAGCCGGCGGGATACCGTCCAAAATAAATCTTCCGAGAGATTTGTTGTCCGAAACCATCGGACGTTCTCCTTGAACGATGTGAATTTCTACAGAAGTCTGATTATCTGCCGCCGTTGAAAATACCTGAGATTTTGAAGCCGGAATAGTAGTATTTCTTTCTATAAGTTTGGTCGCAACGCCTCCAAGCGTTTCAATACCGAGAGAAAGCGGGATAACATCAAGTAAAAGCACGTCCTTCACTTCCCCCTGCATAATGCCTCCTTGAATGGAAGCTCCGAGGGCAACGACTTCGTCAGGGTTAATCGTGCGGTTCGGCTCCTTGCCGAAGAACTTTCTAACCGCATCAACAATTGCCGGCATTCTCGTTTGCCCTCCCACCAAAATGACCTCATCAATTTCAGAGACTTTGAAACCGGATGCATCCATGGCACGCTTGGCGATATCAATGGAACGAGAAATATATTTTGATGCGAGTTCCTCCAATTTCGCACGGGACATTTTCATAAGAAGATGGCGAGGACCGGAAGCATCGGAAGTAATGAACGGAATGTTTATTTCCACTTCCATAGAGGTGGAAAGTTCGTGTTTCGCTTTTTCTGCCGCCTCTTTTAGTCGCTGAACGGCAAGCACATCTTTTGTAATATCAATCCCCTGCTCTTTTTTGAATTCATCGCCAATCCAGCGAATGATATCTTGGTCAATATCTTCACCGCCCATGTGAACGTCTCCATCGGTTGATTTCACTTCAATGACATCGTCTCCCACTTCAAGAACGGAAACGTCAAACGTACCGCCTCCGAAGTCATAGACCGCTATCTTTTCATTTTTCTTTTTATTAAAACCGTAAGCGAGAGCGGCGGCGGTCGGTTCATTGATAACGCGTCTGACATTGAATCCGGCTATTTCCCCCGCATCTTTGGTCGCCTTTCTTTGAGAATCGCTGAAGTATGCCGGAACAGTAATGACCGCTTCGTCTATCTTCTCGCCCAATTTCGCTTCCGCATCTTGTTTCAATTTTTGAAGCACCATTGCGGAGATCTCCTGCGGGCGATAGAACTTGTCATTCATTTTTACCTTCACACCGACTCCGTCGTCAGCCTTCTCTATGGCAAACGCCACGATGTTTTTGTCCTTCTGGACGCCTTCATCGGTAAAAGCGTGTCCAATGAGCCTTTTGACCCCGTGGAGGGTATTCTGGGGGTTGGTAACCGCCTGTCTTTTGGCTACAGTACCGACAAGTCGCTCGCCATTCTTGGCAATAGCGACAACGGAAGGGGTCGTTCTCGCGCCTTCTATGTTTTCAATTATTTTTGCTTCCCCTCCCTGCATGACCGCCATAGCGGAATTCGTGGTTCCCAAGTCTATTCCAATTATTTTTGACATAAATTATATTGCTTAATTCTTAAATTTTTTAACTTCTCACTCGTCATCCAGGGCAACGACCCGGAATCCACGTTGTTCGCTGTACGTGGATTCCGAATCAAAGTCCGGAATGACGGGCGATTATTTTTTATTTTTGCTTTTTGTGATTTGAGTTATCGGAGAGAGAATTTCTTCTTTTTCCTTTTTGCTTTTTTTAGGCGGCGCTTTCGTTTTTGGCGGCCCGTCTTCCTCTTCATATTCTTCTTCTCTCCTCGTCATTTTCATCACCATCTCATCGTTCACATACGCGCGCATCGCCGAACAAAGAACTGCCTTTAAGGTCATTCCTTCATGCTTTGCCTTTTCCAAAGCCGCGTCCTTCAAACCGGGGTCGGTCTTAAAAACGATTTGTATCTCCTCGTGATGGATAACGATTCTTTTTACCATAAAAATATAATATAGTTATAAACTATATTATAGCTATATGAAAAATGAAGTCAAGCGTTTAACTTATATCTCCTCACACCCATTAAAATATCTCTATACCACATCGCCGGAGTGGGGTTGTACCCCAGTCCGAAACGTTTGTATAAAATCACGATTTTGCGATATTTCCATATACTGCAATATATTCCAAACGTTCCGGTTCGGGGTACAACCCCGAACCGGCGATGAGGGTGTGAGTACATATCTCAAAACTGTATTGACAGAATTGAAATATACGAGTATTATATTTATCAGTATTCACTGAAGAAGCAGAGGAGAAGCGTATGCACTTTAGATTGGGAAAAATTACGTTTGTCAGCGGAGGATTATGGATCCTCAGCGAAGAACGAACCGAAGAAAACAAAACGATTAAAGAAGATGATCTTGAATATGTTTTTGATCCTGCTGAAGTCGTCTTTGCTACCGACGAAGAAAATATAGAAGAAGGCGATATTGTGTGGTTTTCCGTCATAAGACCCTGTGGCGGTTGCGACGCGATAGATACTATCAGAAAACCCATATTCAGCGGCGATTGAAAAATATCGCAAAATGCTCCGAGTGATCGGAGCATTTTTTATGATGGGACTATTCCGTGGTTATTCCGTCAAAATGTTCTTCGCTCGCTTCGGCTTCTTCTTTTGTATGGCGAACCACCCCGTCTTTGTGCTCAGGCGGTGAGTAGACCGTGTAGAGTTTTAATACCTCCGTTTCCGAAGTGTTGATGATATTGTGATTGGTCCCTGCCGGAACGACGACCGCAAAACCGTCGGAGATATCATGTTCCACCCCGTCTAATATCGCTTTTCCGTTGCCTTTTTCAAAGCGGAGAAACTGGTCAAGTTCATGTACTTCCATGCCGATTTCTTCTCCAGGCTTTAAACTCATAAGTACGAGTTGGCAATTTTTTGCCGTGTAAAGCACTCGGCGGAAATCTTCATTTTCAAGCGTATCTTTTTCTAGATTGATGACGTATCCTTTCATAAAATTTGAAATGATTAGTTTTTAAAACTTCTCCTTCAGTATATCCTGTTTTTTAAAAACAAAAAAGCTCGCGACGTTGAACATCGCGAGCTTTGTTTTTTACGAGAGAGAATCGTCTTTTTTATGTTCCCTTGCTTCTTTGTATTTTTTTATAAAAGAATCAATATCTCCGTAATCGGCAAAATCTTCGTATCGCTCGTGATTGCCGAGAATGGTTCTTTTGGCGTGCTTAATCGGACACCAGTATTGTTCCGTGCGGGCGAATATCTCGCGAGCATAAGCAATGACGCCGTTTCCGTAAGAACAATACGCGCAGTTGATTTTTTGAACGAGGTTGAGATAGGCGAGATGCGTTCTCTCAAAGACCATATAATCATGGCGTTTTACCAGCGGAATTCCGTAGATATGGAAACAAAGGTGCTGATATATCGTCACGGAAAGATCAAGAATGATAATCGGTATGATTACGGGGTAAATAATCAACGAGGTCAAAATAACCAAAGGATTGGCTCTCGTGATATATTTCCATGAACCGATTTTGAGTTCCCTGTGTCGTCGCAGTATTTCTTGCTCAAAAACGATTTTCCCGTGTTCTATGCCGAAATGCAGTTTTGCTCGGCGTTTCGCCATTTCTTCGGAAAGTTTATCTTCAAGAAAAGCAATCGTCTTTTTTATGGACAGCGCTTCTTTGCTCTCGTTAAAATCAAAGTCTTTATTGAACATGATGTTTCCTCCTTTACAAAAGTGTTTATTTTTAAAGCGTGCGAGCCTTCACCTATTTTTATACGGAAAGCATAAAAAGTCAACGGCAAAAAAATAAAGCCCCGACTTTTGCCGGGGCTTTGTGTTTTGTCTAGTGAAGCACTGAGAGTAATGATTCCACCCAAGCTTCCAGATGAGGAAGAATATAAATAGCGAATGGCGTTACAAGTACGCCGACGATTACCATCCAAATGATCTTTTTGTCTTCTTTTTTCATGTTCTGGGTTCCTCCTCTAGGAAAAATTGAACATAAACCCTATTTTAGGGTATATATTTACTCAATTTTTGTCAAATTGTCTGAAAAGGCGTTCTGTGGTATGATGCGACTACCTTAATTTAAACACATATGGCAAACGACTACTACAAGATATTGGGCATCAACAAGGACGCAACCAAAGACGACATCAAAAAGGCGTTCCGTAAGCTCGCGCACCAATATCACCCTGATAAACAGGGTGGAAATGAGGCGAAGTTCAAGGAGATAAATGAGGCCTATCAGATACTTTCCGATGACAGCAAACGCGCTTCCTACGACACCTACGGTTCGGCTTTCCCTGGTGGAAATGGCGCTCAACAAGGTCAGGGCTTCGGAGGTTTTGATTTCTCCGGTTTTCAGGGTTTCAACGGCACGGAAGGCATGGAATTTGACCTCGGCGATATCTTCGGTGATTTCTTTGGAAATGGCGGACGCGGACAAGTCAAAAGAGGAAGAGACATTTCCATTGATCTTGAAATACCGTTCGCGGAAGCTATTTTTGGTACCGAACGAAAAGTCCTCATTTCCAAAACTTTGGTTTGTTCTGAATGTCATGGATCGGGAGGGAAGCCGGGAACAAAAATGAAGAAATGTGAAATCTGTAATGGACAGGGAAAAGTTCACGAAGCGAAGAAAACCATATTCGGTAATATCAGTACGGTTCGCGAATGTTCTTCTTGTATCGGCAAGGGTGAAGTGCCGGCGGAGAAATGCGGAAAATGTCGCGGTGCGGGAGCTCTCCGTGGTCAGGAAGAAATTAGAATTTCCATTCCTGCGGGAATTTCAAACGGCGAAGTCATTCGCATGTCAGCCAAAGGCGAAGCTGCCCCCGGGGGAGTTTCTGGAGATTTATATGCGAAGATCCACTGCTTGTCACATCCTTTTTTGAAAAGAGAAGGAACGAACCTGGCGATGAATTTGGACATTAAATTATCTGACGCGCTCTTGGGTGGAGAATATCCGATAGAAACCTTGGACGGCAAAATTTCCGTAAAGATTCCCGAAGGCGTTGCTCATGGAGAAATCCTCAGAGTTCGCGGAAAAGGAGTCCCGATAGATAAAACACATCGAGGCGATTTCCTCATCAAACTCAACATTAACCTCCCCAAAAAACTCTCCCGAAAAGCCCGCAAACTTTTTGAAGACCTCAAAGAAGAGGGGATATAACAGAAAAGAAAAACACCGAGCCAAAACCGCCGGTGTTTTTTTGTCGCATTGTGAGGACTACCCTTAAGGAGGAGCGAAGCGACGGGGAAAGGGTAGTCCTCGGGGCTATTTTACCCTGTTTTTATTCACTTTTTTTGTGGTATAATAAATTTTTATGGCTGAAACAATAAAATCGGACTACAAAATAAAAAATGGAATGAAAGCGGTGTGGCGATTGGCTTTTCCTCATCGTAAAACGATTTACTTTCTCATTGGGATAGGTACTCTTTCTGCTATCGCTAGTGCTTTTACTCCGTATCTTTCCGGACGGTTTTTTGATGCGTTGAATTTGGCGGCAAAAGTCGGCCCCTCCGGTACTATCGTTCCCGTATTTTATGCTTTGGGTTTGTGGTTCTTTGCACAGATTATTCTTAATATCGTCGGCTGGATCCAAGCTTTTAATTCTCGCGGTCTTCCCGAAGATATTGAAATTTCTATAAATCAAATCAACTATCATCACCTCCTTCGCTTGCCGTTGTCTTATCACAAAGAACACCACCAATCGGAAATCAGGGAAATATGTCATCGCGCAGCAGGAAGGGTGCCAAGTATCGTCAACCAATCTCTGAGTATTTTTCCCGATCTTCTTTCTGTCTTTTTTGGTATTGCCATCGCTTTTACTCTTAATGTAAAATTGGCATTTGTCCTTCTTTCCGGCGCGCTCATTTATGTTGTCATGATGCTTCGCAATGTTCAGACGACAGCAAGTATTCACAAAGAAGGTGTTGCCGCCTACGGCAAAGCGTATGGACGTGCGGGAAGTGCCGTGTCTCAAATAAATATCGTAAAAATTTCAACGTCTGAAGAGTATGAAGATGAAAGGCGGACGAAAGAATTTACTGAAGCGCGTGGAATATGGAGGAGACTTGAATCAGTCTGGGCCCGCTTGGATGGTTTTCAACGCACGATGGTATTCGTTGTTCAGGGCACGACTTTTGTTTTATCGGTCGGTCTGGTTGTGAATGGAGAAATAACCATCGGTACCCTCATGGCTTTTAATGGGTATTCCGCCATGTTCCTTTCTCCTATTGTCCGCATCGGCGTTCAGTGGCAAGGTTTTCAAGCGGGATTTGCCGCCGCGGCGCTTTTGTACGAAACCGTGCTTGATCAGCCGGAAGAACTATATGCGCCAAAAAATGCGATACCGCTTGGGGATATCCGCGGAGAAGTCGCTTTTGAAAATGTCTCTTTTCAGTACGCCTCGGACGACGCGCTTATTCTGGATACGGTTTCTTTTGTTGCCAAGCAGGGCGAAACCGTCGCGCTGGTCGGCGAATCAGGTGTGGGAAAAAGCACAACCATCAGTCTTATTTCAGGCCTCTATTTTCCGACTTCGGGGAGTATAAAAATTGACGGAAAGGATACACACGAACTTGACCTCAAAGAACTGCGTTCACATATTGCCGTTGTCCCGCAAGAACTTTCTCTTTTTAATGACACCATTGAGGAGAATATAAAATACGGAACTTTTGACGCGACGCACGAGCAGGTTGTTTCGGCGGCAAAAATAAGCCAAGCGGATCAATTCATTGAAAAATTTACGAATGGTTACGAAACGAAAGTCGGCGAACGCGGAGTAAAACTTTCCGTCGGACAAAAACAGCGAGTTGCTATCGCGCGCGCCGTTTTGCGAAACCCTGCGATTCTTATTTTGGACGAACCCACGAGCGCGCTTGATTCAAAAACCGAAAAAGAACTTTCTCTTTCTCTGGAAGAATTGATGAGAGGAAGAACCACGTTCATCGTAGCCCATCGTCTTTCCACGGTAAGAAAAGCCGACAAAATTCTCGTGGTTGAAGAAGGAAAAGTCATAGAATCCGGCTCCCACGAAGACCTCATGAAAATCCAAAACGGAAAATACCGAGCCATGTACGAACACTACATAGGACTGGAGGAGTAGGTTGTAATATAATTATTTATATTACAGTTTTAGCGATTAATTTGTAATATAGATTATTGTATTGCTAATACTCGCATTAAGGAGCGGAGCGACGGGGAAGGACTGCCCTTGGGGCTATTTCACCCTGTTATACTCTACCAACTAAAAGGGAATGAGTTAATTGGAGATGGTATTACATAATAAAAACATGTCAGAAAAAAATAAAAGTTATTCAGTCCCGTATCTTGGACAACAGGTATTCATAAAAATTGATCGGACTTTGGGTTCCAAACACCCGAAACATGGATTTTTTTATGAAGTCAATTACGGTTTTGTTCCCGATACTAAAGCGCCGGACGACGAGGAATTGGACGCCTATCTGCTCGGGGTTAACGAACCGGTACAGGAATTTACCGGCAGATGCGTCGCCATTATTCACCGAACGAATGACGATGACGACAAGCTCGTTATCGTACCAGAAGGTATAAAAATTTCAGACGAAGAAATACGAAAAGCCACAAATTTTCAAGAACAGTTTTTCAAATCAGAAATCTGGAGATAAAAAGACTATGGCAAAATTCACTGAAAAATCAAGTTGGGATGGTCAAGAAATTACCTACACTTGGCTTCCAACTTCTGATATCAAAAAATATGTTCCTGTCGCTCAGGTGTATGGTGTTTGTATAGATGATGAAGGAAAGATTCTTGTAATAAAAGATAAACGCTGGCAAATTCCCGGAGGTACTCCGGAAAAAGGGGAACTTTTTTATCAATACCGTTATTTGGCAATGATTATAAAAATAAATCCGACACAGCCGGATCCCGCTACAGGGAGAGAATATGAAAGAAAGTTTGTTTCCTTTGACGAGATAGATGAGTATGTAAAATGGGGAAGTGTTGGCACCGAAATGTTTAAAGATGCAGGAAGCTTATCTAAGAAACTATAACAGAGTTAATTTGAAATAAAATGAACCGTCGTTCTAAAAGGCTTGTAAGTTTAATCATTAATTTCTAAATTTTTTACTATGGAAATTGAATATGAAGCGACATTCACGAATATCGATAAAGAGGTAATAAGAGAGAAACTTAAAAATGCTGGCGCACATTTGGAACGCGCGGAGTTTTTACAGAAACGTGCGGTTTTTCATTTACCAAAAGGACACGAGATTACCGGAGGTTGGGCTCGCGTACGTGATGAAGGAGATAAGATTACGATGAGCGTTAAAATCATTGATGGAGATAAAATCACCAATCAAAAAGAAATTTGTCTGATAGTTGATAGTTTTGAAGAAGGCGTGAATTTTTTAAAAATTCTCGGCTGTAAAGAAAAAGCATATCAAGAAACAAAAAGAGAACTTTGGAAAATAGATGGTACTGAGGTAACTATTGATGAATGGCCGTTTCTTGAACCTTTGGTTGAAATAGAAGGAAAAGATGAAAAAACAGTTCGCGATGTTTCAGAAAAACTCGGCTTTGACTGGTCTTCTGCAAGGTTTTGTTGCTCGGGAACTTTATTCGCGGAAAAATATCATTTTAGTGAAGATGTTTTTAACAACCAAACCCCAAAGTTAATTTTTGAAATGGAAAATCCATTTCTTTAAACCAAAC